>NZ_AP025028.1:2325752-2657669 GCF_003114835.2 Leptospira kobayashii | reverse complement strand
CGATCTTGTCAAGGTTTCTTCCTCTTTCGAATCCTTCCATTCCTTCCTCGACCATAAGTAGAGATATTGTTCCGTTGTCATGTTTAACGGCTGTTATGATGAGATCCGACAGTTGACCGTTGGAGATAAAAGTTTTTTGGCCGTTTACAATGTAGTGGTCTCCCTTATCTACAGCACTGGTTCTGAGAGATTTTAAATCCGATCCGGCACCCGGCTCGGTCATTGCAATGGCAAGTATGCTTTCTCCGGAAACACATTTCGGTAGCCAACGTTTCTTTTGTTCATCGTTTGCATAAGTGGAAATATAAGGAGCAATTACATCGTTATGGAGAGAGATAAAAAAACCGCTGTTTCCTACTTTTGCGGACTCTTCAATGATGATAACATTGTATAGAAAATCAGCGCCTGCACCACCGTAAGCGGGATCTACATTCGGACAAAGTAAGCCGTATTCGCCTGCTTTTCTCCAGACTTCTTTCGGGACGATATGATTCTTTTCCCATTCTTCATGATGGGGTTTGACTTCTGTTTCAAAAAATTTCCGAGTCATTTCTCGGAATTGTTGGTGCTCTTCTGTAAAAGGCAGGATTCGATCCATGCGGTTTGACTCCTTTGCATCCCTATGGTAAAAGAATGGCGAAAATAGGTCAATTATAAACAGTGTTCAGTTTCATATAGACGCCTGGATTTTTCTTGATGTATTGGATTGCGTCTTCTTGTCCCAACACATAGAGTTCTGTGCCGGGCCAAGCAATGAATGTATAGCTGGAAGGTAGTTTCTTGGTAAGAGGGTAAATTTCGCCGACAAAGTCACCGGGACCCAATTCGCGGATGGTGCGGTGGTGTTGCATAACTACAACGGTTCCTGATTTTACGATAAATGCTTTTTCGAAGGAATGTCCTTCTTCGATCAGAACATCTTCGGATCTGATTGTTTCAAATTTCAGAATCAATTCCAGCTGAGTCACTTGATAACTGGTAAGTCCCCGGAATGTTTGCGATTCCGTCAGGGTTTTCCAGGTATTTGTTTCCCGAATGGAATTCAATTTGACCAGGTTTTCATGTAATTTCGAGCCACGAATGAATTGGTGGAACCTGGTTTTATCGATTGTCAATGCAACCACATCCGTTTCCGCATAAACATCCGCTTGGCGAACAGTATCTAGTATCAAAGAAGCTTCGCCGAAGTATTCATAAGTACCATATCGTTTTACAGCGGAATGATCCCCTGATAAACCTTCGAACCGGACATTCCCCGAGGCAATGATATAAAAACGATCACCTTTGATGCCTTTTATGATGATCTGTTCTCCTCGGCGGAATTTTTCTTCTTTTACGATTTGTAAAAATTCTTTGGCCTTTTCGATCGGGAAACCGGAGAAAATATCAATCTGGGATAAAATTTCCAAAAGTTTGAAAGCATCCTGGTGTTTCGGTGGAGTGATTTCAGGATAAAGCGTATTTTCAATTCCGAATTTAGCAAGCGTTAGATGAGTGCCCGTCGGCATATCTTTGGAAGCAATATGATAGACTGTAATTCTTTTTTGTACTTCTTCGGGAAGAGTTGCGAGATAACTGATTCTTGTGTGAAGGGGAGGGACTCCTGCTTCATGATAGATGATTTTGCGATCCCAGGGAAAATCTTTTAGAAATTGGAACCTAGTTTCCGGTAGAACTCCCTTTTTATACATATCTTCGAATGCTTCCGGATCATTCAGGTGATCGGAAGTATAATAGAAAGATTGGTCCTGGAAGAAAAATTCGAAACCTACGGAAGGAATGGAATGGATCGCATAATGAAAGTAAAACTCTCCACCGTTGATAATTGTGGGACGACCGATGACTACAGGTATAAAATCGAATAAATCAGTGATTTCTTTTCTGGGAATCTTAGTCAAACTGCAGTATTTGCGTAGGAAAGATTCCATCACGGTTGCAGTTGCATAGATCGTAATCTTTGATTCTTCCAGGATTTTTTGAAATGTTCCCGCATCGTGGTCCGCATGGCAATGGGTGAGAATGATGGAGTTGATGAATTTAGGGTTAACATTGGATTCGCGAAGCCATTCTGTGGAATTCACAGGCGGGTCCACCATAATTCCTTGGCCGTTCAGCCAAATGATAAAACCGGAGGTGTTGTCATTCGGATCAAAACCATGGGAAGGACCGAGGCAAGTGATTCCTATCAGAGGCGGCTGAAACGGTTCCAGTAATCTTTTTCCAATATCGAATTTAACATGGAAATCCACTTCACCGGGGATCTTCGTTTTACGATCCTGATCGACCACCAAAAATTCGTTAGATGGCAGGTGCTCTATGGTAATCCCGCCGAATTTAACTTTTTGATTTTCATCAAACAATATAAATTCCACAACATCGTCCATGGATTTATAACTACGGAAGTATGCCATTTCCGCTTTGATATCGGGAAACCCGAAAGTGGCTTCTCCGTCTATGAATTCGGAAGCAAGGTTGAGCTCTGCAGGACCCATCAGGGATTCACCTAAAACGATTGTTAGTTGTTCTTTCTGTTCTTGGGTGCAGACGATGAAGGTTTTTTTTCCTCCCCGGAAAAAAAAGTTAAAATAGATGGGAAATTCAAGTTCAGCTACGCTGATTCCTTTTTCCACATGAAAGAATTTATTGGGTAATACGAATACGAGGGGAGTCTTTTTTTCAAGACCCATAGTGTCTTTGATCGTTTCGGGAGGAGATCCGAATTGGATGTATCCTTCCGAAGTATCTACTAGGTACCCCCCTCTGGAGAGCGCTATGAAACCGTTTGGTTCTGAACTTACCATGAGGGGAGCGTCGACTTCCTATTTGTGGTTTTCGATGAATTTTTTGATTTGCGGCTTCGGAAGTGCTCCGATCGCTTTATCAACTAAAACCCCATCTTTGTAAAGAAGTAGAGTTGGAATGGATTGAATTCCTAATTCTTGTGCTGTCTTTTGGTTGAAATCAACATTCAGCTTTTTGATTTTGATTTCAGACATTTCAGTGGAAAGCTCATCTAACACCGGCGCAACCATACGACAAGGACCACACCATTCCGCCCAACAATCTACAAGTACCATACCGCTTGCAGTCTCTGCTTTGAAATTGGCGTCATTGACTTCTGTTAATGCCATATTTCTGTTTCTCCTTTGAAAGGTAATGCCCGTTCTAAGTACTAGACTGTGGAAACGGGGGAAAAACGTCGATTATTGTTTCTTTTTTTTCTTTTTGTCATCGGATTCCAGGTCTGCGATCTTTTGTTGGAAGGATTCGATGAGAGTTTTGGTTTTTTCCAGGTCTTCCGTTTCACCTGTGATTTGAAATATTTTTCTATTCATCTCTAACATGACTACAGAGTGTTTCAAATCCGTGGAATCTTGTGTCGACATTTCAAATTTGGAACGAAAGTCCTGTGCGGCGGAGTTGGAGAGTTCGATAATTAAATTAAAATGTTCCCTACGTGTATAATAATAAGGGTTGTCAAGATCTTGTTCTTTTTCATAAGCGATAAAATCGAAGAGATTTTTGGCGCATCCGGCCAATCGATAATGGATATCGGGCCAACTCCATTTCCATTTTGAATTGGGTCCGAAAGCGATATTTGTTTTTTTGATCGCTTCTCTCAGTCCTTTGATCAGGTTCAATCTTTGTGTAGGTGTTATTCTTTCTATTTTGGCAAGTAGATCTTTGTTTTCTGAGAGGGAGCCGTCTATGTTATTGCTTACTGTTTTTTCGATAAATGAAATGCAGTTGTAAATTTCTTTTCTAGCCGTTTCCAGATAGTTGTTATTATTGATTTCTAAAATTGCGGTCGATAACTCGTTGATCATAAGACAGGTGTTAATTGACTTCAGCGAGTTTGTTGCCAGCGCGATATTGAAATAAGGTTCCATGTCCTTGTTTTTTTTGGACTGGAGTTTGTACATATTCGCTTCTTTTTTGAGTTCCTCCAGGTAGTTTTTGAAATCTACCAGTTTCTCATTAAAATCAGCTTTTTTCTCTTTCGTGATCGCCATGGCCTACTTATTTATTCTCGGTAAATCGGAAGATGTTCTCTTTTCTTTTTCAAAAAAGATCCTTTCCTTTAAAAAAACAAATCGACCGTTCCAGTTTCCTACCCAGACTAGAAAAAGTGAACGAATTTCCACGCAAAGAACGCGATTTATTAGATATTCTTGATACCTACAAATATATGAATCAGGCGTATTTTTGGGAATCCGTGGAATCCGACGGGCGTTGGGATCATGCGCAAGGTTGGGTTCAGTTGAATCATCCTGAATCGGAATGGAGATTCCGGTTGGCAGAGAAGTTTTCCCCTCAGGCCCCCGAAGGCGCTAAAAAATAATTTCCTAATTTCTCTTTACACAAAATCCCTTTTAAGCTCATTATTCTTATGAAATTTTTAATCCTCCTGTCGGGACTTTTATTTTCGGGATGTGTCACAACCGGATTTATTTCCCCATTGGGCTCAGCGATTTTTAAAATAGACCAAGAACCTGTGACTCTCGGGCCTTCTCCTATCTTCGTTAAGAAAGGCGAAGCATGTTCCATCAATCTTTTCGGACTTTATGCGGGCGGAGATTCTTCTTTGATTCATGCCATGCAAAAAGGCGGTATTTCCAAAGTCGGAGTTGTGGATCGAAGCGTTACCAATATATTTTTAGTCTATGGCCAAGTTTGCACCATTGTTTATGGGGAATGATATTTCCCATGTTTCGGTATTTTGTCTTTGCCCTTAGTTTTTTCTGTATTTTTCACTGCGGCACCACAGGCTCTCAAACTTCTTTGGGGACAACATCGGCGGTGCTTGCCTATATAGAACCGGTAGGGTCTATTTCTCCGAATGCGGAAACTTATTATAAAAAAGGCGAAGCCTGTTCTTATAATCTTTTGGGCCTTGTTGCATTCGGGAATTCGTCCATTTATAAAGCGGCCCAAAAAGGAAAAATCACCAAACTTGGGATAGTTGATCGTGTGGTTGTAAAATACAGTATTTTATATATATATTATTTCGGTATAGTTTGTACAAAGGTTTCAGGTGAGTGATGTTTCCAATTAATTTTGATATATTCGGTTATCAGGTTCGGGGTTATGAAGGCCATTGGGTATTAGGTATCCTTGTGATGGGATTTTTTTACCAACGCCATAAATCCTTACGGGCGGGTTATTCCAATGAATGGTTTGTAAATGCATATTCCGTGGCGATTCTTATGGGATTTGTTTTTGCCCGCCTATTTCATTATCTTTTCTGGGATACCGCGACATTTTTAAACAATCCTTTGGTTTTATTTCAGCCTTCCGGCGGATTTGCCATTCTCGGTGGAACGATCGGAACAGGATTCGGCGGTTGGTTGTATTGCCAGCTAACAGGAAAAAATTTCCTACATTGGTGCGATTCTCTTATGACACCGATCGCATTGGGGCTTTGTCTCAGTCGTTTTTCCTGCTTTTTGAACGGGGATGCTTACGGGAATCCTACAAATTCCATTTTCGGTGTCGTTTTTTCCGAAAATAGCGTGGATTGGATGGAGAGATGGAACGGATTACATGCGTTATATGCAACTTCGGAAAATCCTCTTGCTGTAATTTCAAATCTGTTCTTGGGACAAGTCAATCTGATCGACATTCCCGTTCCTAAATCAATGGAATCTCTTCGTGCGGAAGGATTTACAAATCTGGCGCAACTTTCTTCTTTTTATCCTCCCGTAGCAACTGGTGATTACAAATCGGTTCTTGTCGCGAAGGGCTTGTTTCCGTTTCCAGTGATCGCTCCTCCCGTTCATCCTGCCCAATTGTATGAAGTGTTTCTTATGGCTATTTGTTATATTCTGATTGTGAAACTGGAATCGGTGGAATTCGCCAAACGAAAGTTATTTTTCGTGTTTTGGATGTATTACGGATTCAACCGGTTTATCATCGAGTTCTTTCGGGGAGATCGAAATATCGCTTTTGCGGATTTGACCTATGCGCAATTGATTTCTTTGGGGGTGCTTGTCAGCGGGATGATGGGGTTTTTCTATTTCACATGGAAATGGAAAAAATATGGAATGCCTGAGGTTAAGTTACCTTAATTTAAAATGGAATCGGCGGGAAAACATTTCCCACGCTTTCATCCCTAATTTTTTCTAATAGACTCCCGGCAAAATTCTCTTTCGTTCCGAAGGGAAACCGGGTAGTTTTTCCAGATACCATTCCCGAGTCCGGTTGCTTCTTCCTGAGAGATAAGCCGTCATAATGATCAGTATGAAAAAGCTATCAATATAAGTGGAAAGAATCGCAAACCCAAGCCAGGAAACCAGCTCAAAAAAATAATGAGGGCAAACCAGTTTTTGAAACAAACCTTGGTTCGGAATTTTATATTCTTTTTCATTTCCCGATCTGAGTTTGGTAAGTAAAATATGATGGTAAAGATTTCCCGTTTGACCAATTAGAAAAATAACCGCACCCAAAATTGTCCACCAAACAGGAATTTGGTTCGCTAGGGATTCGGGAGTATGATTGTGCAAAGACCCGGTAACTAATCCGATATTGCTGTATGCAATCGTGATAAAAAACACTCCGAGCATTCCTATCCTTCCTGAAAATTTATGTAAGAACAATACTTCCAAACATCTTTTCCCGAAATGAATGACGAAGGCGAGTAGAGTGATCCATTGATAGAAAAGTTTGGGATTGTCCGATGAATTCCAAGTGTATAGGTAGGCAAGTATAGGCAAAAAGTAGATGATAAACATCCCAACCTTGGGGGAAACTCCTTGGCCTTTTGCAAATTTACTATAAGGAAGATTGAATGTCCCGGAGGATTCCAATTTAAAAACAAATACAGAAAGAAAGATGTAAAATCCGTAGGTATAAATAACCGCGTCGGTTAACGCGGGAAATGTGATCAGATTCATATCATGCCTTTACTGTGGTAAATAAAGAAAGAACATCTACCGGCCAATCGGGAGTTCCCGATTTTAAAATCTCAATCTGGCCTTCCGTGATTTTTTCTTTTTCCAAAATCAAATTGGTTACCATCTTTGCAGTTACGTTTGTTTTTTCCATAAACACGCAATGATGGGGAACAAAAACCCAGTCTCCTATAAAATATAGATTGTTTACGGGAGATTGGATCTCCGGACGATTTTTTTCATCACCCGGTCTGCAGCCCGTGTAAGTATCCCAACGGTTGATATAGAATTCGGAATATTCGGGAAGTTCCGGTACAACCAGCTTAAGTTCTTCATGGACTTTCTTCGCAATTTCCGCGTGAGAAACTCCGTTGAACTGTTGCCATTTGGCAACCTGCACTTCAATCAGATCGACGCGTTTTTCTTTCAGTTCCGGGATCTGGCGGGAAGACCAATTGGATGTAAATCCGAGTACTTTGTAACCTGTCGGGAAAAAATCATGAGCGTTCCAAAAACTTTTTTCAGGAAAACGTTTTTCCCAAGCATCAGAATTTTCATACATCAGATTGACGCATAATATAGTCGCGGTGGAAAGTTTTTTAACTTTATCGAAATATGCCTGTTTGTCGAGAGAATTGGTAGTGATGAATTTTTTGGCTCCCGGCAAATCCATCGCGGTGATGATATGATCGGCAGTATAGGATTTGATTGGGGAGTTGGCAGGCGTTAAAATTTCAAGCATGGATTCATGCGCGCCACAGAACGGACAATGATCCACATGACCTGCTCCCATGATGTTTCCGCAGACGCGGCATCGTTTCACTTTGCCTTTCGGGTATTGAGTGTTTGTTTCCACTTTGGTGACCCGGTTGTTTTCGACGAAGACGGAGGTGACTTCCGTTCCGAAATGAACTTCACCGCCTTTGCTTCGAATGTAATCCACCATCGGGTTTAAAAAAGTTTCATCAGGCGGCCATTTGTAATAATCCACTCTGGAATCGGACGGTAGGCAACCTAACTTTAAGAAGTTGGCAATGGCAAGTGCGGAACATTCTTTCGTGGACATGAAAAATCCCATTTCGGCTAAGCCTTCGAAATAATGTTTGATATATTGTTCGTTCACTCCCACTTTTTTCGCCCAATCGTAAAAGCTGAGGCTATCGAGGTAATTTCTTTCGTCCGGATTGAGGTAATTGAATCCCCATAATTTTGACGCCGCTTTTAGCGCATAAATCTGATTAGGTGCAGGTTTTCTTACATCTTCGGCCGAGGGAACATAGATTCCGCTGGAAAGCATTTGCAATCTGTCGAAGGGAACCGGCCATGTCGGAGTTTCTATCTTGCTTTGTGTTCCTTGGGAAGACACAAAATAGTAAAAACTATCATGGTCCTGCATTTTGTTGATGGGGAATCCGTGGCGACCTATGAATTCCCTCAGGTTTTTATAAAATCCCCAAATGCCATGTAACCCGTGTTCGCGGGTATAGGGCTGGTTTTGGAATATTTTTTTTGCAAAATGTTTGTCTTTCCAGGATTTTAGTTTTCCTCCTGGAAAAGATGATTTTTCGAGTAGGGTTACTTTGAATCCTCTGTCGGCAAGCTCGCAGCCCGCTTGCAGACCGGCAAGTCCTGCCCCTAAAATCAAAACTGTTTTCCCATTGGGGGAAAAGCTGACTTTGTTTCCCGGAACTTCCGGAAAATCCATTTTGTATTTTCCGTTTGCAAAAAACGAATACCCGAGTCCGCCTAAGAGAGATAAGCCGACACCGCTTCCGCCGTATTTTAAGCCTTTGAGAAGTAATTCTTTTCTGGATAGATTCATTTTGGAAATTGTGTCTCTACAATATAAGTGAAAAATGCGCGAAGTCTGTTTTCATAAATAGGCCATTGGAAATAATGATCATTTCGAAACGAAGGATATGTGACGGCTCCTTCCACGTAACTGTCTGCAAGTAATGTCATTCCGTCATTCGGACCGTATTGGATCAAATGCTCATAGAACGGTCTAGCCCGTTTTGTAACTTGTCGAAACTGAGGAACAGCAATTACATTTATGAGAAGCAAATGTTTGGGAACTTTCAGCTCGAAGTCCAGAGGTTTTCCCGGTCCTGCTCCCATGGAAAGAAATCCGTCGTAATTGTATCCCTTCCAAAAAAAATAGGATCTTGCTTCCCACTTGTATCGCCAGTTACCTTCAATACCGTCTACAAGCAAGGTCCCTTTGTTGAGACCTCCGATATTATACCAACCTTTTGCTTTTTTGAAATAATCTTCTTCTCCGCAAAGTTGTATGGCTTTTTTCAAATCTCCGCTTCCTTTGGAAACGGATGCAAATATGATTCCATTCACATCGGTTCTGTTTTTGACGTATTCGCAAATGACTTTTGCATTTTCTTCCACAGTACCCGTTTGATCTACGGGTATCACATCTTCTTTAAGTCCTAGTCCGGTTGCGAGATCCCTAAGTGCCTTTCCGTCCGCACCCACAGTCGGGTTGTCCTTGTAAAACATTCCGGGAACCATTGCCAAAAGAATATTTTTTTTGGAAAAATCGGGCCGTTTCTTTTCTATTTCTTTTTCTTTTCGATCCAGATAGGAAATGAACTTTTTATTGATAGGTTCTTCCGCAGCTTTCAGATAAAATAGAGCGGACGTTTTGTCCACATCCAAAGTCTCTTGTGTCAGTCGCTGGAGTTCTTCGCGTGTCAGATCTTTCAAAGATTTGTATTTTTTTTGCGCCTTTGCCCAATCCAAATACGCCTTTTCATCATCACATAGATTGCTGATTCCGTATTGATCGGTTTTGCATTCTACTGTTTTTGAAGTCTCCTGCGGTATCTCAAGTTTACGATCTACATGACAGAAATTCAGAACTAAAGGAACCGCTATGACGAAAGTTGTTTTTAAATATTTCATTTGTTACTTAAAAATAAAGTTTGAAACTCGTTTCTTTTTTTATATAAGAGGCAAAGATAAAAGAATGAAGATAAAAACAAAAGATTACCCAAAGTCTGTTGGTAAAAAGTGAATTTTAAAATCAGTGCGATGATCAGCATAAGGAGTCTGATTCCTATCAAATAGAAATATAACTTTTTATTTTTGAAATTTTCATATTTTTTCCAAACGAAAAAATCAATAGGGCTGATTGCAAGCCATGCTATGGTTTCATTCATAAAGCTGAAAGATGTAAATAAATAAACCAGGGTAACGAGAGTTCCTCCGATTCCCGCAACAAATCCGTAAAGTATCTCGGCGATTCTTTCGAATAACTGCAAAAACTTTGCAGGAAAAGAAAAGAGTAAAATAGCGAGAAAAATCACCATCCAAATAGCGGAACTTTTTCCTTCTTTTTGCCATCTGTCTTTCAGAATTATTTTTGTTTCCTGAGGGATGGAAGTTTGTTGCAGAGACTTCAAAAGATCATTGGGAAGATAAATCAATTCATGCGGGTTTCTTTTTTTGTCCGTGTCATGATCGAATAATAAGGTTTCGTTGATATTCAACCAGACGATCGTATTGGAATAAGGATAAACTCTTTCCCGCCAAGTATCTCTTCCTTCTTCTATTTCTTTCAGTTCCAGAGGAGTGAGTCCTTTGGATATAATATCTCTTAAGAAGGTAACGCAGTTATTGGTAAAGTTTTCGTAAGTATAACCTTTTTGATTTGCATCATACGTTTTGATGATCTCTGCAAATAATTTTCTTTTTTGAGTGTTATCTATCTTCAATTCGGTAGCGGTAATTCCTCTACCTGATCCGTCCCAAGTGCGATATGCGGAATCGGTCGGAATCACATTGACAAAGAAAGCGGCATCACCTTTTAAAAAACGCCATAGGAAACCTGGCGAAGGATCATAGACTCCAAAGTCCAAATAATAATCCTTGTCTCCGTATTCCTTTCCTTGAAAGATTCTGAGCGCCGCATGTCCGAATGCGGTAGTTACAGTAACTCCCGGCGACACAGTCCAAAGCTCTATCCTTGTTGCTGATAAATCTTTTTCACTGTCGGATTTAAGTAATTGGATGAGTCCGGTTTCCGCTTTGATTTGCCAGTCTTCTTTGATTTGAGCGGAAAGAGAAAACGTAAATGATATAAGTAATGGTAATAAAACAGAGAGAGAACGATAAAGCATGAATATGATTCGCTAAAGGTTTTTGATTTTAGATGTGAGCTGTAAAAAAAAAGATGAGAGAAGGAAAGATTATGGCTCTGTTTCCAGAGCCATAATTGCTGCGTTGATTAGTCTCCGCGAGCGATTGTACAAGTTTTAGAAATAACAGATCCAAGAAGGTTGTCATTTTTAAAGTCTGTGTAGTAGATTTTTGAAATTCCACCAGCAGCAGCAGCAGCTTTAAGGGATGCATCTCCGCTAGAAACGATTCCAAGATATCCTGTTGCACAAGCTTCACCTGTTTTTGCACCTACTGGAGTACCAGGAGCAAAAGTGTCGTTTCTTAGAGCAAGGCTAGTGTCTTGGATGATAGATCCAGACGGAGCCGAGTAACCACCACCAGAACAAGCGATTGCGATCGCAACTGCGAAAACTGCTGTTAGAGCAATATATTTTTTCATTCAAATTCTCCTTAGAATTTTGAAGTTAGATATTACTCTAAAAAGAAACTTTGACAATAAAAAAAAATCTTGTGTAGGAAATTTTTTATTTTGTAACAATAGATTGATTCTAAGTTTTTTATCGTACAAAGTGTAATTATGAAAAAAAATTTCCTTATACTTGTTTTAATTTTTTATTCCTGTGTTTCTACGTTTATTAAAGAACGACATTCACAATCGATCCCCTTGGGTGCGGTGCAAAAAGAGGTAGCGGATTTATCTAAAGAAGTTTCTAAATTTAGCGACATAAATGATAACGATCGGAAACAGTTATTCCGGTTAATTACTGTTATGTGTGATGTGAAGGAAGCGAAACAAATTAATTTTTTAGGTTATCCTCAATTTGAATTATCAAAAGAATTAAAAGAAAAGGGAAAAGATATATTCTGTGTTTGGAATTATCGAAAGGAATTGATCGGATTCTCAATGAAAACAAGCGGTATTTCCGATTGGGAGTTGGAAACAAGTTGGTTTGACGAACGTCCTACCCGGATTTTTTCAAGACTTACTAATCTTGGTTATGTGGTGGAAAGGCATTGGCAATGGAGTATCATCAAAAACCGTTGGAAAGGTGTGCTTGTATTTTTGAAGATAGAAGATTTGAAAGAAGGCAGAATTCGAACATATAATTTCAGCAGATACGAAGGTGAAATGTTGAAAAAAGAAGAGGTCGTTCTTTCCGATCAGAAATCCGTTCTGGACGGCTGGCAGTTCCAGGATGTCAAAAGCAACGGGTTGCTGTTTGAATGTAAATTTTATTCCCAAGGCAAATTATCAGAAGATCGCAAGGACTGTCAATTGACGGGACAGACTGGTAGCCTGCCCCTGGAAAAAGTTAATTTTGAGTGAGATCCGGCTTTTTATAGAATACTTTGGTTCCCTCGTTGGGAACCACGATACATTCTCTCATACTCTTAAATAGAGAGGCCCAGACGGATTCTTTGGTTTCCCTATAATCTTCTCCCAAATACTCCTTTAAACCCTGTTTGGCAAGCTTGAGGCGGTAGTGAGGGATGGTGGGAAACAGATGATGCACTACATGGGTGCCGATGTTATGATGAATGTTTTCAAAGATACCATAGGATCTATCGATTGTAGACAAAGCCCCATCTACATAATTCCAAGCGTCACCTCTGTACCAGGGAAGGGAGACGTCTGTATGATGCAGATAGGTAACCAAAGAAAGCCAAACTACAAATACCGTGTAAGGTATAAAATAGTATGTAATAAAAAACAGAACCCCATACTGCCAAACGATCCAGGACAAAAAAGAAGCCATCGCTAAAATCCAAATTGTGCTGATCAGTGCGTTTTTTCTTTCTCCATCGGGAAAGAGAGGGCTATTCGGATGAAAATGAGATCCGTCTCTCCCTGTGGAGCGAACGAAAAGATAAAGAGGAAATACGAATAAAAACAGTTTGAAGCGAGCGAACAGAGTCAATGCATCCGCATTTTTATATTGGTCTTCCGTCAGAGGGTGCCAACTTTCATCTTTATCTATATTTCCAGTGTTGTTATGGTGTGTGCGGTGACTTACTTTCCATCCGTGAAACGGAACAAGTATGGGAGTGTGAGCCAAATGACCGATGAAAAAATTCAACCATCTGACCTTGGAAAAAGATCCGTGTCCGCAATCATGCCCGACTACAAATAATGCCCACATCATTGTGCCCGAAGCAAACCAAAAGAAAGGAAGGAACCAAACGCTGTTTAGGTGGAAGGCGGCTAGATAAATAAGAGCCAAAATCCCTATGTCGAAGAAGAAATAAAACAGGCTTAGGAAGAGGGATGGCTGGAATGCTAACTCAGGAATTTGATTTTTGAGTTCGCTTACGGAATAAGAAGGTTTCATATTAGTTCGGGGCTAGAATGTAAATACGGCAGAGATATTAAAGCAAAAAAAAACGAACCCTTTTGGGTTCGTTTTTGGCATCGTAGTCGGAAATATTTTTTAGAAAGTGATTTTTAGATCGCTAATGTCGTAAAATTTACGAAATAAAAGGCTATTTGTTTGCTTTTTCGTGTCAAAGATCAAAACCGCTACCTTATTGAAAGAAAGGAAGTTCGGTCTGTATTGAGTGTAATGGTGAGCAGAGATGGAAGTTTGATACTTATTATTATAAATAGTATAAGTATGTTTCGGTAGTGTTTCATGGACTTGTTTCTTTTTTTCTTCCGGAGTTTGTGCAATGTAATTGTACATTACGATCTTGTCAGGAGAAGGTCCTGTTTCACCAAACAAAGTAAAGGTGAGAGCCTTTGTGTTGTTTTTGCAAAGATAGTCAACTACTTCCGAGAAAGTAGGTTCCGGCATCTCGGTTTCAAAACCTTTCCAATGCATTTTTTCCACTTCGGCTTTTTTCTTATTATAAACTTCTTCTCCCCAGACTTCTTTCGCAGTTACGGGAGTAGGCATTACATTGGTAAAATAGAGCAATTTTTCTTCTTTTTGCGGATCGTTGGTTCTCCATTTAGGATAAGGAATGAGCTTTCTTTCCGACTCATTTACCTTAGGGCCTTCGTAAGCCGCGAGAACATAGATCGCATAAGTTTGGTCTTCCATCACTCTGGATTCGAGATCAACTTGCACATCCAAGAATTCACCCTTTCCCGTATCAGCATGTCGTCTAACAAAAGATACATTTTTTAGTCTGATGCGAGGATCGTAAATGGATAACGGGTAAAGATCAGGGGTGTCTTTCGAGCCGGCGACCTGTGTCCCGGTTCCGGTTGGGGTGCCAGTATTGCCTGATTCCTGAGCGTAAATTGCGCCCAAGACCAAAGAAAGGGAAATCAATATTAAAAGTTTTTTCATGTTCCGACTACCGATTGGGTTATATACTTAAGTATCGAAGAAAGAAGCTAAAAAGATTAGGAAGATTAGGCTTTTTTCGGATGATTGTTTTCATCTACGAAAACGATCTGCGGTTTATAATCTTTGGAAAGCTCTTTTTCGTCGATTTGGCCGTATGTGATGATGATGACTTTGTCCCCTTTCATCCCCAAACGGGCCGCAGCACCGTTCAAACAAATCGTTCCTGAGCCTCTTTCCCCTACAATCAGGTAGGTTTCAAACCTTGCCCCGTTGTTTACATTTACAACGGAAACCTGCTCGTACGGGCGCATTCCGGCAAGATCCATTAAATCCTGGTCTACCGTTAGGCTTCCCTCATAGTGCAATTCGGCTTCAGTGACGATTGCCCTATGGATTTTTGCTTTGCAAACTGTGATCATCATTCCGGAGACCTCTCAAATAAAACCCTAAACATTTTGCCCGACAACTGCAAAAGGCTTTTTTGAACCAACACATGGATTTTGGTATTGATCCTTTCTATTGCAAACGGGATGGAATCATATAATGGTGTGACGACGTAATTTTCATATAAATTGGGGTAATGGCGGCTTTCATCCACGACTTTGCCGCGAAATGCCTCCACTACCTTCATCATGACTCTTTTTTCTTCTCTACTAAGGATTAGACCGTCGATCGGTTGCAAAAAACGGAGGGAAAATCCTTGGATTCCTTTTGCAGAAATCACGGGAGATGCGTCAATATGGCCTTTTTCTTTCAGAAATAGAAGTGCTTCGTTCAGTTTGACCGGATACGGGGAATCTTCCAAATGGATATAGATTCCCGTGGTAATCATGCTTGCATGTTTTTGAAAATGAACTCCGTCCGAATAATAGAGAAGTTTCGCCAAATCCAAGCGGCTCCGTCCGTTCGGGGATTTTTCTAGGATCCAAAGTATCGCATGACAAAGTTTCTCCATTCTAGCAGGTTTCCGTCCTTTTATTTATCTCAGCCTATTTCTTATCATCGGTATCTAAGCTACCAGGAAGTTGCTAGAAACGAGAGAAAGGAATCTATTTTGTTTCTGGAACACAGTCCATCTTTGACAGGAGGGGTCAGCGCGAAAGCGGAAAATCTACTGGTTACGGAAGAGAGTTTGGCAGAAAGGGGAGTGGAGCTCGTTCGCATCCAAAGAGGAGGAGATTTTACGGCACATGAACCGGGCCAAATCGTAGGTTATCCACATATTGATCTGCGACAAAGAGAAATCCGTTTGGGGGATTATCTGCAAAAACTGACTTATTCCATTCGAAACGCAGTGCTTGAAATTTGGAATGTGGAACTTGTGGAAAACCGGGAAGCTCCCGGACTTTATCTGGCGGATTCTCCCGAAAAGAAAATGGTTTCGATCGGAGTGCTCGCAAAGTCGTATTTTACAAGCTTTGGATTTGCTCTCAATGGAGTGAATGACCTTTCCACATTTCGACTGATCAATCCTTGCGGGATGAGTGCAGGCAATATGGTATCTCTCTCCGGATTGGGAAAGGTAAAAGATTGGGAGAAGGAAAGATTGAGGTTTGCCGGTGCGTTTTTATTTCATTTGGATAAGCTCTTGGGATAACTGGGGCGGCTCGGAAAAATGAGAGGATTTGAATTTTTTTAAGGCACGACCGGTCTCTCCGCTGTAATTTTTCCCTTCGGGAAAAGATTTCCGCTGCGATACCTGCCGCTGGAAGGTAAAGATGATAACCCCCTTGGCAAAAAGCCGAACTTTTTTCGTAAAATTTTTATAACAATCCGGGAAGTAGTTGGCGGGTAGTTCGTTTTGTGTTAGGTGGTTTACGGCAGCCCACGAGCCACACCCCCCAACCCGAAACAGGGCGGGGGATTTTAATATCGGCGCCCTTAGTATTATGTCTCCTTTGGGTCTAAAAACACCGCTGACCCCGATCATGAGATTTTTTCAGTTCGTGTTTTTGCCCTGAAATCGTTTTTTTCGGGTCTATTTGGCTGTTTCCGCCGAAGTTTTATCTAAGAGGACGATGCCGTGTTCATTCTAAGATCAGCTATATATTTTGTTTTATTATTCTTTGTCTTTGAATTTGTAGCACTCACCGGAGTGGCATGGTCTTTTTACGAATCCGTAACAACTGCCTTGCAACAAACTTCCGTTTCGTCGAATCATCGGGTTCGCGATTTGGTATTGGCACTTGCCAAAACGGCAGAACCTAGAATGAATCCGGCCGGATACACGGAACTTGCAAAAACATTCCAACGTTATGTGGAAGAGACAAAAAAGGATTCCGAAAAATTTACGATCTCTGAAATTAAACTTTATTCCACGACAGGAATTCTTCTTTCTTCTTCCGTTGAAGAGGATTTGAAAGAAAGTCCGGAAAAAAGAAAACCCGACGAAGAATTAATAAAACAAACATTTTTTAAAAAAGCAATCCGTATGCGTAAATGGGAATGGTCTTCTCCCGATTCGGAAGATTCCAAGTTAGGTGTTAGTTTGCCCAATCTTCCCGATTTCGCAAAAAATCTGTTAAAATTATTTCCTTTGGCACGCGCCAATGAAGTTCGTATTTACGCTCCCATCTATCACGAAACAAAATTAGATGTGTTAGGTGCTGTTGTGCTTAAATACCAAAGGGGAAATCTTTCCCATCTGTTTGAAAAACAATTCGAATTGGCTCTTTGGTTACTCATCAATTACAGTGTGGTTGCATTTATCGGCAGCGCTTTTCTTTGGGTGATCTTCTTTTTGTTTCATTATTTTGCAAGAAAGGAAGGAGAAGGTGTTTCCGAGCTTGCACCCGTACAAGGGGAATTGCCTTCTTTGATTGAGAAAAAAACTATTATCAGTTCGGAAGTTGTTACGACACAAACAACTGCGGTAAAACCTCTTGAAGAAATAAGGGAAACAAAAATTTCAAAATCGGAACCGGATATCATCGTTCCGGAAACATTAACTCAGAAAGAACCGACATCCTTGCATCAATCCAAAGATGTTTTGGATGCCATTTTTTTAGGATAATCAAATGACAAATCAATTGGACAGATCCTCGGAAGGTAAAGTATTTTCCATTCAACTCAAAGGCGCCCTGGACGGAGTCAGCGCGGAAGATCTTTTCCGTTATTTGGAATCTCAAATTGAAAACGGATTCTCTCGATTTTTATTTAACTTCGGTCATGTGGACTTCATTACATCCAATGGGATCAGCACATTGATCAAAATCAGAAAAAGGATGATAGGCACTCCGGGGCTTTCCTATGTGTTTTACGGATTAGGTGGAGAAGCCGAGTCCGTATTACGACTTTTAGGTTTATATAAAAAATTGCCGGTTAAAAAAAGCTTAACCGAAGCGGAAGAATATCTTAGATCACAACAAACACCGGAAAAATCCGCCGCGAGAGCTGCGAATGCGGAGGAAGAAGAACGATCCAGAATTGCTTCGCAGGATTCCAAAGAAAGAATTCGATTTTATTATACAGGTTCTCCTAAATCCAATCGGGGTGAGGAAGTTGTTTCCAAATTGGAATCATATGCTCCTTCGAAAGATGCAGAGTCTGAAATAAAAGCCCCGGAAAAAGGGACAGTTAACGCAGGCCATTCCGTTCCTGAGATAACAAAGCCGTCCGAGATGGAAACGATCTTGGAAGAAAAGATAACAAGTCTGAGAAAGGAAATAAAAGAAACATTGTCCTTTGAATTGGAAAAACGACTTTCCTTTGTTACCGGGAAAGAAACTTCTCCGGAGACATCGGGTCCGATTAAAATCCCCAACTACATTCAACCGAAATCAAAACAAGTGTCTTCCGGGTTTGAGAAAATTTTTCCCTGCGAAGCATGCGGTACTAGACTTCGGGTGACCAAAGTGGGAAAACACCAATGCCCGACTTGCAGAACGGAAGTGTATGTAAATAATACCGGTTCCATTCGATTTTTGGAAAAATTGAATACCTGAATACCGCTCTTAAAAAAACATTTACTTATCCATGATTATCGATAAGGAAACAAATGTTTCCAGTACCAAGCGGAGTTTAGCCCTTTCTTTTTATACTTTTTTATCCCGGATTCTGGGACTCATCCGTGATCATTTTATGGCTGTTAGTTTTGGAACGGGGATGGTTGCTTCCGCTTTCAGTGTAGCTTACAGACTTCCCAATATGTTCCGTAATCTACTCGCGGAAGGAACTCTTTCCCAATCTTTTATGCCGATCTTCTCCGAATACGAAGCTATGGGAAAGAAAGAAGCGAGAGTGATGGCGGGAACAGTTTTGAGTTTTTTGTTTCTATGTTTATCTGTTTTTGTCGGACTTTTTTCTTTGTTAGCTCCTCATTTTTTGCCGGCACTTGTGGGGGGAAGCCCCGAATACGGCGGGCTGGTTGTGGAAATTTCTTTGGTACTTTTCTTTTTGATTATGACTGCGAGTTTGTCCGCAATCTTCATGTCGATCTCAAATTCCCATCATAAGTATTTCGTACCTTCTCTATCTCCGATTATTTTAAACTTCAGTTATCTGTTCGTATTTATCCTTGTGTTTCCTTATTTGAATGATCTTAGAAACAAAGTGTTTATTCTTGCCTATGGAATTGTTGCCGGAGGCGTTTTGCAACTTCTGGTGCAGGGATGGTATGTTTATAAATTAGGATACGGCCCGATTTTCAGATTCAATTACAAACATCCTGCCATAAAAAAGATTTTCAAACTTATGTTGCCAGCTGCGTTAGGCGGTAGTTTTTATCAGATTGGACTGCTTGTGGATATATTTCTCGCAAATTACATTCAGAATGCAAATCCGGGTCTCGGTGCGGTTGTGAGTTTGGATTATTCGCAAAGGCTGGTGCAACTTCCAACGGGAATCATAGGTGTGGCGCTTGCTACCACCATATTGCCTTCTTTGTTGAAGGACTTGAGAAGTGGTTATATTCATCGGGTTCCTAAAGAAATCTTAGATGTTCTGAGTTTTGCCTTTTTTCTGACTGTGCCTGCGAGTATCGGCTTATCATTATTAGGTGAGACGGTATTGGATGCCATCTACTTCGGCGGAAGATGGGATAGTGTTGCTACAGCTACAGCTTTGATCCCTCTGATTTTTTATTCGATAGCGATTCCATTTTACAGTGCAAATAAGGTATTAGTTTCGTCCTACTACGCATTCCAGGACACAAAGACTCCTCTTCGGGTTCAATTTGCATCTTTTATTTCAAGCATTTTCCTTAGTTTATCTTTGATGTTTTTTTTCAAACACGGAGCCATCGCACTTTCTTCAGCGCTCTCCGCCAGTTTGACCGCAGGTCTTTTGATTTGGTTTCTAAAGAAACATTCCGTGGTTTTGCCGTGGAAGGATCTATTCTTTCGTGTTCGGAATATGATTCTTCCTTTGATAGGTCTTACCATCTGGCTTTTGGGAACCGAAGTTTATGTGAAGCCGGTCTGGATGGATTGGGGGAATTCGATTTTGGGACTGGGGCATGCCATGTTATCCCGTATATCTCTCGTTATCTCTATCTTGCCCGCAGTCTTGATTTATTTCGGTATCTCCGTTCTGTTGAAGATCCCCGAATCGGAAATCATTTTGGGAAAATTTCTTCTAAGGTTTAAGAGAAAATAATAAAAATCAAAGTTATGCGACGTGAGATGAAGACCGCATAACCAATGATATCCTAAGTGTAACTATAAGCCCAAAGAATCAGAGGGATTTGCAAAGGAAGTCTTAAGAGCAAGGCCCATTTCGGCGGATCCAGTTTGTTGCGGGAAGTATAATGATAGTAATTGGCCGGCCAAACTGCGATAAGTAGTGCGATCAAACCCCAAGCAGCATAGGATCTCGTTTCGTGAAAGATGACTCCCGCGCCGAGAGCGATTTCAACAACCCCACTGGCAAGAACTGCAAAACGTCGATAAGGAACCCACGGAGGAGTGATTCTTAGGAAAAATTTTTCTAAGAAAAAATGGGAAAACCCCGCTACGATAAAAAGTCCGCCTAAAAAGTAAGATCCGATCATATTTGTTTTCCTTTTGTTTTTACTCGATTAACAACCGATTATCGAACGGCATCTTCGCATCGTTTGCAAAGATCTCCTTCTTTGTGAATGTCCCGAGTGTGACGCCAACAACGGGGACATTCTCCTTCTTTCGGTTTCAAAACCCGTATATCATACAAGTCTGTTCCGAGTTTCGCAAGCTCTTCTTCTTCGGAAGAAGAATTTTTAAGATCCACTTGGGAAACAACGAATGTCAGTTCCAGTTGTTCGTTTGTAAAGGAAGAGAGAGGATTTTTGTTCGGGTATTTGGGAACCAGACTGATCTTTGCTTCCAAAGACTTGCCGATTTTGCCTTTTTGTCTGGCTTCTTCCAAAGCCTTTTGAATCGCTTCTTTGGTTTCAAACACGTTTACAAAGGCTGTTTCCGTTCTATCGTTTTTAAACCGGCTTAGATCGGGGAAGTCATGGAAGAAGACGGAATCCGTTTTGCCGGACTCTTTCCAAACTTCTTCCGCCGTAAAGGATAGAATGGGTGCGGAAAGAACCGCCAATGTTTCCAAAATCACACTGAGCGCATATTCGGAAGATTTGCGGGTCTTGGAATCTTTTGCATCACAGTACATTCTGTCCCTTATGATTTCAAAATAGTCCTGGGATAAATCTACCGTGCAAAACAGTAAAAGTTTTTGATAAACCTGGTGGAATTGGTAAGTAGAGTAATATTTTTTTATATCCTCTGTTAGGTTGTACAGTTTAGAAAGATACAATGCATCTATCTCTTCCAATTCTTCCTGTTTCAAAGGCGTTGCGGATGCGGAAGTGTTCCCCAATAGGTAACGGAATGTATTTCTTAGTTTCCTGTAAGTTTCGGATACGATCTTGATGGAATCTTTTCCGATCTTTACATCGTCTCTGAAATCCTGAGTGGAAACCCAAAGCCTTAAAATATCGGCTCCGTACAATTGGATGATGTCCGTAGTAGGGTTGATCACATTTCCCAAAGACTTGGACATAGCATGCCCTTTTTCATCCAGTACATATCCGTGAGTTAATACCGATTTGTATGGAGGTACTCCTCTGATTCCCATTGATGGCCAAAGAGAAGATTGGAACCATCCTCTGTGTTGGTCAGAACCTTCCAAATAGAGATCGGCAGGTTCCTTTCCGATGGAATCGCCGAACACTGCGAAGCTGGAAACTCCGGAATCAAACCATACATCTAAAATATCCTTGTCCTGTTTAAGTTCGGTAGATCCGCATTTTTCACATTTGGTATCTTTTGGCAAAAGTTCCGCAGCTTCCTTTTCATACCAAACTTCGATCCCTTCTTTTTTTACGATTTCGATAAAATGACGAATCGTATCAGCCGTTAAATGTGTTGCACCGCAAGACTTGCAGGTAAACGAAGGGATGGGAACTCCCCAGTTCCTTTGTCTCGATAAACACCAGTCAGGTCTTGACTCCACCATGGAGCGGATTCTTGTGATACCCCAATCCGGAATCCATTGTACGGAATCGATCGCTTTTAATGATTTTGTCCGTAAATCGTCATGGTCTATGGAAAAAAACCATTGAGGTGTAGCCCGAAAGATCAGAGGTTTTTTACTTCTCCAACTATGTGGGTAGGAATGTTGAAATTCGGAGTAATGAAGTAATAATCCTTTTTCCCGAAGTAATTCCACGATTTTGGGATTGGCATCCCAAATTTTGATACCTTGCATCAATGGAAATTCGTCCGTATAACGACCGTAATCATCTACAGGAGAATAAGCGGGAAGACCCGCTAGGGAACCGACTCTATAGTCGTCCGTTCCGTGACCCGGTGCCGTATGTACGCATCCGGTTCCCGCTTCCAAAGTAACGTGGTTTCCGAAAAGAGGAATGGAGTCCTGATCCAGGAAAGGATGGCGAAACATCATATTTCTCAGATCATCCGTAGAAAGATCTTTGATCTTTGTCAGCGGAACACCTGTTTTCCCTGCAACGGTTTCCGCAAGACCCACTGCCAAAATCATTTTACCTTGTTCGCCACCATCAAACAGTGCATAGTCGAGATTTTCGTTAAAACAAATGGCAAGGTTTGCGGGTAAGGTCCAGGGAGTGGTCGTCCAGATCAGGCAGTAACTGTCCTTTTCTCCTTTGATGGGAAACTTTACATAGATGGAGGGAGAAGTGTGATTTTGGTATTCTATTTCGGCTTCCGCATGAGCAGTCGCCAAATCAATACACCAGTAGACAGGTTTTTTTCCTTTATAGATATACCCTTTTTCAAAGAGCCCTCCGAATACTTCCACGATCTTCGCTTCGAATTCGGGAGCCATCGTCAAATATTTGTTATTCTCATCCCAAAAACAAAGAAAGCGGGTTAAGTCATCACCTTGTTTACCTACGAATTCCGCGGCATATTCCCTGCATTTTTTCCTGAGTTCGGTCGGACTCGTGTTTCTCGCTTCCTTCCCAAGGTTCTTTAACACTTGTACTTCGATCGGCAAACCGTGGCAATCCCAGCCCGGGATCATATCAGTTTGAAACCCTGACATCGATTTTGATTTGATGATAATATCTTTTAAAATTTTATTTAATGAGTGACCTGTGTGAAAATTTCCGTTGGCATATGGCGGGCCATCGTGAAGGACAAATTTCGGTTTGTCCTTTCTTATCTCTTTCATTTTCGAAAAGGTCTTTTCTGTTTTCCAAGTTTGAATTTGTTTCGGTTCCCGGGTTGCGAGATCCGCCTTCATAGGGAAGGCAGTTTGTGGTAAAAGTACCGTTTTGGAATACGGGTTTTCAGATTCAGATTTGGCCATGATAAGACCAAAAAATAGGAAATACCGTCCGAAAACAGCAATTTATTCTCTCTAGTTTTGCGGTTTATAATTTCACGTAAACTTTCGGGAGTTCGTCTCTGAGTCGGGCCACATCCGGTTTTTCCAATTGGACTTTTCCCATTTGTAATTCTTTCAGATGGGAAAGTTTGGAAATATTCCCCGGGAGTTTCGTTACCTTTTTGCAAAGTGTAATGTCTAGAATTTCCAAGTTGGGAATCCGGGAAAGTATCTCTATATCTTCTTCCGTTAAGGAGATTTTCGTTTCGTCCAAAGCCAGAGTTTTCAGATTTTTCAATTGAGGTAGAAACTCCGGAATTTTTGCAATATCCGTTCTTCCTAAAAGAAGGATTTCCAGTTTTTGCAATTTTACCAAAGATTCGGGAAGTTCGGAGAATGAATTGCCCGACAGATTTAAAATTCTAATATTTGTTAGGCTTCCTAATTCTTCGGGAATGGAAGTAATTGAATCATATTGCAAAGTCAATTCTTCGACTGTCTCCAGTTTTGCGATCGAAGCGGGCAAGGGTCCGATTTCCTTACTGGACAAGTTGATGATTTTGTTCGTTTTGTTTTCATGAATCCAATCTTCAAATGAGATCGTTTCTTTTTTGCAATCCGAAATTGCCATTAGACAGATAAGAATGAAAGTGGATTTGAAATAATTTTGATAACAGAACATAATTACAATTTTTCATCCGAATTCTTTCTGGCAAGAAAGGTTTTTAAGATTCGGGTTTTAAGATTCGAATTCCCCGTATTTCTTTAAAAGCTTGCTCGGGTGTTTGAATCGGATCAGATAGTATTTATGAATGAATCTATAATTTATGAAATTTCGGTAAAATCGTTTACCAAAGGTTTGAATAACCTGGTAAAGATTTTGGATAAGGCCGCAGCTCATGCGGAATCCAAAAAATTTTCCATCGATGTTCTTTTGAATGCAAGACTTTATCCGGACCAATTTCATTTGATCAAACAAATTCAAATCGCTTGCGACACTGCGAAACTGGGTGTTGCCCGTATTACAGGAAAAGACGCTCCCGTTCATGAGGACAAGGAAACAACATTGGAAGAATTGAAATCCAGACTTTCTTCCGTGATTCAGTATTTGGAAACATACAAACCTGAAGATTTTAAGGATTCGTCGGATAGAAAAGTAACCCAACCTCGTTGGGAAGGAAAGTATCTTACCGGTTTCGAATATTTAACCCAACATGCTCTGCCTAATTTTTATTTTCATGTAACAACTGCATATGCGATCTTTCGCCATAATGGAGTGGACCTGGGAAAAAGAGATTATTTGGGAGAGATGCCTTACAAAACGTAATTTTATTTGAATCCCGCCATCTTTACCTAATGGCGGGATTGTTTTATTCGGTATTTTATTCCAAATGAAAAGAAGGACATCGGATCGAATATTCTTTCCGATTTCCATCCTTATCTCTGAAAAACGAAGAATGAACCAATCGGTATTCACCGGCTAATTCCCGTTTTTCGGTTGTCCATTCCAGATAGGCTTTGTCCTGTAAAAATGGAAGTTTTGTCTTTCTGAATTCAATTTTTGTAGACAGGTCGGAATCTTGGTAAACCGAAATCCAATTTTCACCGTCTTTTCTTTCTACTGAAAAATAAGATTTCACATCCGGATAACCGATATTAGGGTTTACGGAAGATACAGTGCAACTGACGCTTTCTCCTTTTTTATAATCCGTCCTGTTCGCTTCGTAGACCTTCTGTTCGAAGTTTTCTTTTCCATCCGCATAAGGAATTTCCGTTCCTTCTATTTCCGCGCTTAAGTTTCTGGGGATCGGTCCCGGAAGAGAGGGGGAGTCGGACATGATATCCTTGGCAAGTCTTTCGTATTCCTGACGGAAAGCATTCAGGCTATAAGGGCCATGTAGGGTATGTCCGCCTTCATATTGTTGTGTGGAGTATTCTTCCGTTGTGGTTATGTAACCTGCAAAATCATTGGTTAGTCCTGATAGGATTAAGTCTTTTGTTCTTTCTCCCAGCACTTTTTTTACGGTATCTTTCATCCTGCGACTGGACATTGTAGTGACTTCATTCGGTGAAACCAGTATGGTCAAGTCGCCGAGTAAAACAATTCCCAAAGGTAAAATTTGGGATAGTGCCGGATGGGGTTCCGTTTCTCCCATGGGAAATAGTATTGCTTTCGGTGTTTGGCAGTTTTTTAAATCGTCGGAAGGGGATTTCACCAAAAAGGCAGCAAGAGTATCTATATAAAATTTTCTATCTTTAACGGTAAGGCCTTCTTTGAATAGCCAATGTCCTCCTCCTTCTTCCGTAGAACCACCTGCCCACGCATAACCATAAGCAGACGGACATGTTCTTTCTTCCTTTCCCGTGCCGGAAAATTCCTTTCTTACAACTAATTTGCTTAAGTCGATAAAGGATTGTCTGTAGGACAATCCGGGTGGCAAAACACGGGAAGAATTCGAATTCAGAATGTTTCTGCTTGCCGAGAACTGTCTTTCTCCTATTATGTTCGCACTATCGTATATGTCTTTACCGGGACCGGTGTTGTTTAAATTCAAATTGGGAGAAACGTCTCCTTCATTTGCCTGCGCAAATATGGCGACGAAATCGGGGTTCCCGTTTTCCTTCTCTTTTTTTTCGGAAAGGTAAGATGCGACTCCCTTATTATCCGTTGAAATCAAGTAGTTATCAAACGTTATGTTTGTCGGATGAACTCCATACCAATTGACGAATCCCAGATTTCTTTTTTCAGCTTGAATCGTCAGCTGAAACATCGTTTTGTCTATATCGGAATCATATTTTCTTCTTTCTTCTTCGGGATTTGCCATATAAGCCACAAGAGACCGATTGATTCCCGCACCTTCTATCATAGTTTTTCCCAGAACGATTTTTACAGGTTCTAACTTAGAATAGGCGGTTTTGATGGATTCGAAAATCCTGTCCGTTAGGATTTTATAATAGGTAGGATAAAATTTTGTAGTATAGACATTGTATTTGTAATTATGAAAGTATCCGGAAGGAGTGCTATGCGTATGGGATGCATTGATCAGTACATTTGCAAATGTGAAAGCCGGGTTGACTTCATTTGCAAGTTTCGCTACTACATCTCTTTGTACTTCGAATGGGACGGCTCCCAACTCAGCAGTTACATAAGCCAACAAATTTCCACTGTTTTTGTCTTTGATCACCAAAGAGCGGGCGTATTGTCTGAGATGAATTCCCCCACCTGTTTGATTTTCCTGTGCATATCCCCAAAACATGATCCCCGAAGGAGGACCGGTGATGTCGGTTTTTGCCATTCCCGCTTCATAATGAAAATCCACTTTCGTTTGTTTGGGGGAATCTTCCCGATTGTCACCAATGAGTAAAAAAGGAAAACCGATTAACAAAAATACAAATAACGATCGAATTGAAAAATGTGAGCAATCCTTCATATTTTCTCCATCTTCTTTTCTACGAGTTTTCGAATGGGAAATCGTCTGTCAAGATCTGCTTTGGTCCATTCGGGATATTTGATATAGTAAAAATAACGAAATTTTCACTACGATAAGACGGTTTGGCGGCGCTAGTGATTCGTAGGGAAAAAAATCGAATTCAGTTATGGATTCTACCTCTTGCAAAATTTGAAAAATTGCCGGTTAATTAAGAAATAAATACTTTCCTAAATTAGAGTTACCTCATAAAATTTTCTCCTGCCTAGGAGAGAAAAGATGTCCGCTTTTCAACAATACCTTCCCGTTCAGATCTTTCCCAAAGAAAACAATCCGGAAGGCCATAAATTCCAAGGCATTTTGGAAGCGATGGAATCCAATCGTATGAAAATTAAAATCGATCGGACATTCTTATCTCAAAATCATAGCGGATCGATTCTTGTGGAATTCAGCATGTCCAATTATAATTTTCAATTTGAATCTTCGCTTCTTTCCGAAACGGAAGGAGAGTTTATATTTATTTTGAAACCGAGAGTCATTCATAAAAGTCAGATTCGAAAATCTCCCCGTTTGAAAACATTCATCAAATTCAATTTTACCCTTTGGACGGAAGGGGGTAGATATGACGGTGCGATCACTGATATCAGTACAGTCGGAATAAAGATGACCAGTGAAAAGGAAATTCTTAAAAATACGATTTTAAGTTTGAATGTCTTTATTCCCGGAACAAGTCTTCGGTTTATCTGTCAGGGACTTGTTATGTGGTGTAGGCCTGATCCGAATCAAAATCATCTTTTTTTATCTGGAATTAAATTTACGACTTTATCCATTGATGCGATGAAGAAGGTTGATAAATTCATCCAAGATCAATTGAGAATGGAAGTAGACAATTCGTAGAAAAGTTTGTATACCGATCCGGTAAATTTTGAAGTTTAAAAGATCGGCATATAACATTCGTTTAAGAAGGCGTCGCCGGATTGTATTTGGCGATCGTATTAGCAAAATCGACGATAGGATCGGGACGCCAAATAGTAATACTTTGGAAATCTACCAACTCATTATGGCTTAGAATGGCATCCACTCCTCCGACTTGAATACTGACACCTGATCCGACGTAAGTGATAGTATAATCGCTGTTTTTTGGAATTGCGCGTCCATTTGCTATAACGGAAAAATCAGAACGGTTTACGATTTTTGTGTCCCACATAATTTTCTATCATCCTGGTGTATAATATAGTAATGAAAAGAATTCCAAAAAGACAAGTTAGTGAAAATTTTGTAAAGGTATAATATTAAAAAATAAGATACTATTGAAACTATGTTCTTCTAACCCGCATTCTGTTGTTCCGATTGATGGTAATTTTGCGGCAAAATTGAAAAAATATAGAACGACTGACTAGAGTCATTCGGGGTAGTACTAAAGAATCATATAGTTATAAACGAATATTGTTTATTTTCAAAAACTTTTTTTTCATACAAAAACTGCTTGAAAACTTAACAGCTGGTTATCTGTTAAGTTCTCGTTTTACAGAAAGAAAAGGGTGAGTATGATTCGATTCGATAAAAAATCAATATTGCGTTTCTGTTTTTCATTTGTTATTATTTTTATTTTGCTATCTAGCATACATAATGGTCCCAAACTCTTCTATAATACGATCAAACATTCCGCAAACTCATTATTTTCCAATTCTCCTTTTCCCAAAATTGTATCTACCGAAGTAGGATCGATTCCAGGAAAGTTCACTGTAAACGGAAGCGGGGCGGTGATCTACGCTATCCCGATCGAAGTTCCTCCGGGAACAAACGAAGTGGCACCGGACTTGGAAGTGATTTATGATAGCCAACAAAGCAATGGTTATCTGGGTGTTGGTTGGTCTTTGCGAGGCATTTCTGCGATCACTCGTTGTCCCGCCGACTTGGCAAGAGACGGATACAACGGTTCCATTCAACTGGATTCGAAGGATCGTTTTTGTTTGGATGGAATCAGGCTTCAGGCATTGAGCGGAATCTATGGCGCGGACGGAACGGTTTACCATACGGAGAGAGAAACATGGACTAAGATTATTTCCAAAGGAGTATGCGGAGGCGGACCTTGTTTTTTCGAAGCAATCAATAAAGACGGCGCAAAAATAGAATTTGGAAATTCGGATGACTCGAAAATCCGTGCTAATGGGCAAACCGGTTCGAAAGAAGGAGTGGTCCGGGTATGGAGTTCGAATCGTTATACCGACCTGAATGGAAATTTCGTAACTAATACATACTTTCAAGACAGAAATTCCGGCGAATATTATATTTCTCAAATCGATTATACGGGAAATTCGAATACGAATTTGGCGACACAAAGAAACGTTAAATTTTTGTATGAATCGCGTAATGATGTTTTGCAAGGATACATTGCCGGCTCTTCCATTTTGACAAGCAAACGTTTGAGTGAAATCAGAACATACACAATGTCGGGCGGTGCAAATGAAAAACTCGTTCTTGATTATTTTATAAATTACGAATATAGTGCGTCTACAAGCCAGAGCCTTTTGGCTTCGTTGCAGATATGTGATGCGGATCATATTTGTTTACCGGAAACAAATATTTCCTGGCCGAAAAATGACGGCCCAAAAGGAAACGGATGGGTTTCCAATCAAGTCACCAAATCCTTTGACGTTTCCAAATGTGATGATTTGGTTGCTGGTGATGTGAATGGAGACGGCAAGGGTGATTTGATATGTCCTTATAATTTGGGAAACAATCGGGCCCAAACCTACGTTCAGATTGCTACCGGAAACGAGTTGACCCAGTGGAAAGTATGGGGACCGCAAAACAATAGTTTTAATTTGAAAAGTTGTTATTATCTCAATTCCGCCGATTTTAATGGGGACGGAAAATCCGACCTGTTATGTGTTTATAATTTGGGACCTAGTAGCAGCCAAACATGGGTTCAACTTTCGAACGGAAGTTCTTTTTCCGATTGGACAAAATGGAGTTCCAAGAATACCGCCTTGGATTTTTCCAAATGTTTTTCCTTTCTTTCCACCGATGTCAGTGGGGACGGTCGTACCGATATTATCTGCGTTTATCGTGATAAGGTAAAGGATTTGATCCAAACATATGTCCAGCTAGCAGCGACTAACGGATTTTCCGATTGGAAGGCGTGGGGCCCCAGCAATTCTTCCATAGATTTGGAAAATTGCAAATCCATTCAATATGCTGATTTGAGCGGAGACGGGTTTGCTGACTTGGTATGCGTTTACAGAGACACTCAAAACACTTATACTTATACTCAGATTTCCAATGGAACGGGTCTTACTGCCTGGACCAATTGGAGTCCCAGAGATCCGGGTTCGATCAATCCTTCACTTTGTTCGCAAGTTCTCTCCGGTGATTTTAACGGAGATAGGTTGATGGATTTGATTTGTACTTACAATGCCGGAGGAAACACTTCCCAAACATTCATTCAAATTTCCACAGGTTCCGGTCTTACTGCCTGGAAGGCAAAAAATACGAAAGAGGATTTTTCATTATCAAAATGTTCCGGGATATCATTAGTCGATATGAACGGAGACGGTAAAGCGGATTTGTTGTGCCCTTATGATAAAGGAAACAATGAGACGCAAACTTATGTACAGATTTCGAATGGAATCGCTATGAGCAATTGGACTCTTTGGGGTCCGGAAACAATATTTGATCTCTCCGCTTGCAAATTCAAAACATTCACCGATTTGAACGGAGACGGCTTAACGGAACCTATTTGTGTGTATTCCCAAAGTCCAAATCAAACCCAGACATATACTCAAGTGGCAACTTCCGGATTTGATCTTGTGTCTGTGATCACGAACGGGTTCGGAGGATCGATTTCCATGGAATATTCAACATTGAGCAAAGGCGATGTTTATATGCGTGGAAACGATGCGGTGTATCCGATAAGAGACGAACAGAATTCCTTGCGGGTTTTGAAATCTTATAAAAATAACGACGGGAGAGGCGGCGAATATTCTTTTAACTATAGTTATTCGGGAGCAAAGACGGATCTGTCGGGTTACGGTTGGCTCGGCTTTAAAACCATGATTATGGAGGAAGCCGCGAGTAAACGTAGTTATGTAACGAATTATAACCAAATGTTCCCGAATTCGGGAAACATTGCAACTAAATCCAATTTCAATTCTTCCAAGAAACTACAATCGGAAACGGTATATACTTATTCCGACAAGGCTCCTGCCGGGTATCAAACATTAGGTGTTCATCAGATCCTTAATACGAACGAGACCTATTCTTATTATGAAGGAGATGCTCTCTCGTATAGATTGATACGTGATTATGACTATGATCGTTTTGGAAACTTAGACAGGATTTATGATCATGGAAGTGCTTCCGATCCTTCCGATTCCGTTTTTCAGTGTATGATTTATGCGAACAGTGAAAGTTCATGGAAGCTGGGATATTTATTACAAGCGAAAACGACTGATTCCAAAGCAGGGTGTGATTCCTTTATCTCATCGGCTCCGCAGACAGTCACAAAATGTTCCGATCTTTCCTCTATCCGATGGAATCCGAATACTGACCTGGAATGGAAGCAAAACTGTTATGACGATTCAATGAATCGTATTTCCGTATTTAGCTGGGACGATTCGTTCAACCAATGGTCGGGAGATCGTTTCGGATTTGATCCGTACGGAAACATCATTCAGACCGTTGACATGGCGGGACAGACTACGACTGTAAATTACGATCCCGTATTTCATTCGTTTCCTGTTAAAACAACTTCTCCTCCTAACGAACAAGGAATTCCTTTTGTCACAACTTACGAGTATGATGCGGATTTCGGAGAACAAGCTTCATCGACCGATCCGAATCATGTTACATACTATCATGAGTTAGATGGTTTTGGTCGTGAGGTGAATGTATTCGGTCCTAATCCGAACGGAGATAAAACATTATTGTCCACGATTGTCCGAGGATCTGACAATCTCGGCATATATACGGAAATCAGGGACAGATCCGCCTGGGATGAAACCGATACGAACAAATGGCTCCGCAATAAGACTTATATGGACGGACTGGAAAGGGAATTCCGTAGCGAAAAAAGAGGGAAGGACGAAAATCAAACGGTAGTTAGGGAGATTAAGTTTAACGAAAAAGGGCAAATCGTAAAAACTTCCGTGCCATATTTCAAAAATGACACTCCTGATTGGATTCAAACGGATTATGACGAATCAAACAGACCAATTTTGACAACCGATCCCGACGGAACTAAAGAAGCGGTCGGTTATACAAACGGAGGTTTAACGGTTGTTCGCACATTCTCCTACGGTAGTCCAGAAGCGAAAACGATGATCACAAACTTGAATGCAAGAGGTCTGGTCGTTTCCAAAACCGCTTCCAATTCTATGGTGACCACTTACGGTTATGATGCTTTGGATCGATTGCGTTCGATCAAATCTTCACAAGACAATCAGACGGTAAATCATACCTATGATTCGTTAAGCAGACTTCGCAAAGTGCAAGCTCCCGACTCGGGGACTACCGATTTTGATTATGATTCCAAAGGCAGATTCATCTTGCGAAAGGATTCGTCCGGAAATCAAATACAGTTCCCGTCTTTTGATAATTTGGGAAGGGTTTTGAGGAAAAGATCGGTTTCCGATTCCGTGACTATAGAAACAAATTATAGTTATGATAATAACGGTTCGGATCCCAATATAAAAAACGGAATCGGTCGACTTACCAGGATTCAAATCGCTCGTCCTGAAAATAATACTTGGACCTATCAATTTTCTTATGACGCTTATGGAAAAATCGCTTCGGGAAGCGCAAATACCGGAGATCGAACTTATTCTTATTCTTCCGCATTTGATCCTACCGGGAGACTTGTGCAATATGTATTTCCCGATGGTTCCGTGGAATCTTTTGAATACGGCGGGAACGAAGAGCTTTCCCGTATTTCTTTGCAACCTTATCAATCGATTATAAAAAATTCCTATGTAACTTACTCTAATTATAATGCGTTAGGTGATCCTGGAAAAATAGAGTATGACCAGAATGATTTGGAAATCACTCGAAATTATTATTCTCCGTCGCAAGGCATGAGCAAACTTAAATCAATCGTTGCCATTTCGAAAAAACAGTCCGGTTCTAAGATTCTGGATAAAACATATGTATGGAACACGTTGGACTATCTTAAAGAGATACGAGACGGTTTGAATTCAAATCAGAACGAATCTTTTCAATACGATGATTTGAAAATGGGCTTTCTGAAGCAGGCAAACGGGCGTTACGGCTCTTTAAACTACGGATATGATTCCGTAGGAAATATAAAGGAACAGAACTCGAAGGAATTCAATTATGTTACCGGCACAAATCGGCTTAAATCCAGCACAAACGGAGAATATCAATTTTCTTATCACCCGAATGGAAACTTGAAACGGAAAAAATCGGGGTCTTCTGAATGGACTTATGCTTATAATGCGGAGGATCAGTTAATCAAGACCGAATACAGTTTGGCGGGCAATCCGACAAAAATTGATTCTATGTTATATGATGGCTTCGGGGAAAGGGCATTTTTCCAAGAAGGCGGATCGAATAAAAAAACCTATTGGCCCGTTTCCGGTATGGAAGTGAACAATTATGGAAATGGCAAATGGGAATATACCAGATATATAAACGGATTGCACGGCCCTGTTGCTGCCATCACTTCGGAAGGCGCTGGTAATCTTCTCTCTTTCGCGGAAGTGAACGGCTTATCCGTAAGATATTCTAACTCAAGTTTTGTGGGGAAAATTTTCCTTCCGGTCAGTTTGATCTTTTCCTTATTTTACAGCTATCTTACAATCGGAAATTTGTTATGTATCTTATCGGGATTTGTTCTGCTGCTCGCAGCGGTTCATTTTAAAAATAAAATCGTTTCTTTGCATTCTTTTAAGAAACGTCCTCTTCATTATCTCACCTCTTTCGCGATGGGTTTTATTTTTATATGGATACAAACTTTTCCTTTGTATGCCGAAATGATTCCCGGTGATAACGGTTTCGGTTACCCGGACTTGGGAATCAGCCATTTCGTTCAAGACGGACAAAATAACACGGTGTTAGTTGTCGACTTGGACGGTAAAACATCCGCGAATCTCGGTTTTACACCTTACGGAAGTTTGGACGAGGTCGGTAGTAGCGGCAAAGATAATTTTCGCCCCAAGTATTCCGGAAAAGATTGGGGACAGAATTCAAAGCTTTATTATTTCGGGGTACGCTATTATGACCCTGAGATCGGCCGTTTCATCACTCCGGACCCTGCTCGGCAATTCTTAAGCCCTTATCTATATGCTCAGAACAATCCTAAAAGTTATATCGATCCGAATGGAGATTTTGCATTTCTACTCGCAGTAGTGATAGGAGCGGTACTCGGAGCTTATTCGGGGGCTTCTGCAGTGAATGGCGACATGAATCCGGCTCATTGGAATTGGAAGTCCGGAAAAACCTGGGCCGGTCTGTTAGGTGGAGCTGCTATCGGAGCAGTCGGAGGAGGGATCGAGGCTGTTGCGATGGAAGCGGGAGTTGCGGCGGGAATTGCGGGAGCCACTTTGATTGGTGCAGGAGAAGGTGCTGCCTTCGCAGCTATGGGAGGAGGCAGCGCAGAAGAAATTCTACTGGCCGCGGGAATCGGTGCCACTTTTGGATACGTGTTAGGCGGTGCCGGTGCCTTTGGCAGTTCGGCGCAAAGATTCGGAAGGAAAGGTGCGGCTGCCATAGAAGAAGGGGAAGCCGCAGCAGCTAAAGCGGGAAGAAGAAACGAAACGGAAGCAACTCTTTCCGCATGTTCCAGTTTTCCGAAAGGAACCAAAATTTTGACGGATCAGGGCTCTGTTTCCATCGAAGAGATAAAGATCGGCCAATTGGTTTCCAGTTATGATTTCCATTCCCGATCGAACGGTTATTTTCCCGTAACCGATTTAATTCGATATGAGAAAAAGAATCTGATCAATATCAAGACCTCGGAAGGAAACGAATTCACCGTAACGGACAATCATCCCTTTTATATAAACAATAAAGGTTGGATGACTGCAAAAGATCTTTCCAAAGGAGATTCATTAACAAATAGCGAAGGTAAGTTGGTCGTGATCGCCAAACTCTACCAAGACCAATCCGGCTCACTTCAGAAAGTATATAATTTGGAAGTGGGAGGAGCGCATAATTATTACGCTTCCCAGGATCAGGTTTTGGTTCATAACCCCGGTGGTGGTGTTTGTAGAAAATCTGAGAGGCAAGAAGCTCAAAAGGCCGAAGAAAGCAGAAAGGCTAATGGGGGCCATTATCTTCGTGATCATAGGTTAGCACACGCTAAAATATACAGGGCTAGCAAAGGTGGAGGCGAAGTAGGGGACGGTATGTTAGGCCCGGGACAATATGCGACTGAATCTGTTCCAGGGGATCACACTCGCAATTTTTCTCAAGGCACCAGAGATGACATCAATAGGATCGGTGCCCAATCAGGATGCCATGCTTGTGGGACAAAGACTGCCGGCACAACAACAGGAAATTTCATACCTGACCATGTTCCCGCTCTCTCTCTTGCAGATGCAAATGCAAACATTCGATTGTATCCTCACTGCCTGGCGTGTAGCAATCAGCAGGGGGGAATTCTTGCACAGGTGAAACAAGCAGGATCACACTAATGAGTATAAGCCACCGGAATGCCGGAAGTGGTTTTGTAAAATAGAAGGATTCATTTTTGAATTAAATTAAACAAGAGGTAAAGAAAGATATGCCAGCAACGTTGCAAATAAGCGTAACATCCCATTTCAGATGGATATACGATGATAGAGGAACCGGAGCCAAACAAGACGGATGTTTTTGGAGACCAACACCGGATAAACCTAATGAATGGTTTATATTGGGGGATTATGTTCAAAATGGAAAATACCCTGATCCCACAACCAGCTCTCCTCAGCCGACTGCTTCCGTGACGATTGTAAAAGTTGCAGGAGAAGATGATCCCGATTCTCCGATCTTAAGAGAGCCGATTGATTATGTTGAAATTTGGAACGATCGCAATAGCGGCGGAAAATATGATTGTGCCATTTGGTGGCCAAAACCTCCGGACGGATATTATTCGTTAGGTTATGTTACCACTCCTAACTATTCCAAACCGAGTACTTCTCTCATTCGATGCGTTAGACATGATTACTGCAAAGAAGGGGACCTGAACGCACTAAAAGCGGTTTGGAATGACCTAAAATCCGGGGCGAGTAAGGATGTAAGTACATGGCTTGTTCCCCGAATGAATACATATTACGCACAAGGAGATTATTTTGGTCCAAGAGGGCCTTATTATGTACTAAAAGATTTACACTAGTAGGTACGTTATAGTCCCCTCTACGGTTTTCGAGGGGATTTCCCTAGAAAGTTTCTTTGGATAAAGTATCTTTTTTGTCCTTGTAGATAAATTATAGTTAGGTGGTATTGTTTGTGGTAAATCAAGTTGAAAAAGACGGGGTAATCGATTATCCTATTTATAAAGGCCAGACATTGAATCAAGTATGGTCAATCATTCCGAATCCGAACGGACCTTCCGTAACTCCCGATAACGGTTTTTTACATTACCAGGTTACCAATCAACCGTTGGAAAACCAAAAGGTATCCGTTACAATCAATACTCCTTTGCCTGTCGGTTCTACGGGATCATTACTTGCATTTCGTGTGAGGGCAAATACCATCCAGGGAACGGAAGTTAAATTCGAATTAGCAAATACTATCACCTTAATGTTCTATGATGGAACCGTGAATTGGAAGTATTGGAACGGAACGTCGTTCGAGCAATTGGCAGTAAGCTCAATCCAGTCCGATGGCAAATGGCATGATATCGTTATGATTTTCTCTTCTTCAAGCATTTCTCTTTTGGAAGATGGAAACCGTTTGTTTACATGGGGTGGGCAAGTAGGCCAACAAATAAATCCGATGTTTCATGTGATCGGATACACTAGAGGGTGTAGCCTTTCCTTCGATGTAGGTGATATCTATAGCGTTCCTTCTACCTATGCACCGGGAGTTAACACTCCTTGGGATTATTCTTTTTCGGAAAACTGCGACCCTGTTTCCGAGGCAATGAAGTTTAGAATCGGTGGTGGCGGATCGAAAGTATCCTTCGGAAACGGATACGCGCGTTTTTCCGCCTTTCCATTGACTCAAGTGAACCAGTGGTCATTTCTCGACATTGTTCAAAAGGCACCTGTTAAATCCATTCTCATTTACAGATTGCGTGTGAATGAATCCGGAGGGAGCGAAACCAAGATCACCCTTCCGGGTGATAATATACTGCGTCTGACCGGTGTTGCTGGAGCAACTGCTAGTTGGAATCGATATGATCGTGATTTCGTACAACTCGCAAAAAGCGATATTACTGCGGGAAAATCGGAGTATTCCATTGTAACAATTGTTACAACAAAAACGAGCATATCTTTGTTTGAGAACGGTGTATGGAAATATGATAGGGTATATGGCACTGTTTCCGAGTGGAATCCCGGTTTGGCGGTCCAACATCTTGATACAAATACGAATGTTTCCGTGGATGTAGGAGGGATTCGTGTATTGCCCGGAATCAAACCTCCGGAACTCCTTGCAATTGATCTTCAAGATTCCGTTCTCTGTTTTTTTCCTCTTAAGAATACACTCGAAAATATCGCGTGCAATTGCGACGGATTGAAAGTTGTAAGAGGCACTCCCAAATATGTTCAGGGCAAATTCGGATCTGCACTTGATTTTTCCGCGAATGACACTGTGATTGAGATACCTAGTCTCCCAATGAGTGCTTCTCCATCGTACACATTATCAGTATGGGTGAAAATCAACGCTTATCCGGCGAGCGGACAATTGACTGGAATCGCAGGAGCCTTGCTTTTGGATAGCAATGGAAAACTTAATTTTAAATTCCTATATAATTTAAAAAGCGTTTATCAGAATCAAATATTCCAATCGGCATCTCCGATCAGCAAAGGTGAGTGGCATAATATAATTGTTAGTTATAGTTATGAAGAAACTCGTTTGGGTATTTATGTAGATGGAAAAGTAGATAGTATATTTTATCTGGATAGCACCATTGCAAGTGCTTCAGCTATCATTCCTGGTTACTTTAACATCGGCAGCTTTCAAAATTCATATAACGGAAATTATGTTATTTTGAACGGAGCGGTGGGGGATTTTATTATTTTCTCCAATCATGTCCATCAGCAGACTATCAATATGCTGGCAAATGTCCAAAGTGCACAAGGCAACTTGGCGCTGATTCCGGGTGTTTGGGCTATCGGATTAGTATTGGCTCCATTAGTTGGATATTTTTCTTATTTGATACAGACAACTACGTACAGACCTCCTGTTCCTACTCCACCTCAGTATCTTTCTTTACAAGAAGTAGTCAATCGAATTGTGCAGAGCGTTGGCAAACCTGCCAGAGTAGGTGCAAGAGTTTCGCGTTCTCAATTGCAAATACCGGATGATTATCATATATTTTTGGATATCGGCGGAGAAGGGGAACTTGATGTACATGGCTTTAAATCGGGCTTTTGGAATGCAATCAATATCAATGAAATAGATAAAGTGGAAGCCGGCGGACCAAGCCCAATGTACGGAAAACCGATTCAATATATTGTTCAAGTTCAGAAATGGACTACTAATCCCGGATATCCTTTTGAAGATAATTTCGCGGATAAAATAGCTATGATAGGATCTCCTCTTACCCGAAAGAATGTAGAGGAAATAGCGCGTGTTATCCGAAAAAATGGTGAGATTCATCTTTGGATTACGGAACCGATCGATTATCCGGAGGCTGTTAAGGATCTGGCTAAAAAAGTGAATTCCTCAGTAGAAGTTCTTCCGGAAATTCCTAGGTTTAAAGATAACAATAACGGGGTACAATACCGACGTATCGTTGCCAGAAAGCCGTAAAAAAACTATGAAGTAGAGAAGTGAGTGATCTGGCATTTTTTAAAAGGAAATGTCAGATCAAATTTTTTATCAAATAAGGATAATTTAGGAACGAACTCTTTTTGTTTTGATATTTTCTTTGATGACCTTTTCGGTTTTTTCAAAAATCTCTTCGAAAGTGTAATCAGAAATTTTCAAAGGATCATGTATTTGAAATTCGAGTCTATTTCCCAGACCCAAAGGAAAGTGGCCGAACTTTGACATTTTCCATGAGTGATTGATAGTAATCGGAGCAAAATAAGCGTTCGGTGCATATTTGTATAACATCTTTAGTCCATTGGAGGAAAAAGTTTTAGGTAGGCCTGTTTTGCTTCTTGTTCCTTCGGGAAAAATAACCACGGAATCATTGTTTTTATTAATGGATTCTCCGCATTTTCTGATTTCACTTAGCGATTGTTTTGCGTCCTTTCTATCGATTAGCACGGAACCTCCATGTCTTAAGTTATATGAGACACTCGGAATTCCCTTGCCTAATTCTTTTTTGCTGATGAATTTCGGATGCCAGTCGCGTAGAAACCATATCAAAGGAGGAATGTCATATAGGCTTTGATGGTTTGCAACAAAAATCAAAGGAACGTTTTTGGGTAATTTTTCAGCTCCTCTTATGGAATATGTTGTTCCGAGTATTAGAGTATTTTTTATCAGAAATAAGTTTAATAATGCCACGCTTTTTCGGTGTGCCTCATAACCGAATAGATTGAAACAAATCCACTGTATCGGATGAAAAAAGCACAACCACCATAGAAACAGTAGATAATACACTATAGAAAGTGGGTAAGAAATAAGCTTTTCCATGTCTTACAAAGGCATTTTACTTTGCTTACCAATCAATTGGAAAATAATCTTTTAAAAATTTACCAACCCAATGTTTTTCCGTATTGATCCCGTCGAATAAAGGATCGAGCACTCTCGCCGCGCCGTCCACTATATCCAAAGGAGGCTGGAAATCGTGTAACTCTTGTTTGCGTTTTGATAGTTCCATCGGGTCTTCGTCCGTCACCCAGCCCGTGTCGACTGCATTCATGTAAATTCCGTCTTTTGCGAAATCGCTTGCCGAGGTATGGGTGAGCATATTGAGTGCGGCTTTCGCCATATTTGTATGAGGATGGCGGTCTTCTTTTTTAAACCTATGGAATTTTCCTTCCATTGCGGAAACATTAACGATATGTTTTTTGCCTGTATTTTCTCTTCGCATAATCGAGACAAGACGGTTACAGAGAACGAAAGGAGCGACTGCATTTACTAGTTGTACTTCCAACATTTCAGAGGTGTTGATCTCACCCAATTTTAGTCGCCAACTATTTGTTTTGCGAAGATCAACTTGTTGCAAGTCTACGTCCAATTCTCCTTCCGGAAAAACAGCTTCCAATTCATGGGAATTATCGTGAGAGTAGGGGATTTGGGATAATTGCGCAGAAGAACGGATTCCTATACCGGGAAGTTTTCCGGTCCAGCTCACAGGCAGTGCTTTTTCCTCCGCAAGATTTTCTATTTTCAGGTGGGAGGCGGAAGAAGCAGAGGTTAATTGTTTTTTGCATTCTTCATGAAATACTAAAAGTTTCCGAGCTTCTTCAGGCAAATCGGAATCACTCAAGTTTTCATTTGCAATGAGGTGGCTGTAGAATCCGGGTGGGCGCCTAACCGTTTGCGCAGCGTTGTTGATCAGGATATCCAGTCGATCTAAATGATGCTCCAGATAACTTGAAAAAATTTCCACACTTGGGGTATGGCGTAGATCTAATCCGAAAATTTGAAGTCTGTTTTTCCATTTTCCATAATCATCTTCTTTGGAAAATCGAAGTGCAGCATCCACCGGAAAACGGGTGGTTGCAATTACTTGCGCCCCTGCGCGTAACAACATTAAGGTGGCTTGGTAACCTATCTTCAATCGGGAGCCTGTAATGACTGCGACTTGACCGTCCAATGGTGCAGTCTGAAATCTTTTGCCGTAATTGAGATCGGCACATTCAGGGCACATAGAGTCGTAGAAAAAATGAAGTTTGAGGAATTCTTTCTTGCAGATATAACAGTTGCGAGGCGATTTTAACTCAGGTGCCTTTTCCCAACTCCAGCCCCCGGACTCGTCCGTAATTTGTAATGGTGCCTTGAATACAGCATCCGTTCTAGCGATCCGAATTCCGGTCAGTGATCTGGCCTTTTTCTCTTCTGTAACGATTGCAAGGCGGCGATTGCTTTTTATCGTTTTATTTCGTCTTCGGATTTCATTACGGTCAGGTCGGGAAACCCTTCCGGCCGCAATCATCAGTGCAAGCCTTTCTTCGTCGGGAATGTTTGTGAGTTTGTCCGGGTTATCCGCCAACTCTTCTAAAAATCGAATACACTCTCGAAGATCCATAATGTTCTAGAATGAGTTTAGTTTAAAAGAGGGGTGCTGTGGCAATTCAAATTATCTTTTCATATCTGTGTCGGAAAACAAACGGATAGAAGAGTGTGGCGATGGAACCGGATGTAAATCCATAGATCAATTCTTCGACCGGGACACCGTAGATATTCCGGTTTATGAATTTTTCGGTATGCCAGGTCAATTGGAATAAGTCGGGATAGATTAGTAATAAAACCAAACATAAAAAAGCATAAATAACCGTCGAGAGTAAGCCTCCCAACAGTCCCGGCAGGATCAGATCGTTTCTGATTCCCATAATGCCGATACTCATCAAAATCATAAGGATCGGAGCTCCGTAGATCATCGGAATTTTCCAAACATCAAGAAGAAAAACAAAAAAGAAACAACAAGCAAGAACCAAAAACAGAATCTTGAGAGATGAGATTCCGTTCTTGATGTTTATGGCTATGAGTTTTCTTTTCAGAAAAAAAGGATAAGCCGTAGATGTAAATGCGGATAGTCCCATAACAAAGATTAAATCTTCTATTCCGAACCCGAGATAGTTTACCAGATCAAATAAAAACACAGGTTCCCAGTAACTGGGGTAAAACAAAAATTCCGTAAAACCGAAAGGTAAGGAACAAATGGCAAGAATCCTCATGGGTTTTCGCAAATCTTTCCTAAAAAAATAAATCAAAATCCCCGGAACGGAAAAAATCAAAGATAAAATCAGAAAATTATATTTTAGCATTCTTATCCGTAAAAGAAAAACAGGATGAGTTCGATTTGAACGCTCAGTGCAAAAAAGATGGAAAAGAAAACAAAGACGGAGATGGAAAAACTTCCCGGTTTTCCTTTCCATCCAAATACTGAACCGAATATTCCCAAAAGAGGAATGTAATGATAAAAACCTTCTTCGAAATAAGAGAAGTGAATTTGTAAATAGCGGATGAAAAAAAGATAAGTGATTATTTCTAAAAAAAGTAAAACAGTTTTTGCCAGTGGATTGCCAAGTAATACGGTAAAGGTTTTTTTGTTTGAGATTTTATCCGAAGGTGAATCCGGTAAAGATGTGGCAATGGCGCATGCTAAATTCATCGGAAGCAGAATCAAAAAAAGTTCTTTTGGGAAAAAGGAAAAGTCTCCAGATTGAGCCAAATACCCGTAAATCGGCAACACCAACCCAACACCTAACATTTGTAATAACTCTCCTCCTCCACGGTAAGAAAATCGAAACGGGGGATAAGAATAAGAGTAAAGTAAAAAAATAGCGCATAAATTCAATACGACTAAAATCGGTTGCTTTGTATAAACTGCTGTTAGCGAGGAAACGACTGTGCAGAAAAAAGCCATAAGTATGCCGGCTTTTTTTAAACTTTCCGGTTTCAGCTTTCCTTCCGCAATCACCCTAGATCCGCCGGAAAAAATAGTGAATGTCTCGTTTTTTAAATCCGTATCCCTATCCGCATAATCGTTCGCATAAACGATATAGAGTTGATTGAATATCCCGAAGAGTTGAACAAGTAGGAATGTTATCGGATCTAAGTGATTTTCGTGATAATAATAGAGGGATTGGCCGAGTAAGAGGGGAAGAAAGATATAAGATTGGGAAGGAAGCCGCGATGCCTTGATCCAAGATACGATTTGTTTCATTCCGAACTCCTTCCACTTTTATCGAATAAAAAATTTTTGTAGGAAAAATATCCCAAAAGATAGTAAAATAAAGATAATGCGGATAAAACGGAAAGCTCGAAAAGTATGGAATTCAAACCTTTATCCCACACGAGCAGCCTATCCAATGCCGATTTCATGAGAGAGGTAGGAAGCAAATAAAATACATCAAAACCGAATCCTTCGGTTATACGGAATAACAGTATAGGTTTTGGAAAAATAATTCCTGAGAAAAGTAGGAAAAGAAACATGATAAAACTGGAAGTCAAAAACGCTTGTTGGGACGTTTTCATGAAACTTGCAATGAGTAGTCCCGTTCCTATGCACGAGATCGATCCCAAGAAACAGATCAGAAAAACCAATATAAGTTTATCATGAAATTGATAACCGAGTAATTTTGCTATGGAAAGCGATAATAAAATGGAGATGATTCCGTTGAATAATTGCAGGAAACTGGATCCGATCAGGACTGAAAAAACCGGTGTATTCGACATCTTATAACGCAGGTAAGTTTCTGATTCGATTTCCGCCGTCATCATCATGGAAGAGGAAAAGATCAGCATAATGATGGAAAAAACAAGTAGTCCCGGTATAAATTGTTCAAAGTCCGATCGGATGAACATTTCCCCATTGTTTTTGATTTGAATGGAAAAAGGAAGTTCCGTTTCGGTAGAAAACAGATCCAAAAGTTTTGATTTTAATTCTAAAGAAAGATATTGCTCTTTGGTGTTATTGTCCGAAGTGAGGATTTCGATTTTTATTTTCGGGAATTTATTTTTTATCGAATCTTCTTCGATACTGATTCCTATTCCCAAAAGGATTTTCCCCTCCTTAAGTTTGGTATCGAGTTCTTTTTGAGATAGGATGGGAATGATTTGTATTTCTTTTTTTTGCGATTCCTTTAAGCGGTTTACAATCGAATCCAATATCACCTGATTTTTGTAAGTTGGTTTGTTTTCGGATTTTTCCAGATACAAGCCGATATTTTCCGGCGAAGAATTTCCGATAAGTAACCAGTAAAAGAAAATAAAAAAGGGCGTGGTGAATATCGTCAAAGATAAGTTAAGCGGATTTCTGAATTCTTGCAAAAGCCCCCGGCGGAAAATGGATAAGATTCTCAAGGCTCGTCTCCCCTCGTGTGATAAAGATACAAATCTTTGATTTTTTTCCGTAAAGATTCCGATTTTCCGTATTCGCTGAACTCGGACTGAAAGACAAGATTTCCTTTCGACATGATTCCTATTTCGGAAGAAATCAAGTCTACATCTTCCAGATCATGCGTGGTATAAAGAATGCTAACTTCATCGTTTGTTACCAAACTGTTAATTAGACTTCGAACTAATTCTTTACTTTCCATATCCAAATTGGCAGTCGGCTCATCCAAAATCAAAATCTTGGGATCATGGATTAAGGAAATGGCAAGATTGAGTCGCTTCTGCATCCCTCCGGAAAGTCGCTGAACAATCGTTTTGGCTTTTTCTTCCAATCCTAATGTTTTCAATAGATATTCGGACTTGGCTCGTGCCGACTTTCGATTGAGTCCGTAAAGGTCGGACATAAAAAGAAGTTGCTCTGTACAGTTTAGATTTTTCCAAAAGATGGGTGTTTGCGGACAATAACCTATGATTTGTCTATAATTCCCGCTATGCACTTTTTCTCCCCGAAGAAAGATGAATCCTGAGTCGGGGATCAGTAGACCCGCAAGAATTTTCAGAAGTGTTGTTTTGCCGGCTCCGTTCGGACCCAATAGGCAAAAACCGGATTTAGGAGCAAGGGTGAGGTTGATATTTCGTAGGACTTGCAAATTGCTAAAACTTTTGCAAACTTGTGATACCCTCAGTAAACTTGTCCGGTCAGAGTCCATGATTAATGAACGATTATCCATACATACCTAAGAGCAAAAGAAGTTTAAGTTGAGCCTAGTAGAAAAAATTTCCAAAATGAATCTCTTGGATCGTTGGCTGTATGCTTTAAAAATCAAGAGTTGGCCCAAGTTGCTCGTCCCCTTTTTTTTCGGTCAGACCTTTGGGATGCTGAACGAAGGTTCGATTCATCCCGTTTCTTTTATCGGTGGTTTTGCTTTCACAGTTTTCCTTTTGATTTATATCGTTTTGTTAAATGATTTTGCCGACATCAATGTTGATACGATGAAAAGAAAATTGTTTCCGGATGATTGTTCTCCCAAAACGATTCCGGATCATATATTGCCGAAGAAAAACGTTCTCATCATGGGAATCGTTGCTGCTTTGTTATGCGTTCTTGTTTCCGGATTGATGGAATATTTTCTGCATAAGCCTTATGCCACCGGTTTCTCCCTGCTTTGCGTGTTCGTTTTTGCTGCGTATTCCTTGCCACCGATCCGACTGAACTACCGGGGGGGAGGAGAGTTTTTGGAAATGATCGGGGTGGGATTTATGTTACCCGTATTTCATTTTTATCTTCAGTCGAATTTTTACTTCGGATTTCATTTTTATTCATTTCTGATTCTTTCCACAGTGTTTGCTTTGGCGAGTGCACTTGCCAGCGGTCTAAGCGATGAGGTGAGTGATAAAGAAGGTGGTAAATTCACCTTTGTCACGTTATTCGGGAATAGACCCGTTCGAAAGGCCATTGAGTTCTTGCTGGTTTTCTCCGTATTATATTTTATTATATGTTCTTATTGGTGGAAAGATGTCTTATCTCTCTGGATATGTATCTTTACCATTTTGTATTTGATTTATCATGTGTTTCAAGTTTTGCAAAAAAGTAAGAATGCGGGTACAAACCGGTTTGAAGGTCAAAGAATCTACAAAGACCATATTCATAAAGCGATTTGGGGAACATTGAGCATTATTTCCTTTTGTGAAATCTTAATCTTAATCAAACAATCGGTTCTAAAATGAATCCTTTTTCCGAGATAGACAGATTCCTTGATTTGAGATATCCGACGAGGCGTACACTTTGTCCTAATAGAAATCAGGTTACTCGCTTCGAAGAGATTGGAAATCAAATTTCCGATCTCTTGGGGAATGAGCAAGATTGGAAACATTCGGCTGAGATTACTTATAAAATCGTTGATAGCGTTGTAGATCATTTCCCAGAAAATATCTTTTGGGACTTTGATTATATGATAATGAAAATAGTCGGCAATTCGGCCTATTCCGAACAAGGTTTTCGTCAGTCAATGGATCTGACGGTCGAAAAGATTCTGAATATATTTTTCATATTCGGAAAAAATTCTTCGATTAAGTTCCGTTATATTCATGATTTTATCTATGGTTACGATTGGTTGAAATGGATGTTGGAAAAAAAACATCCGGGGGATGAGATCGACCCTTACGGTGTCAGCTTTCTGGATTATATCGGTCATCGCGGGATGGAAATGATCTCTTTGATCGCAAAAAACGATTCCAACTATCCTGAGTTAAATGGTTTATATCGGAATCCCTTCTTGTTTTCCCGGTCCGATGAGGACGAGATCCATCTTCTTAAGGATCTTGCGGCGAGTGGAAACATTCCTATTGAAGCTTGGGACCGATATGCAAACCCCAAGTCCGATAGGAATTATTCAAAGATTCGTTTGGAAAGATCCGAACAAATGGGCATTCAAAGAAATGATATGCCCGGCTCACATAAAACTTAAAATTCTTCCGCCATCCTGATCCTTTCGAGGGTGGTGGGATGAGAATGATACAAAAACACGTTCAATGGATTCGGGTTGAGACGCGATTTGTTATCCCTTGCCATTTTGATTTCCGTGCTGATGAATGAACTCTTATCTTTAGTCAGAACAAGTGCTTCCAAGTCGGCTTCCTTCTCCTGAAAGCGACTGAGTGAGTTCCAAACGGGAGAGGAAAAAGAACTGATAATTGAGATCAGTAAAAACAAAAAAGGAATGCTTGAGGGAGAATGAATTTCCTTTAAATGGATGCTGTTTTCTTCTTTTGCTTTCAGAAATAAAAAACCCAAAAGAAAACAAAGAAGGGTAGTTTCAATTGTACTTAAGGCGATATCTTTCAACTGGTGATTGTGCGACCAATGCCCGATCTCGTGTCCCAGAACACTTACTACTTCCTCTTCCGTATGATTTTGAATCAAAGTATCGTATAAAAATATTTTACGATTGTCTCCGAATCCGGTAAAATACGCGTTAGTGTGTCCCGAATACTTGCTTTCGTTTATCACATAAACCTTGTCCACTTTGATCTTTGCCAAATCACATAAGGCTACGATTTTATTTTTCAGACTTCCTTCTTCGATCGGTTTGTAATCGTAGAATAAGGGTGTGATCAGGATGGGAAATAAAATCGTAAATAACAGACTAAGTAGAAGAGATCCGATAGGAAGAATCAGTTTCCAAGTTTTTCTAAATTGTTTCAGGATAAATACCGCGAGCACTCCCAGTAAAATTCCTATTCCGATCGTAAGTGCCAAAGTTTTCGAAGTACGGACAACCCAGTCGATGAAACTCATTTTGGAAAAACCGAATTGGTGCTCTAGAACGAATCCGAAATAATAACTGAACGGCAGGGAAAGAACCGCTTTTGTAAAAGCAAAAATCAAGAAGTATAAAACAACTGTTAGATAGAATCTGTCTTTTGTTTTTGCCGTTAGATAATCTTCGATCCGTTTGGATAGAGGAGTGAAAACAAACAAACCGGTAAGAACAAAATCCAGGATTTGAGAAAGGACTGACGCGAAAAATCCCCGCCTGCCGTAATCGATTCCGTTTTGAATGTCCGCTTCGGAAAAGTATTTTAAAATTCTGTCATGCAATTCAGGGGAATTATCACCTTGATAAGATAGATATTTCATCACTAATGTGAAACCTATCTGTAAAAAATATAGAATTAGGATCGTGCTTCGCAAATTTATCATTTCTCACTCTTTTGTTTTATTGTATTTATATTCGCAATTTTAGGAACTGATCGTTTCTTTTTTTTCTTTCATCTTGGATAAAATGGTTCTTATCTCGTTCTCCGCACCGGGAGGTGTAAGTACTAATAGAACATCACCGTCTTCCATTTTCGTTTTTCCCGTAGGGACGATATGGGAATCTCCGCGGTATATCAAAGTGATCAGAGAGTTTTCGGGAAAGTCCAGTTCATATACGAATTTTCCGACGGATGCGGATCCGTAGGGAACGATAAATTCCAAAAGTTGTGTTCCGTTTGTTTCTTTGTTTTCAAATTCGAAAGGATAGGAAGCTCTCTGTTCCAATGGAGTTTCCAGTTTTAACAAACGTACTACGAATGGTATGGTTGCACCTTGCAAAAGAAGGGATGTGATTACTGTAAAAAATACCAAATTGAATATCATTTCCGATTCGGGTAATTGTTTTGCAAAAGGAAATGTGGCAAGTATGATCGGAGCCGCTCCTCTAAGTCCGACCCAGGAGATAAGTGCCTTTTCCTTCCAGGGAATTTTTGTTCCGATAAGCGTAAGGAATACTGCAAGTGGTCTTGCAATGATCATAATAAAAAGAGAGAATGCGAAACCGATTCCTATTACGGCAGGAATTTTGGATGGAAATACAAGTAATCCCAAGGTAAGGAACATGATGATCTGCATAAGCCATGCGATCCCATCCATAAAACGGACGTTAGATCTTTTGTGGACGAACGATCTGTTTCCCAATATCATTCCTGCAATGTATACTGCAAGGAACGGGTTTCCTCCCACAAGTTCCGTTGCGGAATAAACGAATAGGATGGAGGCGGAAAGTAAAACGGGATACAATCCTTCATAATCCAATTTGATCCGGTTCATCCCGCGATAGATTACGTATCCGAAAATCACTCCCGAAATGATTCCAAGACTGAACTGTTGGAAAATTTCCTTCGCTATGCTTGCTACGGTAGGTGAGCCGGAACCGACGAATCCTAAGATCGTCGTTGTTAATAAGACCGCCAAAGGGTCGTTACTTCCCGATTCGAATTCGAGTAAGGATGTAAGTTCTTTTTTCATCCCTGTATTGCTCGTTCGCAAAACATTGAAGACTGCCGCCGCATCGGTTGAGGAAACGATAGCACCTAATAAATATCCCACGACAGGAGGAAAATTCAATACGTAAACGGTAAACGTTCCCACGATCAGACAAGTCAACAGTACCCCGATGGTTCCGAGGGAAATACCTTTTCCCAGAATAGGACGCACCTTAGACCAGTCCGTTTCCAGTCCGCCTGAGAATAATATGAAAGCCAATGCAACGGAACCTACTTTTTGGGCAAGATCCGCGTCCGTAAAAGGAATGCCCAGGATCCCGTCCGATCCTGCAAGCATTCCTATGGAAAGAAAGATGAGTAGGGAAGGAATCCCGAACTTTGTAGATACTCTCAATAGTCCGATACTAACTATGATTAAACTGGAGAGAGCGAATATATTGATTTGGAATTCCATCTAACCTCAATAAAAATTAACTGATTCTTTTTCCTGAATCTTTTTTTTGTAGATACGGATTGTTCGCAATGTTTGCTTTTGTAATCCAAATCTTATTTGTGACAGGGCATATGTATGCCGCATATCTGAAATTTGCCGCCAGGTCTTTTAAAATAAGACATGTTTCGGAGAGATATTGTTCTTGTTCTTTGCGACTCAACGCATTTTCCAATAGAGCGATATATCTCCAGGCCTTTGCTAAAACGTTTTGGGAATCCAAGGAACTGGATTCCAGGTTTTGGATTAAATGATAAATACCTTTTGTATGAATCATTTGATCCGACTTTCCGAAATACAAGTCTCTTTGTATTTGGTCCAAACGTTCGAATAATTTTTCTTCCGCAGGAGCACTGATGATGGAAGAAGCAACGATATAAGTGAATAAAGTACGCATAAATATCTCCTAAAATATAATAAGTAAACGAGTGGGATACTTATGGATTTTAGGTAAGTAGTCGTATGGTACTTAGCGGGCGAAAAAAACTGGAAATCGAATGTTTTCTACGGGAAGAATAGGAAGATTCATTCAGGTGTAGATTCGGAGCTTTTTGCGAATTGTGGCTCGAATCGGAAAATCCGGTCAAATCCAGGCTCGGTCTGTAGATTTCTCCTTCCGGGACATTTCCTAATTGATATGTGATTTGCTCGTTGATTTTTAGCTGGGAAGGCCCTGATTGAATTTCACTCCCGGAAACGGGGGGAAATGCAAGATAGGCAGCCAAAACGGCTATAATCAAATGAACCCACATATGAGGATTAGACTCATGGATTTGAATTTAGAAAACAATTTTTTTGGTCTTATTTTGAGGGCTTTGGATTTGTATAGTCTTGGGAAGATAGTAAATTATGAAAACGGAACGATTGGACAAAGTGCTTTCTCACTTAGGGATTGGGTCAAGAACGGATGTTAAGCGACTTGTTCGTGACAAACTTGTAAAAGTAAATGACGTGGTCGTTCGTGATCCTTCGGTGAATGTATCCCTTGCCGATAAAATTCAATACAAAGACGAAATTTTAAATAGAAAAGAACATTATTATTTTATGATGAACAAGGCTCCCGATTGTATCACTGCAACGGAAGATTCCAAAGAAAAAACAGTGATGGATTATTTATCGGAAAGGCATAGAAATATGAATTTGTTTCCCGTAGGAAGATTGGATAAGGAAACGGAAGGACTTCTTATATTCACTACAAACGGGAAATTTGGTCATCATTATACTTCCCCCAAACACCATGTGGAAAAAGAATACTACGTTGAGGTGAACGGTAAATTGACCGAAGATGATTCGGTTTCCTTTGAAAAAGGGATCGTATTGGAAGACGGTTACAAGTCCATGCCGGCCAAACTGGAAATTCTGGAATCGGGAGAAGTTTCGAAAGGAAGAGTGTATATCAAGGAAGGAAAGTTTCGTCAAATTCGTAGAATGTTTGTTATGCTAGGAAAGGAAGTGTCTTATTTAAAAAGGGAAAAAATGGGGGCGATTCGTTTGGATCCCTCTCTTTCCGTAGGTAAATATCGTGAGCTTACGGAGGAAGAAACCGATTTATTGCAAAACACTTGATTTGAAATGGATTTGTTGCAAAATACCTGGTTTCAACCCGTTTTTTAGTTTCAAAATCCAGTAAGAAAGGATTGCTATTTTATTTTACTTTCTATACTGAAATCCCATGCAACTTAGTACATTCTTTTCCGATTTTTTTCTAAGCATCGTTTCTTTGTATGCCGCTTTCCGGTTGAACCGTTTGTCTTCCGTATCAGGTTTCGCAGGGACCTATGCATTTGCTATCATCGGAATTTCCGCTGGGTTGGGCAGCATTCACTTTTTGGGGATTACGACTCTGGATCCGATCTATCGTTTTTTTGTAGGACTGTCCGGTTATGTGGGCGTTACACTCATCGGTGTTGCCTACTTTCATTTGGGAATCCGCAAATTGGATCGCAATCAACTGTTTCTGATCACCGGAATTTTATTTGTCATCTATATAGTGTTTGGTTACTTTGTCTCTTTCCCTCTTTTGTCTACGATTCTCGGGGGAATATCCATGTTGCTTGTGATTTTTGTTTGTATTCGTAAGATAACGAAGGAAAAAACAAGTGCGGTTTACGGTTTAATCGGAGCGGTTTTGTTTATCCTTGCAGGACTTGTGATCGGAACAAAAGGTTCTACCGGACCGATTTTGAACGTGGATTTATTTCATATAGGTCTTGCGATCGCAAATTACTGTTTGGGTGCTTCTCTCTTAAGATTGAAGTAAAGTGAAAGGAAGTTTTGCGTCTACTTCCGGATGTTTTTCCTTTGTGATTTGTTGATTGATTCGGATCACCTCGGGTTTGTTACCGAGGCGATCCTTTCGTAAATAGTTACTGTCGATCGGATTCATTTTTTTTCTATGAATCTTTCCACTTTTGAGATAAATTCCGGCGGAGCTTTTTTGGGTCTGGATGCGGAAAGGGCAACAAACAACTGTTCGTCTTTCATACTTACCAAAACCTTACCATCTTCGCCGACTATGTCCTGACGAAAATAAAACCTAATCTTCTCGAAAGATTCGATCCAACTATGCAATGTGATTTTGGAACCGGGAGAGGGGAGTTCGCTTATTTGTATTTCTCCTCCCATAAAAAAAGTGGATGTATCCGTGGCTTTGATCAAAGAAAGGTCGATGACTTCGCGGAAGAAAAGAAATCGGCCTTCTTCGAATATTTTCCAGATGGAATCCGAGGGTAGATTCCAAAAACAATTCATGTCACTGAAAGGAATGGGCCAATGATGTTCCAATGTAAATTGCCCTTCCGGTCTTTTGTGAATACTTGACACTTTCCAATTTTCTTCCAAAAGAGGAACGTCTAATATCAGTTTGGTTCCATCTTTGGATTGAAGGTAGGAAGTTGTATAAAGTTCACAGGCAGGTTTGCCGTTTGCATCAATTAGGTTTTGTTTCCAGTAAAGTAATCCGTCTTTATCCCGGGAAAGTTCGGTAACTACTTGTATGTCCGAATTTGCAAATTGTTGTCCCAAAAATCTTACAAATGTGGAATGCGAAATATATTGAATTTCTTCTTCCAAACATTTATGAACGGAATACCCCAAATCTTCCAGAATGGAAAATCTTGCATCGTAACCGAACTTTTCATAGGTGCGGCTTGTGACATGACGATTCCAATCCAAATCGAAGGTATGAGTGCGGAGAGTGATTGTTTTTTGGATGGGCATGGCCAATCCTGAACAGTGTTTTCTTGTGTGTAAAGATAATTTTATCTAAGCAAAAGGCAAAAGCATTTGGTCTTCTTTTAAAGAATTGAAATCGCTAAAAGAGGCGAAGGGTGCCCATATTTCCCGAAATGATGAGGCTAAAAGTTTTCGGTAATAATTTGTGTCCCAATGGATTGTTTTTCCTTCCCTTTTTAATTCCAGTAATTCCTTCACCGCATAACGAGTTTCGCTTACCTTGGCTTTGCTTTTGACAACCAGGTAATGGATTTTTTCTCCCGCTTCCACTTGCATTCCCAAATCTTCCAACTGTAGAAGGGAGATGGCGCTTGGTCCGTGCACTTCATATTCGTTTAAGACTTTGGACGTGGATCTTCGCATGAGTAATTTTCTCCAGGGAACTAGTCCAGCCTTCAGCATATCATCATGCGTTTGGTATATGTATAAAATTTCGTCTTCCGCATCTTTTAATTCTTTGATTGTTGTTTTTGTCGCCATCCATTTCACCATTTCTGCTTGCGCATTGGTAATAAACTGAGGCAGGTCTTTTCTTCTGGAACCGATTCCTCTGGATTTCAATTCTCCCGAGGAAAATCTTCCCATATAACGATTGGCTACAGGCATATTTGCATCTTGCGAAGAGGGTGGGAATAACAACCAAGTATAAACTCCGTCCGTATCCATTTTGATTTTTGTGCGGACTTCGACTTCCTTTGACAAATCATCTAATTCCTGTTTTGTGAATGGTTTTGCGTTTTCCTTTTGGATGAATATACTATCCGTAATGGCGTGAACCAGAATATATCCTCTTTCTTCCGCCACTTCTTTTGCGGTAAGTAATTTTTCCCGACCGAATGCATTTACACTTTCGTGGCTTTCCAATCTCCCGAACTTCGCATTACGATAGCCGAGATAACCGAAAGAAGTGACTAACATCCATTTTAAGCTGGATTGTTTTCTGTCATAGGAAAGAGACCTGTCTCCGGTGGTTTCTTTTTTCATTTTTTTATAATAGGATCTGCGTTCCAATATATGTTCCAGGGCGATGGAAACTACACCTCTTCGTTTGTCGCAAATTTTATAATCCAACTTGGGCACTTGCGGAACATCCGGATCATCTTTGCAACATAGACAATTTACGCATTCGGGAGAAATGTTATGAAGTACCATAATACTCGGATACATTTGAGCAAAGTCCAATTGCGCTACGTTTTCCCAAACATAACCTTTGTATATATCCGGTTGAAAAACCAGACCTCCGCGATCGGCATTGAGCAGTTGTAAGGCTGTCTTCGGAGCTTCAACCGCGCTTTTTTGCCAGGGCACCAAATACCCCATCCGAAGTGCCACATCGATTTCTATATAAGTGAGGGCCTTTCCCGTCGACGCACGTGCCATTTTTTGGATGGGAAGTCTTGATATCCTTGCCAATTCATAGATTCCGTAAAGTTCCGCTTCTTTATGGACAAAGCTGTTTTGGGAATCTATATGCCATCTTCCGAACAGAGGATAGGAAGGTGCCCGGTAAACTATGGTTCCGTATGTGCTGAAACTTGTTCCTTTGGTTTGGATCTGTCTCCGGATGGGCGCTGTTTTATCACGATCGAAGGCGGGCATATACTTTAGCTTTTGTGAGGTGAAAAAAAGATAAGGAAATATAATCTGATCTCCGAAACCGGATAAAATGATATCCGGGTCTTCTTCTATGAGTATTTGGTTCAGCCTTGTTAATAACGTATATGGGTCTTTGGTGGACAATTCATGTTCATCATTTACAATCAGCGAATTGGAAACGATCGGGATGCGGTGGCTTTTCAGAAGAGAGAGTGTCAGTGTTTTCAGATTTGGTATTTCGTATTCCAAATCGGTGGGATATGTCAATGGATTGATGTTTAAAATCTGTTTTCCGGAAGCGGTTTCCTTGTAAGTAAGAATCAATTTGCAAAGCGGAAATATCTTTTTTTCAACCATATAGCTGATGGGTAGATCGATATCGGAATGATATATGTCGAATTTTCCGTACAATGCATAAAGCTTTCTTGTGATTGTAGGGAGAATGGAGGGTTTTGATAAAGTAATTCGCAATACATTTGTTAATCGGTTTTGATAAAACAATCTTTTTTCTTCGAAATAAGGTTTTTCCGCGAGAGCGGACAATTCATACAAACGATGAACCAATTTTTTTAATATTTCAGGAGGGCCGTCCGCATAAATCACAGGTTGGTAAAAATCATAAAACAGTATACTCTTTCCCGCATAATCTTTCATCCAAAGATAAATCCGGTCTTCTATATGATAAACATCGAATAAAAATCCTTCTACCTGTAAAACTTCGTTTGATGGATTCATAGACCTGTCCTCAATGTCTTTCCAAAGAAACCTCTTTTTTGTTTTCCTTGCATTTCTCTATTTCGGTTTTTAAAAAGGAGACTTCTTTTTTCAATTGAATCACCATGGTGAGTAACATGGAATCGACCGGATAGGGAGAAGATGCCATAACTCCCGCTTGCACTTGCAATTTGGCATCCCGGATCAACTCGTCAAATACCTCTTGGTCTTTTTTGCGAAGTCCTCGCCTAAATTCAATTAGGTTGCTTTCTATTTGTTGGATCTGCCTGGAATAGGGGATGACCGTTCTGCCCATACTACCTCAGCAAGGGACTCTTTCTCGTTTTGATGCGGGAAAGTCCGTTTTGAATTTGCAATTCCCAAAAGTTTTCCGATGTTTCCATCAGTTTGGGAAATATGGTTTGGAAATTTTTATGTTTATAACTGATGGATTCGACTACGAGTGTTGGGATTTTCAAAGATCTGATTTCTTCTAAGACGTCCACCATCTTCTTTAGTAAGAATAATCCTTCGTCGTCTGCCACATCTGCATCGAAAAACTGTTTGCACGGCGCCAGTAAAAAGTAAACCATATCGGTATTTCTTTGTTTGGTGATGGAATGCAACGAATCCAAAATCTGATAAGGAGTGAATGCCCTTTGTACGAAGATTTTTTCGAGTATCGGCTCCGGTGCTATGGAATATTTTCTTGTTTCGTTTGTAATCCGAAACGGATTGAAACAAATCGCACAGTCCAGATTGAAAACGGAAAATCCGGAAACCGCAAATACGAACTCCCAATGCAATGCCAAACGATAGACCCCTTGGTCCCTGATTCCGGTGAGCATGGCGATCCCGTTTCTCTCCCATTTTACAATGGGGGCGTCCATTTCTTCTTCTCGCAAATTGAGAATGGCGGTGGTCATACATATACTATATATATGTTACGTATAAATATGTAAAGTAAATAATGGAAAGAGTTCGTGCCTTTCGGGACACGCGCTCTTCCGTTTTATGTAAAAATCAGGTTACTTTTGTTTTTGCGATGAATCCTGCAAAAAACTTTGGAAAATGTTTGTGCAGGAAGATTCCCAATTTTTCTTTCAAACCGGCGATCACTACTTCCAATTTTTCAGAAGCAATTCCTTCCAAGATCTCTCGGGCGCATAAATTAGGATCTAGACCTTTTTCAATCGCTTCATCCGTAACACCTTGTTTTTTATTTTCTTTGGTCAAAGCGTTCTTTGAAATTTGGGTTCTGATAAAGCCGGGATAAATCAATGTGACTTTGATATTTTCATTTCGGTTTTCCGCACGTAAAGCTTCATAGAAACCAGTTAATGCCGATTTGGTGGCGGAATAACCAGTGCGAAGAGGAACGCCGAATTTTCCCGCTACGCTGGAAATGGTGGAAATCCAACCGGTCTTTTTTTCTCTCATCCAAGGTAATACTGCGAGAGTGAGTGCTATATTGCCGAAGTAATTCACCTTCATCAGAGATTCGTAAATTACCATTCCCGTTTCATGGGCAAGCGATCTTTGGCTGATTCCGCCGTTTCCTATCAGAACGTCGATAGTTCCGAATTTTTGAATCACTTTTTTTACGTCTTTATCGAAATCCTTATAATTTTCCAAGTCCAAGGGAAGGATTAAGCTATTATCGCTTGTTAGTTTGTTTTCTTTGGCTACTCTTTCCAGTTCTTCCTTTCTCCGTGCGGAAAGTACGATCTTAGCACCTGTTTGCGCCAATTCTTGTACCAAGGCTTCCCCTATTCCGGACGAAGCACCGGTAATCCATACCACTTTGTTCTGATAAAATTTATTCATTTTGCCCTCCGTAACCTAACTGGAATCTTTTCTATTTCTTCTACAAGTTTAAAAAGTTTCAAATAAAAAGCTCGATTAAAATGATTTTTCCGGAGACACTAGGTCTTTCGAGGGGTTACGAAATGTCCGAATACCTGATTATCTTTACAATCCTCATTCTTTCTCATTCCGATTTGAAGTTGTTATATGAAAAAGTGAATGTAAAAACGAAAACATCTCTCGAAAGAAAGGAATTTACCTTTCCTAATTCGCAAAACGGGTTTGTATCTCTTACGAAAAAGACGGAAGAATTGAAACAGAACGAGCCTACACGCGAATGTCTTTACGATTTAAGCGAAGATGGGGGAGGGTTTCTCGGAAAACTCGCAAAAGTGGAAAAGAAACCTCTGCCCAAAAATATTTTCGATCTTGCGGATTTATGCAAGTTAACAGTAATTAAAAACTGATCTTTCGCTTTTTAAATCCGCAAAAATCTTTCTTTTTGTTAGGGTTCGTTCAATGTCACTGTGAGAGATACTTGGTCCGATTTTTTTTCTATAAAAAAACTCTCCGAACCGCTCGACTCGACCCAAACTATATCGATTAGAATGGAGTTCGCATAACCGTTCTTATCTCTTTTTACTTTGAGGGTTACTTCGCTGGATTCGGCATTTTCTTCGGGAACTTTGATAAAAGATTTTTCATCGGGCAAAGATAACGGGGAAATGTATTTTTTCTCAAGGCCTTTCAATACCAGAAATATTTCTTCGGGAGTTGTATCTTTGAAAACGATCTTTGTTACGGAAGATCCGTCTTTGGAAGAAGTTTTTCCTATGTTCGCACCCACTGATTTAGCATAAGTAAAGATGCTGCTTTCGTCGGAGTCGGAAGGGGTTCTCAATTTACTTAAGAAACCGTCGAACACATAACCAGTATTAGTTCCTGAATCCACCTTGATCCAATAGCCTTGGATTCCTGAAAATTTCCCGGCCTTGCCGCTCACTTCCAGTAGTTTTAATTTTTCCCCGTAGGAAATACTTTGGACAACATCGGATTTGTCGGACGCTTCCTTTCTCATGCGAAGAGAGGATAAAACATGAGAATAAAGGATTTCATTTTTTGTATGTTTGGGAGAAACGGCGTTCCCTTCGGAAAAGAATCCCGATGAAAAGATCAGGACTAGGATAAAAAAATATTTTAGGATAGGATTCATTTGTTCTGCTTTCGTTTCCTTTTTTATTATGTTTGGCAATTGGATTTTATTGAGATCAAAAACTGAATTTGATCCGAGTCAATATTTTTCCGATATTTTCACTGGTTATAATTTTAGAAATCCGCTCCAATCATCGGGAGGAGGGTTTTCTAAAAATTCCTTGGCTCTTTTTGCGTAGGAATGTGCGGCATTGTCTTCCGGACAGGCGGAAATGCATTCTTGAAATAATTCGAGAGATGTTTTGAAATTCCGCATTTTATAATGATGCATCCCCTGGTAAAATACAGGATAACTGCTGTTCTTTGCTTCTCTGATTTCATGAGAATCAGCATCCAATACTTCATAAATTACGACGGGTTTGGTTTTGCCTTTTACGATAACGGAATCAATTTCCCTGAATTGAAGATCGTCGTTTTCATCTATGTTTTTTCTAACGCTATCGCTCGCCAAAATGGGGATTCCGAAATTTTTAGTCAGGCCTTCCAATCTGGATGCAAGATTCACCGTATCTCCGATTACAGTCGTATCCAACCTGTTTGATTCGCCTACGGTTCCGAGCATTACACTTCCGTGATGGATTCCAAAGCCGGCTTCCAGTTGAAATTCACCTGTTAGGTGGTGCCTCATTTCGTCCACTTCCTTTTTCATGGCAATGGATGCGTGTATCGCATTCGCAGGCCCTCCCGGAAAAAGTGCCATGATCGCATCACCGATGTATTTATCGATGAATCCTCCGTGTTTGGCAATGGCGGGGCCAAGCCTTTCCATGTATTCGTTCAGAAGCAAAAACACATCTCTTGCATGATTGGATTCGGACAATCTTGTGAAATTGCGAATGTCGGAAAAAAGAATCGTCATCTCCCTTTCCACCGAATCTCCCCGCATAACTTCGAGTATTGATTTTCGTTTCAGGATTTCCAGAAATTGATTGGGAACAAATCTTGAAATGGAAAGATTGATTCTTTTTTCCTCTTCCAAAGCTCTTTTTTGGGATTCGAGTAACGCCTGTCTTGCTTCCTCTCTTTCTTTTTTGAGCCGGTTGATTCTGTCTCCTATACCCAAACTCAAGAAAACTCCTTCGAACAGACTTCCGTACATCGGACTATAGGAAATAAAACTGGAGTAATCGATAAAACCCAAATTCATCAATATGAATAATAATACGCTGACGATTAGAAAGGACCAGGCTATCAGAAAGTATTTCGCACCTATAAATCCCTCTTTGAATCTGAGGATTGCAGCGATCGTTATGACAATAATTCCGAACATGGGAACTATATTTGCGACCCGGATATGATCGACTATGGATAGGAAGGACAATGACAAAAGGGCAAGTGTGTCCATCAGTATGGAAAATTTTAATAATTTTTTTATTCTGGTACTTTCTTTTTCAGGAAATAAAAACACCCATGTAAAAATGGTCGCTGCAATCGTGGATAATAACGAAAAAACAGGACCTAACATTATGATAAACATGTTTTGTGAAAAATCCACCAGAGGCAACCATTGGTTGTTGCTATTGAAGATAAAGAAGGCAAAACAAAACAGGTAGATGCAGTAAAATAAAAACAACCGGTCTTTAGTGGAAAAGAACAAGACCAGATTGTACATAAGCAATAGCACCATTGCACCGTAATAGGAGCCGGAAATAAAACTGGTGAGTCTGTCGAACTTATCGAAATCCTTATTCGTAAAAAAGCGTAACGGAAGTAAGGTGGCAGATTCCGTTTCCACTTTCAAGAACAATCGGACCGTTTTCCCCTTTGGCAGAAAAAAAGGAAAAACAGGATACCTGTTGGGATAGGCGAGTTCTTCCAGAGGAACTTTTCTTCCTCCCAGTTTTTTTGTGTAAGTATTCGTAATCGGATCTTGAACGTAAAATTCGATTCTTGACATGGACGGAGTGTCCAAAGAGAGCACCCAGTTTTCGATGTCGGTATTTGTTTTTACATCCAAACGATACCAAAGAGTTGTTTCCAAAATTCCGAATGCAGTATTGTGTTTGGAGTGAATCCATTCCGACTCGGGAAGAAGAGAGGCCTTATTTATATCTAATTTTTTTTCTTTATCGAATAAAAAGACTGCGGATGCGTTCCCATATAGCCATCGTTCGCTTGGGATCAATGTAAATACGCCTGATCCATCGTTGCCTTTATAAACCTTGCAATAACCGACGTGGGCAAAAAGAATGAAAATAGTAAGAATTCTAACTGCTTTCTTAAGAAGCATAAGTTTACCTGAGCTTGAAAATTATAAACGGTATCTAGCTTGAGACTATATCCTATTTTTATAAAATAGAACTCAATTTTCTCCGACTACATTGAAAATTAGACTTTTCTTACAGCCGATGGTGTCTATCTTTTGATGTCTAAAAAAGTGGAATTGTAAAATATGAAAAATTTTTCTCTAAAAGATGATTTAATTGCGGGAGCGGTGGTTTTTCTTGTCGCCGTTCCTCTTTGTTTGGGAATTGCTTTGGCCTCCGGAGCCCCTTTGTTTTCAGGATTGATCGGTGGGATTATCGGAGGGATTTTTGTTTCTCTAGTCAGCAAATCCCATACTAGTATCAGTGGCCCTGCTGCCGGTCTTACCGCGGTTGTTTTTAGCGGGATAGCAAGGCTCGGTTCTTATGAAGCATTCGCCTTGGCGGTTTTTTTTGCAGGTATTCTGCAGATATTCGCCGGGTTACTTCGGTTAGGTGTTGTTGCCAATTATTTTCCTTCGAGTGTGATTCACGGACTCATGGCGGCGATCGGTATTATTCTGATTTTGAAGCAGATTCCTCACTTGGTCGGTTTTGACAAGGATACGGAAGGGGATTTCGCCTTTTTCCAATCGGATAATGAAAATACTTTTTCCGAATTATTGAATGCGGCAAACGGATATCAGATCGGATCGCTTCTCATCGGAGTGAGTTCCTTACTTCTTTTGTTTTATCTGACCAGAAGAAAAAAAGGGAATCTGATTCCTCCTTTTTTTACGATCATTCTTTATGCTTTGGCTTTGAATTATTTCCTGGAAAAAATTTCATTTTTTCCTGCAAGCGGATCTCATTTGGTAAACGTTCCGATCAGTTCCAATCTGAATGATTTTTTCGGGTATTTCAAATTTCCCGATTTTTCCCAAATAACAAATTATAAAATTTATATTACTGCTGCGATACTTGCCATAGTCGCTTCTTTGGAAACATTGTTAAATATCGAAGCCGTAGATAAACTGGACCAACACAAAAGGCATACTCCACCAAACAGAGAATTATTGGCACAAGGAGGAGGAAATATCATTTCCGGACTTTTGGGAGGACTTCCTTTGACTTCTGTCATTGTTCGGGGAAGCGTAGGGATTCAAGCAGGCGGACAAACGAAATTCACTTCCTTTATTCATGGAATTTTAATCTTACTGGTTGTCGCATTTTTCCCGAAAATCCTGAATCGAATTCCTCTTTCCGCACTTGCCGCCATTTTGATTGTAACCGGTTATAAACTAGCAAGTGTTTCATTGTTTCGGAATATGTTTAAGAAGGGAAATAACCAGTTTTACCCTTTTCTTGTGACAATCATTTCGATTGTTTTTACGGATCTTCTGATCGGGATTACCATCGGTATCACGATAGGTTTCTTCTTTATTTTGAGAAACAATATGAAGAATGCATTTCAAATCATTGAAGAGAGGCGTTATAATAAAATCACAACTAGGATTCGTCTTTCGGAAGAAGCGACTTTTTTGAACAAACCCTTCTTAAGAAACAAACTCTATGAATTTCCTAACGGATCAAGTGTTACCTTGGATGCTTATTCCGCCGAGTATGTGGACCCTGACATCATCGAGATGATTAAGGATTTTGCGGAAACGGTTGCTCCCGAAAAAAACATAGAAGTCAATTTGGTCGGATTCAAAGAAAATTACAGTTTTATCGATCATTATCAAAAAGTAGATGTTGTCACATCCGAATTACAAAAATCCATTGCGCCGGAAGAGATCCTCCGGATTTTAAAGGACGGGAACGGCAGGTTTGTATCCGGAAATCGGATTGAAAAAGATCTTCTGCATCAGATGAACCTTACTTCCGAAGGACAAAATCCTCTTGCCGTAGTGCTGAGTTGCATGGACTCCCGGACTTCCGTAGAACTTGTGTTTGATATGGGGCTGGGGGATCTTTTTAGCATTCGGGTGGCAGGAAATGTTGTGAATCCTGATATTTTGGCGAGCATCGAATACGCGTGTCAGGTGGTCGGAACCAAGCTCATACTAGTATTGGGGCATACGGGTTGCGGTGCCATCAAAGGAGCTTGTTCCGATGTTAAAATAGGAAAACTTCCCATACTGCTTAAGAAAATCCAACCGGTCATAGCACAGGAAAAATCGATTAAGCTGAATCGAACTGCAAATAACGATGATTTTGTGAATAAAGTGGCTCTACTCAATACAAAAAAAAGTATGCAGGACATTATGGATCAAAGCCCACTCATCCGAAGTTTGGTTCAATCCGAACGGGTCGGTCTCTACGGCGCTATGTATGATATTCATTCCGGAGTGGTGAGTTTTAGTGAAAAATATTCGGGGAAAGTGAAGAGTAAGAAGTAGAGGTTTTTTTGCGCGCGAATCTTTAGTATCCCCGCCCTATATTGGGTGGGGTTAACCACCCGCCACCCAATGGCTTCCTTTACCACGCCGCCTGTATTCTGTAAAGCGATCCCGTTTTTTCACTCAAAATTATTTAAAAAAGTTCGCCTTTTTGCCTCCGATGAAAAGGAGGATTGATTTGCAGAAGGGAAGGTTCGTTCCCTCCCGACAAACTTGTACTAGCTAAATGTTCCCGCTAGTCCTTCTTCAAATCGGAAAGCAATGTCTGTGATCTTCCAATTCGATTTGCCTTCTTTCAAAGTCAGATTCAATTCACCCTCTTTGGAAAAATTTCCGATTGAATAGGAGCTCAAACCTTTTTTGGCAAATTCATCTTTGATTTTCGGTCCGTCTGTCGTTTTTGCGGAGACGATGAAACTTGAACCTGTTTCACCAAACAGAAGTGAATCGATTCGTTTCGTAACGGCTTGCAGGGAAGAAAGATCTACATTCAATCCGATGTTTCCTTGGATTGCGATCTTTGCAAGCGCCACAAGGATTCCACCCAATGATAAATCTTTTGCGGAAGCAATCACTCCGGCTTTATGAAGGGACAGCAAAGTATCGATTGTATTTTTTTCTTTTTCCAATGAAAAGTTTGGAATTTTTCCGGTGTCTTGTTTGTGAAATACGGAAAGATACTCCGATCCTGCGATGCTAGGATCGAAGTGCCCTACTAGGAAAAGGGATAAACCCGACTTGTCGGAAACCTTCGGATAAGTATGAAGCCCCCGGGATACGTCGTCGATGAGCCCCACCATACCGATGGTAGGTGTTGGGAAAACAGGACCTTCGGGAGATTCATTATAGAACGAAACATTTCCTCCTGTCACCGGCAAACCCAAGTAACGACACGCATCTCCCAGTCCTCTTACACATTCGCTGAATACATAATAATTTTCAGGAATATAAGGATTTCCGAAATTGAGATTGTTTGTCACTCCGTAGGGAGTTGCACCGGTAGAGGCTACATTTCTGGCCGATTCACAAACCGCCCATGCCGCTCCCTGATATGGATCGAGGTAAGTATAACGGGAGTTACAATCTGTTGCTACGGCAATCCCTTTTTTCGTTTCAGGAATACGTACAAGTCCTCCGTCTTCACCGGGAGCAACTACTTTTACCAGCCCCACTTCGGTATCATATTGTTCGTATATGGGCCTACGAGAGGATAAATTCCAGGAAGCCAAAAACTTAGGTAAATAAGAATGCGCCCCGTCCAGGGAAATCTCGGGAATGGAAGATTCTGAAAAAGATTGCACCTGATCCAGGTAAGCTGGTCTTTTTTCTTCCCGTACGTATCTGGGAGCACCGCCACCGAGAACAAGCGATTCCGCCGGGATTTCCGCTTTTAATTTTCCGTCCTTTCTGATACGGATCATTCCGTCTCCGGTGACCGTTCCGATTTCTACGGAAGCAAGTCCCCACTTATGAAAAATTTCACTCAGTTCCTTTTCTTTGCCTTCCACGGGAACCACTAACATCCGTTCCTGGGACTCGGACAACATGATCTCGTAAGCGTTCATCCCCGATTCGCGGAGAGGAACTTTGTCCAGATCCACATCCATTCCTGTTTTGCCTTTGGCACTCATTTCGGAAGTGGCGCAGGAAATTCCCGCTGCACCCATATCCTGGATACCGACGAGCACTTTCTTTTGGATGGCTTCGAGAGAAGCTTCCATTAAAAGTTTTTCCATAAACGGATCTCCCACTTGTACTGCGGATCTTTTCTCTTCCGATTCTTTGGACAAATCTTTGGAAGCAAAAGATGCTCCGTGAATTCCGTCGCGTCCTGTGGTTGCGCCTACGATATATACTTTGTGTCCTACCTTTCCGCTTGTGGACGCGGACGCCATCTGGTCGTGTTTGGCGATTCCCACGGTCATCGCATTGACAAGAGGATTTTTTGTGAAAGTAGGGTGGATGAATAATTCTCCTCCTCCCACGGCAATTCCCAAAGCATTTCCGTAATCTCCGATTCCTTTGACTGCGCGGGAAAGCAGATATTTATTGCGAGGCTCAGATGGTTCACCAAACCTGAGTGAGTTGAGGGAGGTGATCGGTCTTGCACCCATGGTGAAGATATCTCTCATGATTCCGCCCACACCGGTTGCAGCACCTTGGTAAGGTTCTACTGCGGTCGGGTGATTGTGACTTTCTATTTTAAAAACAACTGCAAGTCCGTCTCCAATGTCCATGGCTCCCGCGTTTTCCTCTCCCGCCGCAGCGAGTAGTTTGTCCGATTTTGTGGGAAGTGTTTTCAGTTTCAGAATGGAGTTTTTATAAGAACAATGCTCCGACCACATGGCGGAAAAAATTCCAAGCTCTGTTGAATTGGGAACTCTTCCTAAAATATTTTGAATTTGATTGAATTCATCTTCGGTTAACCCGTGTTCTTTGGCGTCCTTCAGTGTTACAGAATCTTTTTCCATTCGTAAGAGATTTCCTTAAATCGTATGATAGTTTCGGTTAAAATAAAGCAGGGGAGCATTTTCGTTTGAATTGCTGTCTTCCACATGTCCGATCATGATCCAATGGTCGCCTGAATCTAAAATTTGAAACAAAGAACAATCCAGGGAGGCTAAGGTCCCGTTCAGAACGGGAGCACCGGTGACCAGGCGAATTGGGTTTTGACCTGCTAAAACTTCTTCTTTGTCCAGGGAACTAGAGGCAAAATCAGCGGAAATTTGTTTTTGTTCCGAACTGAGAATATTCACCGAAAATGCATTTGCGGACTCGATTGCCTCTTTTGCAGGACTATTTTTGTCCAAACAAAAGAGTACCAAAGGGGGATCCAGGGAAACGGAACTAAAGCTGGAAACCGTAATTCCGCCTTTTTTTGCCTTTGATTCGTAACAAATTACGGAAACGCCACTTGCCCAAAGAGATAATGCTTTTTTAAATTTTTCGGAAGAAACTGCCATTCTTTGTCGTCTCCTAGTTCTAAATTTACAGGATTTGGAATCATTCTGAAAAAGAAAATCAATTTGACCATTTTTGACGGGAACCATTCTAATCTATAGTAGGGCCGAAGAGGAAATTAGACTTCATGAAAACTCTGACAAAACACCGAGAACTTGTGCTCCAGGACCTAATGGAGAGAAAAGACCATCCTACGGCAAAGATGGTTTTCGAATCGGTACGTTCGAAAGCAGACCGAATCAGTTTTGCTACCGTTTACAATTCTTTGGAATATCTAGTGGATAATGGAATGGTAAATAAACTCAATATCGAATCCGACTCCGTTCGTTACGATGCATTCCTGGACAAACACTCCCATCTGATTTGCCGTTCTTGTGGAATGGTGATGGATATTCCATCGGTCACTCTTCCCAACTTGGAATTCCAGCATCTTGGATTTGAAGTGGAACACGTAGACATCAATATCATCGGTCGTTGCCAAAACTGTTAATTTGACCAAGCACGCCCGAATTCTTAGCTTGTATATATGGGCATAATCAAAACTCTTTCTGCGGACTTGATCAATCAGATCGCCGCAGGAGAAGTGATCGAATCCTCTCATTCCATCCTCAAAGAACTACTCGAAAATTCAATCGATGCAGGAGCAGAGAAAATTGAGATCCTCACGGAAAATGCGGGTCTCAGTAAAATCATAGTTTCCGATGACGGGCATGGAATTTCCGAAGAGGATTTGCCTTTGGCAGTTCAGCGTTATGCGACTTCCAAAATTCAAAGTTTCCGGGATCTGGAAAATGTATACACATTCGGATTTCGCGGAGAAGCGCTCGCTTCGATCGCTTCCGTTTCCCATTTAACCGTTGATAGCGGTATAGGGGAAGGTAGAACTGCTTTTCGGGTTCATGTGGAAGACGGAAAGATTAAAGAAAAGGAAATGATTCCTCATTTCAGGGGAACTAAAATCGAAATCAGGGATTTGTTTTACAACACTCCCGTTCGCCGCAAATTTCTCAAATCCGAGATCGGTGAGGAGAAAAAAAACAGAAACAGGGTGCAAGTCACGGCTCTCGCAGAACCGTCGATCGGTTTTCGTTATGTGCAAAACGGAAAAGAGGTTTTGAATGTTTCGAAAGAATCCCACTTCGAAAGAGTGCTTTCCGTATTCGGTGAAAACCTAAGAGACCATCTACTCCCCGTTCGTATAGAAAGAAACGGAGTTGTCCTGGAAGGTTGGATCTCTCATCCGGATTTTTACAAATCCAATAGAACGGGACAGTATTTCTATGTGAACAAACGTCCCGTAGAACTTAAGTTCAGCTCTCAAATTTTAAAAAAATGTTACGGAGAGTTGTTACCTTCGGGAGCACATCCTTACGCGTTTTTATTTTTTACAATTCCCCCTGAACATCTGGATGTAAATGTGCATCCTCAGAAAAAAGAAGTTCGTTTCTTGTCGGAAGAAACAATTACGGGGCTACTCTTCCAAGGGATCCAGAATGTTTTACGTTCTTCCACTCCTGTAGAGTTTTTGGAAATGCGTCGCCGACTTTCCATGCCGATTCCTTATGAAAGGGCTGAGGAAAACAGGCAGAGTTTTGGATTTGCAACCGGAGCCGGAGAAAGCCCTGGTCTAGGACTTCCTTCCACTTTGCCGTTTCGATCCCATTATTCTTTGGAAGGAGTGGAACCGGGGATCAACTTATTTCAGTTAAGCGACAATCCTAAAAAACACAATTCCTTCGTTCCTAAAAAACATTACGGAATTATTTTCGAAACATTTATCCTGGCCGAAGCGGAAGACGGACTTTATATCATAGACCAACATACAGCTCATGAACGGATTCGTTATGAAGAAGTGCTTCGCGATCTAAAACAAAAAGCATATAAGGCACAACCTCTTTTGACTCCGATTCGGATCGAGATGACAAAAGAGGAGGCGGAAGACGCGCTGAAACACAGTGAGTCTTTGGAAAAACTGGGGATACTTCTCGAACCTTTTTCGGGAGGAACAATCCTCGTCCGGGAAGTTCCCAGTTATATCGATCCCGGAAAAGAACAGGAAACCATTCTTGATTTTTTCGAACGAAAAGCGGACAAGGATGAATCCGAGTTATACGATGAGATGGCAAAATGCGTGGCTTGTCGTTCTGCAGTGAAAAAAGGAGATCAGATTTCCGATCAGATCATTGCAGAGTTATTGCAAAGGCTTTCCTATTGCGAAAATCCTTCTCTTTGTCCTCACGGCCGTCCTACTCTCATCAAACTTACCCGTTATGATTTGGAAAAAATGTTCCATAGGATTTAGAAAGTTTGCAAAAGCAGAGGTAAGATGGCTTTCTCTGTCCCTAAAAACATTGAATTATTTAACGCCAAAACAATACTTGCTCCAATGCCACGTCCATTAGAAGGCAAAAATATGACCCTCCGGGATAAGGAAAAAATCCTTCTCCAAAAGATCAAATCGGGGGACCCTACCGCCTACATGACACTTGTTTCTCCTTTTCGGGAGAGGCTGTTCCGTAAGGCAGTTTCCATGGTCAAAGACTCCGATGATGCGGAAGATATCGTTCAGGAAGCATTGATTTCCGGCTATCGTTCGATTCAGAATTTTCGCGCAGAAGCAGGAGTTTATACCTGGCTTTACCGGATTGTAGTCAATAAGTCGAAGGATTTGCTCGCAAAACGCAAACGCGGCAAAGAAAAACCCATGGATGATTCCGGGGATAACCAATTTGTAGACGATCGAATGGGTTATGAAAAAAAATTAGAACTTTCTGAAGAGTCAAGTTATCTAATGGATAAGATTGGCCAGTTGGAAGATTCCTACAAACAAGTTTTAGAACTCCGTTATTTCGAAAATCTTTCCTACAACGAGATTGCCGAAATTATGGAAACGAATGTAGGAACAGTCAAAAGTCGTCTCTTTAAAGCGAAGGAGTTTCTAAAACACTTAATCCTCAAAGACGAAAGAGGAGAAGGGTTTTTTGAGAAGTAATATTATGAATATTAGAAATTGGTTACGTGCGCAGTACCCCCACTTATTTTCCGATGAAAAAGAATCGGTAGTTCTCGAATCCCATCTCTGCAATTTATTCAGGGAACTGCGGAAAAAAGAAGAAACCATCATGCCGCGTATGTCTTCCGACTTTGATACCAGACTTGCCAATCTGCTCCAAAACGAAAGAATCGAATCTCCTGGCGCAAATCGCTTTTTGTTTATCAAAAACATTCTCGAAAATAGAAACCTTCAATACTCCTTTTCCACAGTGATGTTACTTAGTCTTGTGGTTGTTTTTGCAAGTCGGTATTCTTCTACAGAAATCAAACTCAATGATTCGGCAGGAGTGGTGATCGACAATACTTCCTATTTGAATGAGCCGACTAGCATTGATTTGAGCGCAGGCAATCAAAAACAAGAATTCATCAATCGTTTGAAAACGGAACCGGCTTCGATCAGCGGCTTAAAGGAATTGGAAACTTATTATTTGAATACGGGTAGGGGAAGTGCCGCAGAGGAAATCCACTATCTGATTGAAGCTGCTACCGAACGTTAATTAAATCTCTTCCAGAATTTTTTGCGCAAATAAAACGGCATCCCTGGCAATTGCTTGCGGTGCCGTTTCTATAATAAAGTAGGCGTATTGTTCGATTCTACATTTGATTTTAAAACTATAACCGCTTCCTTTCTTTGCAGATTCACTGAGTCTTGCGATCTCTTTTTGCCAGGATTTGATATCTTCTATGCTTTCTCTTTTTCCCGTCGCAAATAAACCGCTTTTCCAAGCGAGAACCGGCAGAATTTCCTTTAGTTCATCTTCGGTTTTTACCAAGGTTTTAGCTTCTTCGATGAGGGACAAAAGGGGAGGCCAGCTAACAAGATCCATTCGGAATTGATTGGGATCGTCCAGAAAAGCGGATCTGTATGTTTCGATTCCTTCTTTCTCTTTACCGGTCATACAGTAACTTTCCGCGAGGAAAAACTTTAGATTCGGGGAAAAACGGTTTCTTCCGCTGGAATATTGGATGATTTCGAGAGCGGTTTTGTAGTCTCCGATTTTGATAAGACATACCGCGAGATCTCCCAATGTTTCCGAGTCGAGTGCATTGGCACCTTCCCATTGGTAGGCAAGTTTCAAATGTTGGGCTGCTTCTTCCAAAACACACCTCATACAGGTGTGGTATGGTTCTGTAGTATCCAGATTTCTTTTTTTAGATTCTTCTTCAAATAGGGAAAAATATTCGAGAAGTAGATTCCCCCGGTCTCTTCCCTCTCTGGTTCGCAAAACAAGGTCCAGTCGGTTGTCCCAGAAACTTGCCACGAAGTAGCCGCTTATATATTCCAAATCTTCCGGATCTTTGTCTAAAAGTACGGAATAAACCGATTTTGCTTTTTCGAACTCTCCGAGGGAGAGAGAATGTAGTGCCTCGTCTGATTTTTGGAACATCCTCGGAGAGAGTTTCTGGACTACGCTATCTTAGCGAGAGCTTTTTTTGTCGTGGTGTTTGCCCACTTGAGAGAGAATTTTGTCTTCCAATCCGTCGATACATGCATAAATATCCTTGGATTCGTTATGAGCGTTGAAATGGTTTCCGTCTGCGTTGAGTTTGAGGTTGGCGTGGATTTCTCCGTGGATGGTTTCGAAAGATACGTCGCATGACAATACCTTCCCAACATATTTTGTTACACGTTCCAGCTTTTCATTGCCGTATGTTTCTGCAGCTTCGGAGCGGTCTAGGTGTTTCCAAGTGTAATTAATTTTCATCATTCATCCTTTGTTTGTAATTCGTAATAAGCCAAAAAAATAGAGAGTCAAATAAAAAAGAATTGAAGACCCCCTTCTTCGCAGTTACAACTATAAACGAATTTCCCGGTAAAGGAAACTAAGATTTTTTATCTTCATGGCAGACTCAGATTCAAAAAAGCCAAGTCCTAAAAAAAAGGCCACTGCCAACAAAAAAACTGTACCTACGGATCCGATTGAAAAGATTCAAACGACTTTGGAAACAAGCTCCGGTTATCTGATTTATAATGATCCTAAATTTCTAAAACCGATTCCGCCTGTAGAAAAAGATTTGGTAAAGGTGCTTGTCAGAAATCCGAAGGAAGCATTTGTTTTCTGGAATTTTGATCCGACGAGATTTATTTCCCTTCCGAAGGAATTGGGTGCTCCTTCCATGGAACAAGTTCACTTTAAGTTGAGAATACAATACAAAAAGGAATCAGGTTTTGCGGAGGATTGGTATGATCTTTCGGCTTTCACTTCTTCCTATTATTGCAAATGGGATATTTTCGTAAAAGAGATCAGTGCTTCTTTGTTTGCATTCTTCGGAGAAAGGTCTTGTTTTTGTTTGGAAACGAAGACCGGAGATTTGCCGAAAGCCACCGAATCGTTTTTGTTAGACGAAGAGTGGATTCATCCGAATTGGGTCGAGTCAGGATGGGTAAAAAAAAATGATTCGGGCCATTGGGTTTTTTCCGAAGCATACTATTCCGCCGAATCTAAAAAATTTCTTCGGAGCCGGGAAATAATGGGTGGGTCTTCCGGATTCGCTTCCCATTCTCATATAAACCAATGACAGACCCTAAAGGTTATTTATTACTGATGTTGCATGCCCACCTTCCTTTTGTTAGGCATCCTGGGTATGATCAACCGTTCATTGAAGAAAATTGGTTGAACGAAGCGATTTTGGAAACCTATATTCCTTTGATCCGTGTATTTCAAAATTTAAAAAAAGAAAATGTTCCGTTTCGGATTACAATGTCTTTTACTCCTACATTGTCTTCCATGCTTGTGGATGAATATCTTCAAAATCAATTTCGTAAATATATAAAAAATCTAATCTCTCTTGCCAGAGAAGAAAAAAAAAGAACCAAGTTCGATCCTCATCTGAATTATTTATCCGATTATTATCTTTCTCATTTTGAAGATAGTCTTTCCGTTTTCGAGGAAACAAAAGGAGATTTGACAAAACAGTTTTTACCTTTTGTGGAATCGGGGAATCTGGAGATCATAACAAGTCCCGCTACGCATGGTTTTCTTCCTTTTTACGGGTCGGAACCCAGTATCATTCGCTCCCAACTAAGAAATGGTAGGCGGACGTTTCGTAAGATTTGGGGACGCGACCCGAAAGGGATTTGGCTTTCCGAATGCGGATACTACCCCGGACTGGAAGACGACTTGGACAAAGAAGGTTTTCGTTATTTTTTTGTGGATACTCACGGGATAAATCACGCGAGTCCTAGACCGATGTTTGGAGTCTATTCTCCTGTCGAAGTAGGGTACGGAGTGTTCGCTTTCGGACGAGATACGGAGAGCTCACGTCAGGTATGGAGTTCGATTGACGGTTATCCGGGAGATTTTCATTACCGGGAATATTATCGGGACATCGGACATGATTTGGATTATAATTATATTGAACCGTTTCTGCATTCCAACGGAATCAGAATCAATACTGGAATCAAATATCATAAAATCACGGGTAAAACCGCTTATAAAGAATATTATCATCCGGATGATGCGATGGAAGTTTGCGGCAATCATGCGGAAGATTTTTTAAGAAATAGAATCGCTCAGGCCGAGGCTTTGTATTCCGAAAATAAACAGCCTGCTATCATAGTATCTCCGTATGACGCTGAGTTGTACGGTCATTGGTGGTATGAAGGTCCTCAGTTCATCGAGTTTTTATTCAAAAAAATGCATTTTGATCAGAGTGTGATTCGGCCCATTCATCCTTTGGAGGCAACGAGGGTTGTTCCTAAAGTTCAGTCGGTAAAGATGCAGATGTCCAGTTGGGGAGAGAACGGATACGGAGATGTCTGGTTGAATCCTTCCAATGATTGGATTTACAAACATATCCATTCTTTATCCATCGACATGTTTCATAAAGCGAGCGAGTTGAAAGATTCCAAAGATCCGTTGGTTATCCGAGTTCTCAAACAGATGGGAAGGGAAATCTTGCTTTTGCAAAGTTCCGATTGGGCTTTCATTATGAAAACGGGGACAATGGTTGATTATGCAGTTCGCAGAACCAATGTTCATTCCAATTTGTTTTTACATCTGAAATCGATGTTGGAAACCGGAAAGATAGATGAAGCTTCGCTCGCGAAGATAGAATCCGAACACAACCTATTTCCCGATATTCAAATCAGCGATTTTTGTTAGAAGATAAGATCTCTTAGGCAAAAAGGCGAACTTATTTGTAAAAAATTTCCTTGAAAAGGAAATCGATTTGCATAGCCGACAAATTTGTGTTAAATGAACCGCATTGGGTGGCGGGTGGTTAACCCCACCCAATGTCGATAGGGCGGGGATAGTATTCCAAAAACTCCTTCTCCGATAAACCCCCGCGCCAGGGATCGCAAGCGGGACGGCCGAAGGACGTCGTCCGTAGGACCGAAGCCGGTAGGCGGAGTCGCTGAAGAGCCCGGTCGAGGCTATCGTCCTTTTTTTCTATTAGGACGGCCTTCGAGGCGCCCACAGAAATAGGGGTCGATCCGATAGCAAATTCTCGTGTAAACTGCTTAGAACCATTCTAATGGACTTGTCAAGGAAACGGGGTTTTCCAAACTGGACTTGTTGGGAGGAACTTTATGGCACTTTCGATTCGACTTCCTTTGTTTCTTTCCCTCTTATTTTTCGGAGTGAACTTTGTGCTTTGTGCATGGACTCACATGGAAAAACCAGAAGGACCATTTCGTTTGGGTGATGCTATCATCCGTTATGCGGAAGAGTTGGAAAAGTTTGATTCCAAACCTTCATACACCAAGCTGACTCCACACCACAGCAATCTTCTTTAGATTGTCGTTTGGCGAAAGAGACCTCCGGTAGGGAATTGATCGGAAATTGGTTTTTGCGTGTATCTATGTTCTCACTTGGCCCTGTGGCCAAGTTCTGTTCTTTTGAAACGGGTATTTAAATAGATCCGTTACTTCGGCTTGAAGTCGACATTATCCCAATAATCCTTTCCATAATCAAAAAAGATTTCTTTGCCTTCGGGAATTGTCTTTAATACTTTGAATCTTGCAGTCTTCCAACGAACGGAAGTTACTAGCTCGGCATTCGGTTTGCCGGAGTGATTGATAAATCGGGTGTAATTGGAAAGTTTTCCTTCTCCGTAAATCCACCAATCCTTACAAATCCATAACAGGTATTTGGAATCCACATATTTAGGAGATTCCGCCTCATCGTCAGTTATGATTTTTCCCTGATAATAACCTACAGTATCGCCTTTGTATAATGTCTGTTTTGTGAAAAGTCCCATTCCGATTCCCGGAACCGAGGAGGGTTTTACTTCAAAGTCTTTTTCGGAATAAACAATCGGTTTTCTCTTTTTAGGTGCTTTGGCTTTCTTCTTTGCCTGAGTCTGTTTCTTTTTCATGCCTATAGGACATAACTCGGGATCATTTCCAGTTTGTAAAGCGAATGAGATTTAAGAATGCCATGTTATCCAGCCGATCTTCAAACATACAGAGGTTCTTTTATGTTGAAAAGAAAGGAACAATCGGCTTCTAGGGAGAATGTAGTCAATCTGGCTTTGTATCGGGCGAAAAAAGCCTTGGAAAAAGACGGATTTGAAGTGGTGGAAAATCCGGAAGGCAAGATCACACTTGTCATTCGTCTTGCGAAATAAAACCCCTCTGTTACCTTGGAATTACATGACACATATTCGAATTGAAGGAAATCGTATTGGGAGCGGTCAAAAACATTGTGTGATCGTTTCCAAATTCAATGAATTTATTACCGAAAGCCTTTTGAAAGGGGCTTTGGATGCTTACCGCCAACATGGAATCGCGGAATCGGATGTAACAGTGATTTATGTTCCCGGCGCTTATGAACTTCCCGCTACTGTTTCGAAAGTACTCAGCTCCAAAAAGTTTTCTTTTTCGGCGATCACCTGCCTCGGCGCCGTGATTCGCGGAGCTACCTCACATTATGATTTGGTAGCAGGAGAAGCGGCAAAAGTGGGAAATCTGGCCATTGGTGCTCAGATCCCGGTTATCTTCGGAGTTTTGACCACGGAAACCATCGAACAAGCGGTAGAGAGAGCAGGGACCAAAGCAGGAAACAAAGGTTACGAAGCAGCAACGACTGCGATCGAGATGGCAAATTTGTTTCGTGAGTTAGGATGAGTTCCCGCCATACAGGACGTTCTTTGGCACTGATGTGCCTTTATCAAATAGACCTGGTCGGAGTCGAACCTTCCAAAGCGATGAAGTTCGACTGGTACGACAAAAAAACCTCCAAAGAAGAAAAGGACTACGCCATCTTTCTGGTGAAAGGAGTGGTGGAAAACCGGGAAGAGATCGATACTCTAATTAAGAAATATTCCGAAAATTGGGAATTATCGCGGATTTCCGTTGTGAACCGTTGTATCCTCCGTCTTTCCATTTTGAGTCTAAAAAAGGAACCATTCCTTGCGGCGCCGGTTGTGATCAACGAGGCAGTCGAATTGGCAAAGGAATTTGAAACGGACGAATCGGCGAATTTCATTAATGGTTTGTTAGACGCTTTTTACAAAAAAGAGATCTTGGCGAAAAATCCTAACTAGGGTAGAGGCAGATGGACCCGATCCAGAAAAACAGATTCCGAATGGAAGAGGACAGGAACTCTTCCCAACCCAGCTACTACAAGGAAGATCCTTACTTAAGGAATCTGGGAAGGGATCCTCGTGCGGAAGAGTCCACTTACGGTTCTAATACCGAAACCAGACAACCCGTTCTTTCTTTTTTCTTTTGGCTTACCATCATTCTTTTGTTAGCTGTAGCAGCGACCTCTGCGGTTTATTATTTTTATTATTATAAGAAAACGGATCCCGAAGAACTTGCCAAGTCCCTAAGAGGACTTCCCCAAGACAAAAAATCCTTGGAACTTCTTCTGGACAAATCCTATCTTCCGAAAGATTCCATCAATTCGGATCTTGCCAATTGCCTGAATTCGTATCATGACCGTTATGTGAACAAGGCATTTCGTGTTTGCGAAGAATTTTTAAACACCCCTGGCAAAGATGAAGACAAATCGGTCGCACTCACCGTTCTAGGTGTGATGTTTGACGAAGCGGGGCGTTATATCAGCTCCATCGAAAGATTGGAAAAAGCGATCCAATACGATCCTAAAAATTATTTTGCCTACTACAATCTTGCTTTGGCATTCAAACATTCCGGTAAATTCGAAGAAGCTAGAAAAGCCGCTGCGAAAGCGAAAGAAATCGCTCCGAATGATGCAAGGGTTGCGCTGCTTACCGGAAATCTTTATCAGGAAATAGGTGATCCGAAAGCAGCCATTGATGCTTATAAAGAAGGGCAATCTTTGGCACCGAACGATCCTGTTCTTTCTTACAATCTTGCTATCAGTTATTACAAACAGGGGAAATTACCCGAAGCGATTGAAGAGTTTCAAAAGGCAGCACTTGCTTCTCCCAGCTCGAATGTAGCCGCACTTTCCTACGGACATTTGGGATCTATTTTTTATTCCAGAGAAGACTACGACCGGGCGGAATACTATTTCCGAGAGGCGGCAAGGCTTCGTCCTGCGGATGCAAAAAATTATTACAACCTCGGTTTGATTTTTCTAAAAAGAAAAAATCCGGAAGAGGCGGCAAAGTTCTTTCAAAAAGCTTTGGATTCAAATTCCAACGAGCCGGAAATATATCGTTTTATTGCGGAAGCATTCACTTCCATGGGGCAATCTTCTCTTGCCATCCAAGCTTTGAAAAAAGCGATCTTACTCAAGCCGAATGATACTGACTCCCTTTTCGCACTTTCCGAACTCTATTATAAAAAAGGCGAATTGGTTGAGGCGGAAAATTTGTTCCGCAGAATCATCCGAATGACGCCTGGCGACAGTTATTCGGAAACGGCTTATGTGAACCTGGGAATCATTCTGGATGAAATGGAGCGCTTTACGGAATCCATTCAATCTTTCGAGGGTGCCATAGCTCTCAATCCTAAAAACCAATCGGCGCGTTACAATCTGGGAATAGCTTATTTGCATGCGGGAATGCCTACCAAAGCAATCGAAGAACTCCGAAAGGCGAGCGCTCTTGATCCAAATCACCTGCCTTCCCGTTTGGCGATCGCCGATTATTATCTGGAACAAAAATATTATAACGAAGCCATTGCGGAATATGAAGAAGTCCTTTCCGAAAAAAAAGATCTTCATGAAGCAAGGATCAAACTTGCGGACGCATACATCCAAACCAGAAGTTATCCTTCCGCGGAAAAAAGCCTTGTTTATGTTTTGGAAAATTCCAAAGACCCGAAAGAAATCAAACTCGCTCATAGAAAATTGGCTCTTACCTATGCAGAGGGCGGAAACGGAAGCCAATCCAGAAAGGCAAAAGAAGAAGCGTTCCGCGCTTCTCATATAGATCCGGAAGATATGGAATCAAGACTTGTTCTTTCCAAGATACTGATCGATTCCGGTTCCCTTATGGATCGGGAAAAAGCGGTAGATGAACTAACAACCGTTGTTCGTTCCGACGTGTCGCCTTCCATTGCCGCGAAAGCCCATAATTATTTGGGTGTATGTTATTTTAAGAACGGAGAGTTCAAAAGAGCTCTTCAGGAATTTCAGATGGCAATCGATCTCAATCCCAGTTTGACGGAAGCTTACGAAAACAAAAGAGCTGCTCGTGCAGGTTACGAGAAGGCTTTGGAATCCAAGAAGCGGACTTTCTTTTGAGTTTGTTTTCCTTTGTTCCTTATAAAAAATTTCCCGAGTACTACGATATTTGTTCGAACACAGGGATATTAAAATTTAAAAAAGCAAGTTATAGAGAATACGGTGATTCCTATTTTATGGAAGAATACCAGGCGCAGTATAAAAAAACATACTACGAGGACGAAGCGAATCTGCGTAATCTCGCTACTCGCCGAATCAAAGTTTTGCGCTCGCTTTTTGGAAATAACCCGAAAGGAAAAAAGCTTTTGGAAATAGGTTCTGCTGCCGGTTTTTTTTTGGATGAAGCGAGAAAGATAGGATTCTCCGTGCAAGGTTTGGAACTCTCCGAAAGAGAAGTTGAATATTCTAAAGTTACACTTGGCCTGGATGTGGAAAAAAAATCCGTTTTGGATATTCCACCCGAAAGTTTTAAAAACAGTTTGGACGTAATTGCCGCTTTCTTTGTCCTGGAACATATTTCCGATATAGAATCTCTTTGGGAAAGGTTAGGGTCTTGGACCAAATCCGGAGGGGTTGTTTTTCTTGCAGTTCCTTCTTTTTTCGGACCTAGCTTTCAGACCAATCCGGACGAATGGTTTCGCACCCATCCGGGAGATCACTTTTTTGACTATGATTTGCGCTCTTTGAAAAAACTCTTGTCAAGCCTCGGGTTCGCGGTGAAATATGCTAGACCCATGTCGTACCACCCCAGCCGAGATTTAGGTCTTCTAGGAAGACTTCCTGTTTTGGGGTATAAATTCTACTCAGACCGATTCTGCTATGGCGACACGATTCAAGTCGCCGCAATTAAAAAATAATCTATGAAATTTACCGAACTCCCCTTACACGAACTTCTTCACAAAGCATTAGAAAAAATCGGTTACATTGACCTAACACCCATCCAAGAAAAGTCGATTCCATTTGCAATGGAAGGCAAAGATGTGACCGGTCTTGCTCAGACCGGAACCGGAAAAACGATGGCTTTTTTGGTTCCCACCTTACATAGGTTACTGAACTCTGAAGAGGAAGAGAAACTTCCTTACGCGCTTGTGCTTGCTCCCACCCGCGAGCTCACCATTCAAATCGGAGAAGAGGCGAAAAAACTTTTGCAATTCACCGACTACGGCGTGGCAACGATCATCGGTGGAACGGACTATCGTTCTCAGGAAGAAGCTCTCGGAAACAAAGCTTGCATCATTGTTGCTACACCCGGAAGACTCATCGACTTTGTCAAAAATCACGGCCTGTCTTTGGATGCGGTAAAAGTTGTGATCCTGGACGAAGCGGACAGAATGTTCGATATGGGTTTTGTCCAAGATTTGAAATACATCTTTCATAAATGCAAAAATAGAAAACAAAGTCTTCTTTTTAGCGCCACCTTAAGTTATGAAGTGGTTAGACTTGCCAGCAAATATTTGGAAGATCCGATCGAAGTTCATATCAATCCGGAAAAAGTGATCACCGAAAGAATAGATCAAAGTCTTTTGCATCTCGGACGTGATGAAAAACTTCCTTATCTTGTGAATTCACTTCTCAATTCGTCTTACGAAGGTTTGGGGATCATATTCACGAACTATAAGATGAATATTCCGAGGATCGTATCCAGCCTCCGCAAATACGGAATCACAGCCACAGGACTTTCTTCCGAACTGGATCAGAAAAAAAGAATTCGTTTGCTTCGCGATTTCAAAGCGGGAAAATACAAATATCTGATCGCAACCGATGTTGCCTCCCGCGGTATCGATATCGAAAACATAGATGTTGTTTATAATTATGATCTTCCTCAAGATGCTGAAAATTATGTGCACCGTATCGGTAGAACGGCACGTGCGGGAAGAAAGGGTAGTTCCATCGGGCTTTGTTCCGAGACGGATTATACCGAGTTGGAACGGATCGAAAAATACCTGAATTCCAAACTTCCTGTGGGCGAAATCAACGAAGCATATCTGGAATTTCCCGTCGGCGAATTTATCCCTGCCTTTCCTGAGGAAACCATTCCCGGGGAAAGGAAAGGCCAGCCTCATGACAGAGATCGCAAAGGCGGACGCGGCGACAAACAAGGTAGAGGCGGAAGAGATCGGGATCGTAAAAAGCCGGATCACCCGAGTCATCCTCCTGCGAAAATGTCTCATCATGAACACCATGAGCATCACGCTAGAACTGAAAAAACTTCAGGAAAGGATTCCGGAAAATTTTCAGGACAGAAAAGAAGGGATCACAAACCGCAAGGGCAAGAATCGAAAGGCAAACCGAAACATCATCAAAGTAACAACCAAAATCACAAACAGTCTCAGTCATCTAAGGTGAAGAGAAATTTGTTTGATATCAATGATACGAAAAAATCCCAGCAAAAGAAGAAATCGATTTGGAAAAGAATTATCTCCCTTTTCAAAAAAGACTGATAGGTTCTTGTCTTTTTCTATTAATTCTTTTTGATTCCTCTTCCGTATTTTCTGAAACAGTAAAGCTGCCATTGTACGGCAATGGCGGTTTTGTTTCTCTTCTTGATCTGAATCCGCTTTTCCCCGAACTTAAATTTAGCTCCAAAGAATCCACTTTGGTCAGTCATATTCAATCTCCTCAAGGAAAGATTTCCTTTCGAATCGGTTCCAGTTTTTATACTCTGGATAATAAAATTAACAAAATTCCGAAACCTCCTTTGATCAAAAACGGGGATCTCTATCTTCCTATCGATATAGTAGAGGCCGTTTTTCTAAATCTTCTATCGTATGACATGCGTTATAAATTTAAAGAGAAAGAACTGCTTGTCGATATCCCCAAAGAACCCACTCCGAAAAGAAACATAAACGTAAAGGCGATTATCATAGATGCGGGACATGGTGGAAAGGATCCCGGCACATCCGATTCCGACGGTAATTTCGAAAAAAATATCAGTCTTTCCGTGGCGCGTTATCTTTATCTCTATCTTAGAAAATACTATCCTGAGATTCGTCTTCTTATGACCCGCAAGACGGATCATTTCGTGGAATTGGAAGACCGCTCTAAGCTCGCCAATACGATTCTGAAAGATACCAGGGATTCGATTTTCATCTCCCTTCATTGCAATGCTTCCTTGAATGAAAAGGCGGACGGATTTGAGATCTATTATCTTTCCCAAAGTCCGAGCACGGAACAGGCAAGAGAGACCGCTCTTTTGGAAAACAAATTCATCACTCCTCATTCTCATAAGACAGTGGCTACAATTCAATCTCAGATGTTGTCGAGCGTGACGCAAAGGCGATCCAAAAAACTTGCCGAATCCATTGAGTCGGATTATGATAAGGGAATGGACACGTTGATTACTTCGCGGGGAGTGAAAAAGGCGGATTTTTCCGTCTTGCGGGGAAGCCTAATGCCTGCGGTATTGATAGAAATGGGGTATTTGACTAGTCCTAAAGAGAGTAAAATCCTACAAGACAAGTCTTATCAGAAAAAAATTGCACGTAGTATCATTAAAGGAATTCATAAGTATGCTTCATCCAAAGATTAAAGAATATTCCGAAATCGCAAAAGAGAAAGGATATGCTTGGGGTTCACAGTTTTACCGGCTGGGAACGGGAATCGAAGTCACTACCAATCGGTTTTTGTTTTTATTTTTTTCCTGGTTCTCCCTACTTTTATTTTTCACCTTCTTTATATTAGCTGAAAAAAATCCTTTCAATCTGCTTGTACCTTTCAACGTATTTCAACTTCCCAATTACGACCATAGAAGTAATTTCAAAGTATTCATTTCCGATGGGGCCGATCTTCAGGCACCAATCACCCGTTTGGTTCTTGCAAACGAAAACAAATCCGAATTTATCTATCAATTGATAGAAGAAGTAGGAGCTCCGCCTTATTTTTTGCCGGAAGAAAACAAGGAAGATGCAGAGATTGTTTTTACTCCTAAAAAATTACTTCCGCTTCAATATTCTTTAACTAATATCTGGTTCAGAGAAAAGGAACAAACAATCATATTGGATTGGAATGAAACAAGTCTAGAACAGGTTATGAATCAATACAGATTGGCGAAGAGCGGACAGGGTTCCACTCTGGTGGATGATGAAGAACAAAATCAAGCAGTGGATACGATTACTTATTACTCGGGCCCAGAGCTTGGACCGAAAGAAAGCGAAGAATCGATTCGTGCCAAAAAATTAAAAGCACTCGCCGCAACATTCAAAGCAATCGATGCGACCATTTTGGCGAATTTTTCCGAATTCAAAACCATCCAACATAAGTTAAACGGAGTCTCCAGGGAATTTCCCGGACTTTTGAATTATAGTCTTTCGGAAGATAAAAAATCTTCTAACTAATTTTCAGGATCCACCCACATTCCATTGGACTTGATGAGTTCAATGAGCTTGTCGGCCGCTTCCGTTTCGGCGACACCTTTCATGACTATTTCTTTGCCACGGTACAAGTGCACTTTGCCCACGCCTGCACCCACATAACCAAAGTCAGCATCTGCCATCTCACCGGGACCGTTTACGATACAGCCCATAACTGCAATTTTAACACCTTTCAAATGCCCTGTCTTGGATTTGATAACTGCTGTTGTGGATTGTAAATCGAACATGGTTCTTCCGCAGGAAGGGCAGGAGATATATTCGGTTTTGGTAAGTCGAAGCCTGGTTGCCTGTAAAATATCATATGTGAGTTCGATAAGAGAATTCGGATCAGGCTCTTCTTGGCGGATCCGAATTAGGTCTCCGATTCCATCCAGAAGGAGTCCCCCTAAGTGGATGGAGGAATCGTAAAGGGCGGATTCTTTTGAATCGTAATTGCTGCTGAGAACGATAGGAAAATCAGAATCTTTTAGCAAAAATGCAAATCTACGAACAGTCGTTAACTGAGAGTGGGGAGTTGAAAAAAATACATTTTGGATTTTTCTTTTACGGATCTCTTTTATTAAAAAATCGATTTTGGAAAAATCCTTTTCTTCGATTTGAAATTCGACGGATCTCTGATCTTTTGCATAATTTCGTATAAAATCCAAGAATTCCCCGAAAACATCGGATTCGTTCCCCGGACTGTCATCAAATAGAAACGGGTTTATCACCCATTTTTGCAAAGAGAAGATTTCTTCCGCAAGTCCTTCGTATTGAAACGTCAGATCTTCGGTAAGCTGGAAGGAAACCGGGTTTGGAATCTTTCCTAGTTTTTTAAAGGAAGAGAGTGCTGCGAGAGCCATCTCATCCTGGATTCGGAAGAATACAATTTCGTTGAATTTGGAAGATCTATTGCCTAAAAAATTTTGTTTTAAAATCTCTTCCGTAGTAATCTGACCGGTAAACGGAAATTCTGTCTCCACCCGAACAGGATGCTTGTCGCCTAATTCGAGTTCTCCGATTTTTGTTTCTCTGGAATAAAACCGGGAATATTCATAAGGATCTCTGAATTCACGAAAAACCGATATCGCTTTTTCCTTTTCAAAGATCGTCTCTTGTTCCTTTGCCCAAATCGAATTGTATTTTTTTGCAATCTCTTTTGCTACGGGAATTTCTTCGATCGCTTCCTCAGTGAGGGAAACACGAATCGTATCTCCCAATCCTTCCTCCAGAAGAGAGCCGATTCCTATGGCGGATTTGATCCGTCCGTCTTTTCCATCACCTGCTTCCGTCACGCCTAAGTGGAGAGGGTAGTCCATGCCCAATTCATAAAATCGGGAAACAAGCAAGCGATAGGCGGAGACCATCACTTGCGGATTGGACGCTTTCATGGAGACTACGATTTCTTTATAATTATTTCTTTCTGCGATTCGAATGAATTCCAGAGCGGATTCCACCATACCTTGCGGTGTGTCTCCGAAACGATTCATGATTCTGTCGGATAAGGAACCGTGGTTAGTTCCGATCCGCATTGCCACTCCCAATTCGCGTGCGCGCAAAACAAGGGGAGTGAAAACTTCTTCGATTCTTTCCAGTTCTTCTTCGTATTCCCTGTCTGTATATTCTATGATATCGAATTTTTTTTTGTCTGCAAAATTGCCCGGATTGATCCTTACTTTTTCCACCCATTCCACACATTTCAAAGCAACCTGAGGCGTGAAATGGATGTCTGCAACAAGAGGAACAGTAAGGCCCAGTTCTTTCATTCTTTTTCGGATTTCCGGTAAATTGTCGGCATCGGCTTGACTTGGTACTGTTAGGCGAACGAGTTCCGAGCCCGCTTTTTCGAGTGCGGCGATTTGGGAAATACTGGCTTCCGTATCACGAGTGTTTGATGTAATCATGGATTGGATTCGGATCGGGTTATTTCCCCCGATTCCTACTCCCCCCACCTTTACTTCCCGAGTAGTCCTTCGTTTGTAATAAAAAGGGGATTCGTTGTACTTCGGATTCATCGTATCTTATGGTCTCATTATCTATAAAAATTCTTACTAAATTTTGGGCAAGCAGTTCGAATTTTCATTTCAGCCATCAATTCCGAATCCGTAAGGGTCGAAAATGATCTTAGGGGTTAAGTCCCCGAAAGAAAAGAGATGAGCGCGGAATTAAAAACAGGTTTACGTAGGAAATACAGAGTGCAGGTGACAGTGGCCATCTACAGAGAAGGCAGCTTGTCTTATAAGAGCGAAATTCTCTCTCCAGCCTTTTATTCCAAAAGAACGGAAGCCCGCGATCATATCCGCCAAGAGATTCGGGAAAGGCTGATGCATTCCCGGTTTTTCCGGTCCTCCCGATTGGATTACGATTTGGTTCGTTATACGGAAGAAGCTACTTGTAATACATACCTTCGTTACACGATTCAAGACACGGAAATTTGACCCCGCAAGAAAAACTTCGTTCTTGGTTTTTGCTAAACCAAAGAGATCTCCCTTTTCGTAAAAAGAAACAAGCCTATTCCATCTGGGTTTCCGAGGTAATGCTCCAACAAACCAGGGTTGCAGCCATGCTGCCCTTATATGAAAATTTCATGTCCAGGTTTCCTACTGTGGAAGATTTGGCACGTTCCAGCGAAGAAGATGTTTTGAGCGCTTGGAAGGGATTAGGATACTATACCAGGGCCCGCAATTTAAGAAAAGCTGCCATTTACCTGGAACAAAATTTCAACGGAAGTTTCCCAAAAGACCTGGAGGAAGTTCTAAAAGTTCCGGGAATCGGCCCCTACACTGCGCGCGCGATTCTTTCCATCGCTTATGACCTGAAACATGCAGTACTAGACGGGAATGTGAAGAGGGTACTCGCCCGCCTATTTATTTATGAAAAAAACATTCTGGGAAGCGGTGCCGATAAGGATTTACAAGCGTTAGCTGATAATTTTCTATACCGGGATTTTCCCGGTGATCACAACCAGGCGATGATGGAATTGGGCGCTACGATATGTCTTCCCGAAAATCCGAAATGCCTTCTGTGTCCTTTGCAATCGGATTGTAAGGGGCTCATCAAAAATCTTTTGGATCGGATCCCTCTTCGAACCAAAGAAGATAAAAAGTTAAGTTTGACCGGCCACTTTCTCTGGATTGAAAACGGGGAAGAGATTCTACTTATCAAGGAAAAGAAACCACGCTTTCTAAAAGGTATGTATGTTTTGCCTTATTATTTTGAAGGGGAACTTCCTTCCGGGGAATACCAATCTTCCGAAGTCATCAGAAATTTGTCGGATCGAAAATCTTTGATTAAACTGCCCCGTTCTTTTTCCCATACGATCACTCATCATAAATTTCAATTTTGGGTACATAAGGAAGTTCTTTCCGGGAAAGAATCTGAATCTTTAGTGTCTGTTATGCGAGGAGAAGTGGATTGTAAATGGGTAAAAAAGGAAAATTTGGAAAATGAATTCCCTTCCTCGTTGGCAAGTAAGGTAAAGAAAATCATCGGTTGATACAAAACGTCCGACCGGGACATTCCAATCGGATGAACTATGTAAAGACAGGATTTATTTCGACCAGGTGATTCTGTAAGTAGAGTCCTCTAACTTTTCAACTTTATAGTTTTTAACTTGGCAAAGGTCCATGATTCCCATAAAGACACCTTCCACAGTTTTATCAATGATGTCCGGATTAATTGCCTGCACGATGACTTCTCCTTCCTCAACTTTCAGAAATTTTCTAGGAATGATTCCATCTCCGCGAACATTTTCCAAATATCCTTCCGCTTCGAATTTTAAAAACTCAAGAGGACTTTCCAACAGATGTTTCGGCAAACCTACTGTTGCGTGAACCGTCGGATATATTTTCTGGCCCAAGGTAGTGTAAGCACGGTCTTTGGATATGGATGCCTCTCTGTATTTTTCCACAACGGCACGATAGATTTCCAGATCATACCATCCTTCCGGGTCAAGGTCCTTGAATCCTTTTCCTGTTTTTTCTTTCACAATCTGGTCCGCTTCTTCCTGTTTTGTTTTGTACAAACCCATAAGAGAACAGGTCAAAAAAATGAACTTCCCCCGCAATTCTACCATTTCATTCCACTCCTTTCGATGGGTGAGGTTCACCCTTTGTTTTGGAGTTTTGGACGAGATTTTCATTCTTCTTCCTACAAAAAGAGTCAATAAATTTCCGATAAATTGCAGTAATATTCGATGATTCTTATATTTTTTTATTTTTCGGAAGGCCGGAGACAACCTAACAATTTTTAAGGACAGGTTCCTCCCGTAGATCCTTCCCCCTCCGTGTTCGATCTTCGCGTATTTTACATTATTTGAACCATCACAATCCGGAAAATGCAAACCGAGGGAAGTATTGATTGGTTCTTTACGAGTTCCTGCGTTAACGTTGGTCCTTCTTCGAAGGATGTTATGAAATCGCAAAGAAACAACGAAGGTTCGTTCGGCCAAGGCTGTACCTGTTTTGGGAGGAAACAAAACACAAACGGCAAAATTACTCGGGATTAGGCGGTCTTCTTGGGAATACAGGCTGAGGGGCCGAAAGTAAAGGGCAAAAAGGCGAACTTATTCTAAGAATTTTAAAGGAAATGTAATTAGGAATTGTCAATTCGATAAATATGTGTTAGATGGAACCCATTGGGTGGCGGGTGGTTAACCCCACCCAGTCTGAATAGGGCGGGGATCTTATACCGTTGACTCCCTTCATTTCCCCCTTGCTTGCCACCTATATAAAGTTAGATCTACAACTCCTCCGCGAGAAGGATACGAAGGGCGCGGAACGCGGTCGCACATGCGACGGACACCCCGCAGTAGCCTGACCCCGAAAGATTGAACATTGCTTTCAACAAATAGGGATTAAATGGAAGAAGGAAGATCGGATTTCGGGGACTCGCCCTAATGGTCATGGGTCCCCGAAAGTAGGTGAGATGTTCCTCTCTGTGAATCAGGGCTATCGCATCGCTTACTTTAGCAAAAAACTTGAAACCTATGATTTTTTCCGTACCAGATCGGTGGAGATTATTTCAAAATTTATGGAAAACCGAAAATTCTACTCATGGAAATTTGGATTTTTCCGATCCTCCTATTAGGAATTTTTTAATTTTTTTTTGAAAAAAAATAAAACGCTAAAGTAGGCAAAAACGAATCAATTTTGCTAAAAATGGCCAAATACCTCTAAAAACATGCCGAAATCTTCGGATTAATTTCTCCTACCCAATCACCGACATACAAAAGGAACAAATAGATTTAGGCACCGACAGGGCTTAAAAACCAGACACAAAAACCCAGGAGGGAAGGGATTTCCTCCTGTTTTTCGATCATGTTTCAAGGAGGAAACCAATGATCATAAATCACAATTTAGCCGCGATTAACTCCCATCGCGTACTCAAGTTTCAAAACGAGGAAGTTGCCAAGAATATGGAAAAACTTTCTTCCGGAATGCGAATCAACCGAGCAGGTGACGATGCATCAGGACTAGCTGTTTCTGAAAAAATGAGAACGCAAGTGAGTGGTCTTAGACAAGCAGAAAGAAACACAGAGGACGGAATGTCCTTCATTCAAACGACTGAAGGTTATCTCCAAGAAACCAACGACATCATCCAAAGGGTGCGTGTGTTGGCGATTCAATCCTCCAACGGGATCTATTCGGCAGAAGACAGACAAATGATCCAAGTAGAAGTATCACAGCTCATCGATGAGGTGGACCGTATTGCTTCTCAAGCGGAATTCAATAAAATGAATTTGCTTATGGGTGATTTTGCTCGTGGATCAAAGGCCGCATCTATGTGGTTTCACATCGGTGCCAACCAACACCAAAGAGAAAGAGTATTCATCGCTACGATGACTGCAAAAGCTCTTAACCTGAGACCTCAGACCGGTGGACCTTTGACTCTTTCTACTGCAGAAGATGCTAACGAAGCAATCGGGAAACTGGATGATGCCCTTCAAAAGATCGGCAAACAGAGAGCAAACTTAGGTGCTTACTTCAACCGTTTAGAACATGCCGCAAAAGGTTTGATGAACGCGTATGAAAACACCCAAGCTTCTGAATCCAGAATCAGGGATGCGGATATGGCAGAAGAGACCGTAGCTTTCACAAAGAACCAGATTTTAGTACAATCCGGAACTGCGATGCTTGCTCAAGCGAACGTCCGACCACAAGGGGTTCTTTCTCTTCTTCGTTAAAGAGAAGGCTAAAGCCTTACGCGAGTAAGGCTTGGCCGTTTTTTTTAACCTTAAGAATTGGGTAAATTTCAGAAGTTGTTATAGATAATCAGCCGGCTTTCCCCTGCCAGGTGGCAATCCGAAAGCTCTTCCTTGACACCGGACAGGGATTGTCCGGCTAAGTGCTGCAAGGTGCTTGGTAATACACAAAGGAGTGTAAGCCAATGATTATCAATCACAACCTGAGTGCGATTCAATCACATCGCTCTCTCAAGTTTACACAATGGGACGTAGATAAGTCGATGAGGACATTGTCTTCTGGCCAAAGGATCAACCAGGCCGGTGACGATGCTTCGGGACTAGCTGTTTCGGAAAAACTAAGGACTCAAATCCGAGGTTTGCGTCAGGCCGAAAGGAATACGGAGGATGGGCTTAGCTTCATCCAGACTGCGGAAGGGTTTCTGGAGCAGTCTGCTGAAATTATCCAAAGAATCCGGACCCTTGCGATCCAGACTTCGAACGGAATCTACACACCGGAGGACAGGCAACTCGTGCAGGTAGAAGTATCTGCATTGGTGGACGAGATCGATCGAATCGCTTCTCAAGCTGAGTTTAACAAGTTTAAACTCTTTGAAGGTGATTTCGCTCGTGGATCTAAAAAAGCGTCGATGTGGTTTCACATGGGAGCAAACGCAGGACAAAGAGAGCGTTTCTTCATAGGAACCATGACTTCAAAAGCTTTAAAAGTGTCGAAGGGAGAACTCTCTCTATCGACCCCTGGTAAAGCGGATGCAGCGATTGCTTTAGCGGATTTCGCCTTGGATAAGATCATGAAACAACGTTCGAACATGGGAGCCTACCAAAATAGACTCGAAAGTTCAGCTAAAGGTCTCATGAATGCATATGAAAATATGCAAGCATCTGAATCCAGGATCCGGGACGCGGATATGGCTGAGGAAATGGTTGCGTTTACCACGAAGCAAATTCTGGTGCAAAGCGGTACGGCGATGCTAGCGCAAGCAGGACTCAGAGGTAATACCGTATTACGACTCTTACAGAATACATAAGAGCGTAAGAAGGCAAGAGTTGCCTTAAACTATTGGCCTCTTTTCCCATGGGCAACATGAGAAAGGAGGCTTTTCTGTGTATTTTTGAAATTTATAAAGTACTACTTCGTTTTTATTTGTTAATTTTCTCACAAAATTCCTGCTAGTTGTTAATATATAAAATTGACCTTATCCATGTAGCTTTCATTCTGAAAGAAATGATGAATTTGATTAAAAATATAACAGCCTTTCTGCTTATTTTACTATTTTTATGTTTTTGTAACAAAAAAAACGATGACCCTTTAACGAATAAGGATCTCGGAAATGTTTTGCTTTTATACGTTTTTTTAGACGGGTTATGCAATTATAATATGGTAGCTTCCAAAGGAGCGGACTTTCCTACTATCACGATACCATCAAGCGGTAGATACAAAATCTGCGGAAACATAAGAGCAACTGTACGTGTAAAATTTGACGATTATTCAAAGGCATATAAAATAACTACCATACCAGGAAGTTCAAGTTATTACGATTCTTCATGCCAATATGTAACAACACCTCTTGCTGTGTATATGAGTGAATTAGCGGCCAATACGATCACTCAGCTCGTTTCAGTGGAAGAGCCCAAAAAAATAATTAGACCAAATCAAACTTACTTGTATTCCGTTTCAAGTCCTTCTTCGGGAGGAGTATCACAATGTACAAATAATGGAAAGTTATTGGGATCATCATCTAATTACGTTTTGGAAATTGAAGCAGAATAGAGGTATTCGAACGAAACGATATTTCCTAAAACTAAATTAAAATAAAGACACCATATTCTTTTTCTACGATACTGACTGTCTAAAAGTTTCGGAGGAAGAAACATGAAATTTCTTTCCAAATTCAAAAAATCAAAAGTTCTATTTATTCTTTTATTAGCCGTATTTCTCTTTGGGGGAGCGAAAAACAGGGAACCATCCGAATCACCTGAGTCTCCGGTTTCTCTCACTACAAGCGACGGAGCGGGGCTTGTTTTAAAAAGTTACGAATCAAATACGGTGCTGGACGGCTTTTTCGCATTCACTGAAATTAAATTGAGTTTTTATAATCCGGAAGACAGACAAAGAGAGGGAAGGTTTAGAATCGTCTTGCCGGATAATGCGCATTTGGCGCGATTTGCGATGATGATAGGAAATAATTGGCAGGAAGGGGAGGTTGTGGAAAAAGAGAAGGCTACGCGTGTATATGAGGATTTTTTACACAGAAGGCAAGATCCGGCTCTTCTCGAATCCGATGCGGGAAATGAATTCAGTGCCAGGGTATTTCCAATCACTGCCAAATCCGAAAAAAAAATCATTATATCTTATTCCACTACATTGTCCTCTTTTCCCCCTGTATACGTTCTCCCTCTCAAGGGACTTCCGGAGACCGATCATTTTCAAACCAGAGTTATTTTTGATGAACAGGAGTTTGGTGATAAAAACGGTTTTTTGACGGAGACTTCCGATCTCAAAAACAGCACTAGAAAGATCATTTCTCTGCAAAAGAAAAATTTCAAACCTACGGAGGATCTTCGTTTTGAGCATAAGATCAAGGGAAATCTTATCTCTAGGAAGGGGAATTTATTTGCAGCCGAGTTTGTTCCCATTCCCCAAGATAAGGCCGAGACAATTCCTGTTGAAAAGTTGGTAGTGCTTGTAGATACTTCGGCATCATCAGCAATACAATATTCGGTAACGATTGTACGATTAGAAAAGCTGCTTTCCGATCTGAATCCCAAGGAGTTGCACCTATTCGGGTTTGATACTTCTCTTAAATTTTACGGAACGGGGAAAAAAGGAATTCAAAAGTTAAAGGAAGTTCTTCCTTTAGGATCAAGTAATATAGGTTTGGCGATATCCGGAATCGACAAGGAAATCGATATTAGAGATGGAAGATTACTTGTCGTAAGCGACGGTGTTGCAACGGCCGGTGAAATCCAAAAATCGGAAATAGTGAAAATCCTGAAAAAAGAAAAATGGATTTCCCGATTGGATTTTGCAGTTCCCGGTTCTTACAAAGACACAGGTATGATTCAGGCACTTCTTTCTTTGGGAAAAGAAACAGGCGTTTTGACTCTGTTAAGTGATGATCTTTCGAATGTTGCAAAAAGATTAACCCGGAAAGTTTTCCTAAATCCTGTGGTAAGTGTTTCCGATGGAAAATGGATTTTTACGGGGGATATCTCTTCTTTGCAACCGGGTGATTCGATTACCTTATTCGGTGAGTTGAAATCCGAGGATTCCAAACCGCAAGACTCGATTTTATTCAACGGAAAAAAAATAACAGGCTTTCATACTGTTATTACCGAACCGGTTTTATTCGAACGGGAAGTGACTGCGGCAAGGATCAATCGACTACTCGAGTTATCCGGTAAGGAAGAGAATGAAGATACTGCCAAAGGATTGAGTTTGCAAGCAAGGGAGCTTTCCATTGCCCATAGAGTTCAGTGTCCCTTGACTTCCTTTCTCGTTTTGGAAACGGAAGAAGATTATGATCGGTTTCAAATCACCAGAAATTCTTTGGCGGATATACTTACCATCGGCATCGGTGGATTGGAAGTGATCAATCGAAAGCAGTCCGCAAATTACGTGTTTTTGGATCCGCAGAATGTGGAAAAACGAAAACTGGAAAAATCAAAAGACAGAGAAAAGGTTTCCAAACCCAAAAGAAACGGTAGGGAAAGAGAGGAAAAGGAAGATGCTAAAATGGTTTCCGGCGCTCCTGCCGATACGGATCGCTCCGACGACGAATCATCATCTAACACGGAAAATATTCCTTCCGAAACATCTTCGAACGATGTAAGGGAAGAGGTTTCCGATGCACCGCCTCCTGTCCGACAATCGGATCGGTTGCCGGAAAGAAATAACTTTCGGGTCGAATCCAATTCTGTATCTCCCGAACCTCCCCGGGAAACTCCTGAAAAACGGGAGAAAATAGATCCTCATACCGGTAATTTGAAACAATTTTATAAATTGTTAAGGAATGGTGAAAACGGGAAAGCCCTGGAATTTGCTTGGGAATGGAGAAGAAAAACTCCGGAAGACATTCTTGCCTTACTTGCATTAGGTGATTCTTATTATGCACTGAATGATCTGAATAATGCAACTCGCGCTTACACTTCTTTGATTGATTATTTTCCGCAAAGAGCGGATATAAGAAGATGGGCGGGTGAAAAACTACTGGCGATCGGAAATTATAAAGATGCGATCGATACGTTTGAAATCTCTCTGAAAAACCGACCGGATCATCCTAGCACATATCATCTATTAGCAATATCGTATTTGAAATTGAATTTATGGAAGGATGCTCATTCCGTTCTTCTGAAAGGATTGAACAGGCAATTCCCTTCCCGATTTCAAAATGTACATGATATTTTTTACGATGATTTGGATTTGATTCATACGATTGCGAAAAATTCGGGAGTCACTGTCATTGAACCACCTAATGAAATGGATACGAAAATAAAACCTAAGAATCTGAAAAAAGAGATCCGATTCATACTAGTTTGGGAAACGGATGCAAATGATGTCGATTTTCATATTTATGATAAGTTCGGCAATCACGCATTTTACAGCAAAAAGGAATTGGAATCAGGCGGTGAGTTGTATGCAGATCTAACGGGAGGTTACGGACCGGAATGTTTTCGCATAATAAATCCGAAGGCCTTCCCTTATCGTCTGGAAGCGCATTATTATAGTCGCGGCCCGATGGGTTATGGAATGGGTGCTATGCAGGTGATAAGATTTGACGGAGAGAAAAAACTGGATTTGGAAACTAGAAATTTTGTGATTATGAATGATGGAGCGTATGTAGACTTAGGAATGGTGAAGTAGGAAGAGTTTCAGGAAGGGATTTTTTTCCCTTCCTGGTGTACAGTTTGCCAGAAGGTTTTACTTTAGTTGCTCTTTGTGCAAAAGAGAGCCTGGAAACAATTTTGATTTGTTTCACTTGGTTTTGAATTTTTTCTTCTTTTCGTTCCATAGGAAAACGATCGGAAAAGATTTTCCGAAAAGCAAGCATTTTCTCGGGTATGTGATGCTTTAAACTTTCTTCTTGCCCTAAAGCCGTAAGGGCAAAAAATCTTCCTTCATGGATCAAAATCTCTTTGGTAAAACCGCAGTAGTCACCGGTGCCGCTCTCGGAATCGGAAAAGAAACTTCCTTACTTTTGGCTCGGAAGGGGGCTTTCGTAATTGTTTCCGATATCAATGAAACGGAAGGGAACAATGTAGTCTCCGAAATTCAAAAAGAAGGTGGAAAGGCGGTTTTTATCAAATGCGATGTAACTCAGGAAGGGGAGATCGTTTCCTTACTTGACTTTGCAAAATCCGAAGGCAGACGTTTGGACATTATGGTCAATAATGCGGGAATTGCCAACAAACCCGTGTTTATGCATAAAGTTTCCACAGAAATCTGGAATCAATTGATCTTAATGGATTTAACGAGTGTTTTTTGGTGTCAGAAGTATGCCACCAAGCATATGCTTGCCGACAGAAAGGGCGGTTCCATCATCAATGTTGCATCCATTGCGGGACTTGGTGCGTCTCCGTCTCTCGGCCCTTATTGTGTCGCCAAAGCGGGAGTAGTCGAGCTATCGACAACAGGTGCTTTGGAAGTGGCGAGGTTCGGTGTCAGGATCAACGCGGTTTGTCCCGGTTGGACGGAAACTGCAATCTTACATGTAGCAGGAGAAAGAGGAATCGAGGCTATGCAGAAAAATATTCCTATGGGAAGATTGGGAAAACCTGCGGAAGTGGCAAATTTAATCGCCTTTCTTGCTTCCGATGAGTCCAGCTTTATCACTGGCTCCGTCTACCGAGTGGACGGCGGAACCAGAAGTTAGGTTTTAGTTTTTTAAGAAAATCATGAAACGCCGTGCGGATATGGCGGAAGAGATGGATTCTTATTTATAATGATAATAGTGATTGGGATCATCCCATTTGGATTGTTCTATTTTTCTGATATTCTGAATCTTTTCTCTGTCTAATTCCGCTTTCACTAAATCAGACATGGTTTCGAAAATTCTGGAACGAAGTTCCAATGCGGGAATAAAATTGTTCATTAGAGAGATTGAGATATTACATTCGTTCAGTGCATCCTCGTATCTTCTGTTCTCGAAATGAATTTCCGCTAGAAAAAGATGAGACGCTTGCGTGAAAGAAGGATGAACCTGTTTCAAATATTCCGTCATCGTTTGAAAGGCTAGTTCCGAATTTCCTTCTTCTCGGAGTCGTTCCGCATTTTCCTTTAATTGTATGAGAGAGCGGGAAGACATTTGCTCCTCCTGAAGTGCCGAATTATACTTACAACTAAGTAAAAATAGCCGGTAACCCTTACTTCGAGTTTCCAAAGTAAGGGTTTTGCTTTTAAGTCTTTCTTTGATCTAAGATCGTATTCCATTCGTCTAAGTGAGGTTTGGCGATTTCGAAAACAGATGTAGTGTCTCCGTCTATAATGAGAGCTTCAATACGATCTCCCATTTGGATGCTATTCACAACCTTTTGGTCCTCTTCTCCTACTACCGCTCCGAATACTGTATGTTTTCCATCCAACCAATTTGTAGGTACATGAGTGATGAAAAACTGACTTCCGTTTGTATTCGGGCCTGCGTTTGCCATGGATAAAATTCCCGGTTTGTTGTGTTTTAGGTCGGCAACAAATTCATCTCTGAATTTATAACCCGGTCCGCCGGTTCCAGTTCCCAGAGGGCAGCCACCTTGGATCATAAAATCTTCTATGACTCTGTGAAATTTGAGGCCGTTATAAAATCCTCTTTTTGCGAGGTTTACAAAATTGGCTACTGTGTTCGGTGTTTTATCTGCGAATAGATTGATTTTGATATCGCCTTTGTTCGTTTTGAAAGTTGCGGTCAATTGTCCCATGTCTTTTAGGAAATTGGAACGGGGTAGAGGGGGCAAGCTTAAAAAAACTATTTGTAGCCTGCCGCCTGTAAGGAAAACAAATGAGCGTACCTTCCGTTTTTTTTCAAAAGTTCTTCATGACTTCCTTGTTCCAGGATTTCTCCTTCTTCGATGACTATGATTTTATCGGCCATTCGAACCGTGGAAAAACGATGGGAGATCAGAACTACCATTTTGTTTTCCGTTAGGGAACGAAAATGGTTGAATATATTCATCTCGGCCTCCGCATCCATTGCCGCAGTAGGCTCATCTAACACGAGTATGTCTGCTTTTTTTCGCATAAAAGCGCGGGAGAGTGCGATCTTCTGCCATTGGCCTCCCGAAAGTTCCTGACCTGTTTTAAACCATTTGCCAAGTCTTGTCCCGAACCTCTCCGGAAGATTCTGGATAAACTGCTTTGCCATTCCTTTTTCGGATGCAATTTCCCATTCGGATTCGTCTTCTATGGATTCTATATCTCCTACTCCGATATTTTCCCCGACGGTAAATTGGTATTGAACGAAATTTTGAAAAATCACTCCGATTCTTTTTCTGAGAACATCCACCTCCCAATCGTTCAGGTTCACACCGTCTAACAAAATCCTGCCGGAAGTAGGGGTATAAAGTCTGGTAAGCAGTTTGATGAGTGTGGTTTTACCGGATCCGTTTTTTCCTACGATCGCAAGTTTCTCCCCGTGTTTCAGATGCAGTGAAATGTTTTTCAAAACGGGTTCCTTACTACCCGGATATACAAACGTAACATTTTCAAAAACAATTCCTTCCTGATGGATTCCCTTTTTCAAAGATCCGTTTGATTTGTGAATCGGCTGTTCCAAAAATTCATAGAGGTTGGCAAGATAAAGGTTATCTTCATACATACCTCCGATGGATGTAAGTGCTGCCGAGAAAGTGGACTGTCCTTGCCGGAATACGACCAGATACATGGTCATCTCACCTAATGTGATCTTTCCTGAAATGGTTTCTATCACGATCCAGGCATAGGCAATGTAAAAAGCGGCGGTACTAAAAAGTCCCAGTATATATCCCCAAAGACCTTTCTGCAAACTTAAGTTTCTATCTTCTTTATACAACCTAACGAAAATTTCACGATATCTGGAAAGTAACATGTCTCCCAATTGGTACAATTGCACTTCCTTTGCATAGTCTTCCCGGGCAAGAAGTGTCTCCAAATAGTTTTGTTCGCGAGTTTCGGGAGATCTCCAACGAAACAATCTGAATGCATGTGCGGAAAATTTCGTTTCCGCAATGAACGAAGGAATCGCCGCAATGATCAGAATAAACACGGCCCATACGGAAAGTTGAAGTAATAATCCGATAAATGAAAATAATATCAATCCGGATTGTATCAGTCCGAATGTCCGACTAATTAAAGATAGCGGGCGACTGGATGCTTCCGAGCGGGCTTGGCTCATTTTATCGTAAAACTCTGAATCTTCGAAATGAGTCAGATCCAGTGTAAGTGCTTTTTCCAGGATCATTTCGTTCACTCTTTGTCCCAGTTTTACACGTAAAAGGGATTGGCTAACGACTTGGCCTTTTTGACAGGCGGCAAAGATGGTGATGGCGCAGGCTTCCAAAGCTACGTAACGCAAGGAAGAATAACTTTGTTCCCAGCTATTTCCGATCACAAGTCCGCTCGTGGAAGAAAGAACGACATTGTCAACGATCAGTTTGCCGAGATAAGCTATGATCGCCGGAAGAATCCCGCCTAATATAGTAAAGATGGCAATGGCGAAAGTGAGTTTTTTACTCGTGGTCCATACCAGGTTCAAAGCTTTTCCGCTATAACGGAATACGGAAAGAGAAGGTAATAGGTTGTTTTGGGATACGAAGTCTTTGACGGGATTGGTTTCTTTGTGAGGCATCTTTGATTTTATCTAAATCCTATCTTCCTAAATCATTTTTTTCTTAGCTTGGAAAGTCCACCGTTTCTTAGATCAGGATTTTTTAGTTCCTACTTTCCGTTTATTTTTGAAATTTCTTGATTTTTGATTTTAATAAGTCTAATCTAGACTAAAAGAAAGATAGTTTTTTCTGGGGGTAGTATGAAATTTTGGATTTTGCTATTTTCTCTACTTTTGGTTATGGATTCCGCGTTTGCAGTCTCAAAAAAGAAACCTATAAAAAAACAATCCAACCCCATTCCCAACCGATTGATCGATTATAACGGATTTCAAAAAATCGTTGTGGAATCTTCGGAAGAACGGGAAAACAAACGATTAACAGAAGATAAATTTTTGGAGATGATGGCAGAAGATCAAACCGTACTACTTGATGCCCGTAGTGAAAATCGATACCAACTCCGCCACATCAAAGGCGCTTTCAATTTGCCGTTTACGGAATTCACCGAGGACAGCCTTGCCAAACTGATTCCAAATAAAGATACGAAAATTCTGATCTATTGTAATAATAATTTCGAAGGTAGTCCGGAATCCTTCGCAGCCAAAGCTCCCGCCGCCTCATTGAATTTATCTACTTACACTTCCTTAAAAGCTTACGGATACAAAAACGTATATGAGCTTGGTCCTCTTTTGGACATTCAAAAAACCAAGATTCCTTTTGAAGGAAAGGAATTGGAGAAATAAGAAAAAACGCTATACGTTCCCTTTCTTTTCCTATAGTTTTTGTTTTCTATGAATATTGTACTTTATCAGAATTTATTCAAGGTCACGGCTGTGATCAATATCATCGGAGGGGTTGCTGCCGTTTTCGGAACCCCTCTTTATCTGGAACTTTTTTACGGAGTCAGTGAATCTAATCGACTGCTTCAATTTTATCATATTAATTTTTGGATCATTGTTTTCGCCATGGGAATCGGTTACTGGTTTTTAAGTCTGGACCCGATTCGATTCAGACCGATTGCTCTTCTGGGTGCTATCGGAAAATTAAGCGCAAGCATATCCTGGATCATAATGATATATCTGGGAGAGGGTAGTTTACTGCTTCTCGGTGGTGTGATCTTTGACTTGTTTTTCGGAATACTAATGGCTTTGTTTTATTTTCGATCGAGAGAGAGCATGGTATAGATTTATATCCCTACTTTAGAGACTTTTATGTGGCAAAAATTTTTAAAATACTTCGCTTACTTTTTTCTGGGACTCGGTTTCCTTATCTTTGCATTATTTCTCGGGCTCAAACAGATTTTGGATACGAAAACGGTCAAAGATTCGGTTTCGGATAACGTTCGTAAGTTTGTTAACCTGGATGTAAAATACTCGGAAATAGGATCTTTTGTTTTTCCTTTCCCCGGAATCAAGATTCAAAATCTGGAAATATCGGACCAAGGTCAACCGTTGGCCTATGTAGAATCCATTCGTCTTCAACCGAATTTTTTCGCTTTGCTGCAAAAGGAATTCAAAATCAGTTCCGTTTCCGTAGACAAGGGTAAAATTCAACTAACAAGAGATAACGAAGGCAAGTTTCCCGTTTTAGGAAAATTGCAAAATAAAAACGAAGAAAAAGAAGAACCAGTGAAGGATGATCCGGAATCGATTCTATCTTTGATTCCTTCCTATATCAGGATTAATGACTTGGAATTTATTTTGAATGATCTTCCTACGAATTCCAAACAAACGATTCTGATTCGGGACTTTTTCATTGAAACGGACGACGATGATCGTTCGATTGATTTGAGTTTGAAGTCCGAAATCAATCAGACCGAATTTATTTTGGAAACCAAAACCTATTTAACTGCAAACGAATGGTCTTACGAATCATTACGGACTGAGACGGAAATCCATTGGAATGATGCGAAACTTTCCCAGTTTCAGGATCTTTTGTCCGTATTTCCCGATGCGGATTTTTCAGAATCGAAATTGAATCTGGGTTTGGCACTGAAGAAAGAAAACTCGGATCAAATTCACCTAAGCATAGTTAGGTTTTCTTTGGAAGGAGTCAAAAGAAAAACGACTTTCATCGGGGATTTGTTTTTAAGTCTGCAATCGGATTTTTCCAAAGAGAATGGGAAAATCCAAGTGAATTCGTTTTTTATGGATCTTGGAAAATTCGCTCATTTGGGTGTGGAGGGGAATGTTCTTCTGCGGGAAAAAGAAAGGAAATTGGACTTTTCCGTAAATTCGGATTTTTTCGATTTAAGAAAGGTTCTGTTTTTCAAAGATAGTTTTGCGAAATTCCAGCCGGATAAATTCAAACTGATACGGGAAAAGGAGTCTCCAGTTGTCCTGAAAAAAGAAGATCCGATTCCTCTATTTGCAAATCTGAAATTCGATTTTAAAAATTTAAATATAAACGGGCACTTGATATCGAGTTTGATAGGAAATTTGGAGTATAACCCAAGTCAGATGATATTGTACCCGACAGAGGCCTCTCTTTACGGAGGACAAATCAGAACGGAAGGAAATGTCTCGTTCGCTACTCCTATACCCACTCTCCAGTTGAAAGGAAAAGTCTCAAGAGTCAGCCTGGAGCCTGCCATCGACAGGATGACCGATGATAAATACATAAAAGGTAGATTGAATTCCGATTTCACCGTTAAATGTAAGTTAGGTGATTCGGCAACTATCAAAAACTCACTGGATGTAAAAACAAAGTTTCATGTCACTCAAGGTAAATTGTTAGGTTATGCAAATTTTATCAAACCGGTAGCTACGATCGGCCAAATTTTAAATTTTAATCTGACTTCAAAAGAAAGTACTTCCTTTGAATCCATCACCGGTGGATTGGATTTGTACAAACAAAAAGCGACCTTAACTGATTTTTCCATGAAAGGAGAAGGCCTTTCTGCAACGGGGGGAGGGGTATATCAAACCAATGGAAAAATCGATATGAAATTTACAGTATCTCTTCCTGGAGCAGTGGGCAAAGCAGTGAAACTTCCAATTCTTTATCGTGGTATTATGGGAAGAAATGTCGCTTACATTGATCCTGTTTGGATGGCTTCCGTTTATGCAGGCACTGTACTTCTTGCAGGTCCGGTTGGTACCTTGGTAGGTGGAATGGTCGGATCGGCTGCATCGGATAACGTAGAAAAGGTGGTTGGCAGCGTGAAAGATTCGGTGAATTCAGTTCGGGCCTTTTTTACGGGGAAAGATGAAAAATCGAAAAAATGAACCTAGTTTCGGGCTTCTAGGATTTTTAACAAAACTGTAAGGTATATTGGATAAAAAATCCGCTATTTTGGAAAATTACATAAAATAGTCGATTTTTTTGTTTGCTGATCTCGCCGCTTGGGCAAAATCTTAGTCTAAAAGAAAAGATTATAGGTAGGGTAGTTTATGTCAGGTTTAAAATCAATTTTTGCTGTGGGGCTCGTTCTTGTTTCCCTTTCAGGTATTTCCGCGCAGAATTTCAAAGTGGACAACGCTCATAGTTCCGTCGGGTTTAAAATCAAACACTTAGGAATCGCAACCGTTGCAGGAAGCTTCAAAGATTTCGATGCCAAGTTCAGCTTTGATGAAAAAACTGGTTCTCTCAGCATTGTTGACGCTACTATCAAAGTAGAATCAATTAACACGAATGATGCGAAAAGAGATGATCATTTGAAAAGTAAGGATTTTTTCGACGAAGATAAGTTTCCTACCATCACATTCAAAGCTTCCAAACCGGTTTCCTTGAAAAAAGGTGCTTCTACGAAAGTTCCGGGAGAACTAACGATCAAAGGAGTAACTAAGCCTACTGTTTTGAATGTAAAATATGCCGGGATTGCAAAAGATCCGTGGGGAAATACGAAACTAGGTTTCGAAGCGGATACGAAAATCAAACGTGCTGACTTCGGAATCACTTGGAACAAAGCTTTGGAAACAGGCGGAGTACTTGTAGGCGAAGAAGTTGATATCAAGATCGAAGGTGAGGCTGCTAGCGCTCAGTAATTCGTAAGAACTCATTGTCTTTTATTCTGCAGAGGGAACCCAAACTCTGCAGATGTATATTCCAATTAGGAAATTTAAATTTAAAACAGAAAATCAAAATAAAAATTCTAGCCAGTGAAGGCTGAATTAAAATTCTTTAGCCAATGGCGAAAGTTCTGCTTCTATTTGTTCATCCCAGTCTTGAAAAGTCAAAAGTCAATCGTACGTTAATCGATTTTATACCTACCCATGATGATTTGACCTTTCATGATCTGTATGAAGAATATCCGAATTTTCATATCAACATAAAAAAAGAGCAGGATCTATTGACGGATCATGACATCCTGCTCATCCAACATCCTCTCTATTGGTACAGCGTACCTGCTTTATTCAAACAATGGATTGATTCCGTTTTGGAAAAAGGTTGGGCATATGGAGAAGGAGGAGATAAATTAAAAGGTAAAGTCTGGAAACATATTATTTCCACGGGCGGTGGTGAAGATGCATATCAGCTGGGGGGATTTCATAATCATCCCATTGAAAACTTTTTACTTCCTTTTCAGAGAACTGCGGAACTTTGCCAAATGAATTTTGAATTTCCATTTTTAATCCAAGGAAGCTTTCGTCTTTCCGAGGCGGCAACTTACGAAGCCGGCCTTCGTTATAAAAATCTTTTGTCCGGACTATTGGAAAAATAATATGAATGATGCTAATTTTTTTATACAGGCCTTAGTTTATTTAAGTGCAGCCATCGTTATTGTCCCGATTGCCCAAAGACTGGGACTGGGATCGGTTTTGGGTTATCTTCTTGCAGGTATAGTCATAGGTCCGGCCGTACTCGGGTTCGTCGGTTCCGAAGGCCAGGATATGCTGCATTTCGCCGAATTCGGCGTAGTGATGATGTTGTTTGTGATCGGTTTGGAGCTAGAGCTAACTTTGCTTTGGCGGCTAAAGTATTGGCTTTTGGGTTTGGGCGGTTTGCAAATCATACTAACGACTGTCATATTTACTTCTTTAAGTTGCTTTTTTGACTTGGAATTCAAACAATCCTTGGCACTCGGCTTGATCTTGTCCTTATCCTCCACAGCTATCGTATTACAAACGTTAAAAGAAAAAGGTTTGATGAAAACATTGTCGGGGCAAGCGTCCTTTTCCGTTCTATTGTTTCAGGATATGGCGGTGATTCCGATATTAGCTATTTTTCCTCTGCTTGCCGATTCGAATGCGGAAGGAGGAGCCGGACACGGAACAAGTCTGATTCATCATTATCCGGGTTGGATACAGGCGTTGATTGTCATCTCCGTCGTTGTATCCATCATACTAGCGGGAAGATATCTTCTCAGTCCTTTGTTTCGCATTTTGGCTTCTACGGGACTGCGGGAAGTTTTTACCGGAGCGAGTTTACTTTTGGTAATAGGAATTGCACTTCTTATGAGTGCGATTGGTTTGTCTCCCGCACTTGGAACTTTTCTTGCGGGAGTGGTTCTTGCGACAAGTGAGTTCCGACATGAATTGGAAAGTGATTTGGATCCGTTCAAAGGATTGTTGCTCGGTCTTTTCTTTTTAAGCGTCGGAGCTTCGATGAATATCTCGGTTGTGGTGCAAAATCCGGTCTTTGTATTCGGGATCGTATTTGCAGTGTTATTCGTAAAGGCGCTTATACTTTTTATACTGGGGCTTTCCTTTCGATTGCCTTTGGATCAGAATCTTTATTTTTCAATCGCCTTATCTCAGGTAGGTGAATTTTCCTTCGTATTATTCAGCTATTCGGAAGAAAACGGAATTTTACCCAAGGATAAAGTTTCTCTTATGGTTGCCGCAGTTGCCATCAGCATGGCTTCCACTCCTATTTTTCTACTGATCTATGAAAAATTATTCAAATCAAGATTGGAAGATAAAGGCACTCCCAAAAGAGAAGCGGATAAGATTTACGGAGAGGAAAACGCGATCATAGTTGCGGGCTACGGCAAATTCGGGAACATGCTCGGCCGGTTCCTTCGAGCCAATAAGGTAGGAATTACCGTACTTGATGACGATGCATCCCGAGTGGATATGTTAAAAAGTTTCGATTTCAAAGTATATTTCGGAGATGCGACAAGGCATGATCTATTACACTCCGCAGGTGCCGAAAGAGCGAAGATTCTGATCGCAAGTATGGATAGTTTGGAGAAACAGGAAGATCTGATTCGGACTGCAAAAAAACATTTCCCCCATTTGGAAATTTTAGCGAGAGCGGGGGATCGGGAAGAAGCATATATTTTAAAAGAGTTGGGCGCACATCGTATTTATCGGGAAACAAGAGAAACTGCGATACGTTTGGGTGTGGATGCCATGCGCTTATTGGGTTATCGGGCTTACCAAGCGGAAGTTTCCGCACAAACTTTTATGAAACACGATGAAGATACGTTTCATGAATTATTCGAACATAGATCCGATCGCAAAACATATATTAGTTTGGCTAAACAGAGAAATGCCGAACTGGAAAGGCTTATGAAAGTTGATGAGGAAGAAGATGAAGTTTTCGAAGAAGAATGGGATGAGATCGAGAGATCTTAAGAAGATAACGGCAACAAAATCCTGAATACGGTTCTACCCGGTTTTGTTTCGAGTTCCAGAATCCCCTTATGTTTAGCTGTGATTTTTTGAACTATATCGAGCCCAAGTCCTGTTCCTTCGCCCAAAGGTTTGGTTGTAAAAAAAGGTTCGAAAATTTTATCTCGAATCGAATCCGGGATTCCCGGGCCTGTGTCTTCTATTTCAACACCTAAATATTGTTTTGTGTCCCTAGTTTCATCTTTCAGAGTTAATGTCAATTTACCCCGGTAGTTCATGGCTTGTAAGGCGTTTTGAATCAAATTTGTCCAGAGTTGAAGCAAATCATCATAGTATCCGTAGATCTCTGGATCGTAGGAAAAATTACGAACAATTTCGATTCCCCGTTTCCAAAGATTTTGATAGAGGGTGATTACTGTTTCCAATGAATCTGAAATTCTGATCGGAGTTTTTGTAGCATTCGGATTGCTATGGATAAAGTTGCGTAAGGAATAAATGATCTTGGAAGTTCGGATTACCGCAAACTCGATCAGTTTTGCTCCGCTATAAACGGAAAGGCATTTCAGTGTAAAGTCGACTGCCGGTTTGAATTTTGTTTCTTGCAGAAGATAATAACAAGACTCGGGGATTTCGTAGATCCCTACTGCGATCATATCTTCAGCGATGTCGAAAGGATTTTTGATTCCTAGTTTTTGCAATTCGTTACTGAGTTGTTGCCTTCGGATTCTAAAATCATTTCCTACCGGATTTTGCAGATCCGCAGGAATCCGGCTGATTAGGATATGTAAATTTTGAATGTCTTTTTCAGTAAGTAGTCTGAAGGAATCAATGGCGTTTAGTATGGTGTTTGGAAAGGATTCCAGGCTTTCGGAAATAATATGATTGGTTGCTTGAATGGCTGCGATCGGATTATTGATTTCATGAGCGATCCCGGATACTAAATTTCCCAGGCTTGCCATTTTTTCCGACAGGATCAATTGATTTTGGGCTTTTTTTAGATTGTTGATCGCTTCTTCCAATTCATCCTTTTGTTTTCGTATAATCTCTGTTCGTTGAAATGCGAGCTTACTTTCCGTAATATCTTTCAAGATGATCGTATGATAGATGCTTTTCTGTTTGAAAACATCCTGTGTGGAGACGATAAAGGTTCTGTTTTCACCCTTGAAATTTTTTGTCCATTCTCCTTCCTTCCAATTATTGATTTTCATTGTATAAAGCAGGTTGTGTAAATCGGGAGAGATGGAAGAAATCGAACTTGCAATGATACTTCCAAATCCGCTTTCAAATAGGGAAAAAGCAGCCCTATTTGCATCCAAAATATTCCATTTATCGTCTGTTACAAGCAATGTGTCTTTTAGATTTTCGAAAATGGCGTCCCTTGCAAGAGGAATCAGATCAAAAAAACGGATATGATAAAACCCCAATGCCCAAATGATATTTGCTACCGAAAATGCAAGAGGAGATAAATCCAATTGCGGATTGATATAAGGAACTAGTCCGAAAGAAGTCATTACCCCCGTGGAAAAAGGAAGCCACAGTCCTATCATTACGATTAGAATCTGTCTTTTGAAAAAACCTCTGGTGGAAAATCCGAAATAGAGGAGGATAACGGAGGAAAGAAGCAATACGAACAGTGCAAATCCCGCATTGATATTCATCCATATTTCCCATTTGTATTGGAAAAATACTCCTAACTCGCTATTGATTAATTTTAAATTGCTACGGACCAGATCCGGAAAAAACCAAACTATACATTGGTTGATTAGAATGAATCCGATTAACGGTATTAATATCAGTTTTGTCTGTTTGTTCCATTTCCCGACCAAAGACAAAATAAGAAGAGGTGGAAATAGAATTAAAAGATCGGTGCCTATAAATTGGATATTGTCCCAGAAGAGCGCTTGTTCGACAGTTTCGCAATTGAGCTCTATTAGATAACCGAAAGAGTAGATAATAATTCCCGTGATGATTCCCAAAAAAGGAAGCGAGCCGGGAATATTTCTGTTTCTCCAAGCGATCATTCCATTAAAGCCTCCGATTAAGAAGGCAAAAAACGGAATGATGCTGATCCAGGACATTCTTTGTTTGAATTAAAGTCTAAGAAAGGAGCTTAACGATTTTGAAAAACCGCTTCCACAACTCCACGCTTAGAACCTATGATGTTTAAGGTTTTTGTAGCAAGGAATTTGAAGCTGGAATCTTTTTTATACATCAATTCTTCCGCGAACATGGTTTCTTTTCCCGGATAGGTGAGTTCCCATTCTGAGCCACTTGCGTCTGTTTTGCGATCATTGATTTGTTTTACGGAAGTATATTCCATCAAATCGTTTTTGAAACCGATAGCAGTTTCCAAATCCAATCCTTTGAACTTCAATATGATCGTGTTTTGTTCGGTAAGTTTGAACCACTCGTCTTTGATTTGTTTTGCGGACTTGTCGGAGACTACTTTTGACCAGTCTTTAACCGCTTGTTCCCGGGAAACTTCCTGAGTGATGTCCGCACCTCTTCCTTCGTGAGATCCGGAACCGAAAATTTTCCCATCTCCCCAAAGTTGGATGATTCGATAAGGTCCGGTTGCCGCTGAACTTAAAAAATCCGTTTTTTTGCCTCCGGGTAATACGATCGGTTTTTGATCCGTAGTATTTACCTGTCCGATGATGAGCACTTCGGCTCCTGCGTCTTGTGCTAAAGAAAGAAGAGGACTGCCTTCTTCCACCGAAGTCAGATCCAGTTTGGCAAGAGAGGGATTTTTTCGAAGTAGCGCTGTTAGTTGAGAGCTATCTACGACTTTATTTCCCTTGTTTCTCAGTTTTTCGATTAACTCCGCTTCGGCGATATTTGTAGCGGACCCGATAGGGAAAGATTTTCCATTGATGGTGGTTTGGACGAGTACTGCGATTCTGGGATTGCCCACATCATCCAGCAACTGATCCACAGCAGTGGAAAGTTTGGTAGCTTCCACTTCGCAACGGACATTCAATCGGATCATGTCTTGCGTGTCCAGTTTCCAGTTTTCTTCGCTGATGATTTCGTATTTTTTTACGAATGCGTCTGTTTTTCCGTAGAGTTTGGTGCCTAGGGATTGGCCGTCGGCGACTCCTGATTTTTCCGTGATTTGTTCCCCAATGAGTTTACGGATTGCATTGAGTTTTGCATCTTTCAAAGCCTTATTTCTGGCAAGTGCCAAGTCTCCCTGGTAGATGGGAGCCTCTCCCATTGCAGTTACCACGTTTTCAGGTAAATTTCCTGATTTTTGTGCAGATGCACCGCTCGTACAACCGAGCAAAAGAACCAAAAAGACGGATATCGGGAAATTCAGTTTAAGTCGTTTCGACATAAGGAAGCAATTCTCCTTGAAGATTTGCCATATAGTATAATCTTCTACTTACATGACCAAATACTTTTTTAGGTTTTCCGCTCTCTTTATTTTGGCCGCTTGTCAAGGAAACACTGTTCCTCAGTTCCGGGTTCACCCCCAGGATTCGAAGTTAATTCCGTCTAGTGAAATTTTTTACTCATCCATCCTTCCCACTCTCTCGGGAAAGAAGGTGATGCTTGTGACTAACCCTTCGGGTATCGGAAACAACCCCGGGAAAATCATTCGAGAATTCGAAAAGAACCAGGTCATACTGGAACATTTGATCGGTTTGGAACACGGATTTCTCGGTTTGGAAGAAGAATTTAGCCAAACGCCTGTTACGATGGATACTACCTTTGACAGACCATTGTATCATATCTACCGTATCAAAGATTCCGATCTTCGCGTTCTTTTGAACGAAGTGGATGTAGTTCTATTTGATGTGCAGGATGTGGGAATGCGATGTTATACATACGTAAGTGTGCTCAAACGACTGCTTGACGGCGTAGGAAAGGCTAAAACTAAATTTATCGTTTTGGATCATATCCATATTGCAATGCATCTTCCTCCGAGAGGAGAAAAGATGAGTCCTAAACATTTGAACTTCGCAGGCGAATTTCCTTCTCTCTTAATTTCCGGAATGACATTGGGCGAATCTGCATTGTTTTACAACAAGGAATATCTTTCCGGTTCCGTGAATCTGCAAGTAGTTCCCGTATCCGGTTATCAAAGAAGCCAATACTTTGAAGATACCGGTCTTCCCTGGGTGACTCCTTCACCTAATCTGCCTATGGTGGAATCCGCGAGAAATTATATGGCTCTCGTGATGCTTGAAGGAGTGAATGTTTCCGTCGGGCGGGGGACGCAAGCTCCCTTTGTTTATTTCGGTGCCCCTTGGATGATTGATCCTGAGATTCTCGCAAAAAAATTGGGAGAAATATCCAAGTCCTATTATTTCACTCCGGTGTTTTTCAAACCTACTTTCGGACCGCATAAGGGAAAAATTACAAGTGGTCTGCGTATGAATTTAGTGAGAGCGGATTATGATCCGATTGAGCTTGCTTACGAATTGATCCGTCTCATGAAAGAAACCTATCCGAAAGATTTCAAATGGAATAAAGGAAGTACGAATTATTGGGTGGATCAGCTTTGGGGAAATGATCATTTTCGAACGGCGATCGGTGAAGGTAAAACTTATTCCGAGTTTCACTCTTCATTTATAAAATCGGAAGCCGATGAGAAAAAAAGAATCGAACCTTATCTTCTTTATTAATCGGGAAGGACATATGTTTTTTAAAAAAAAGATCTTACTTTCACTCATTCTAGGGCTTTGGATCAGCCCGAATTTCGCCACACCGAACGAAGTTGCGAAATTCAATCCGATTTCCAAAAAACAATTTTCCTCCAAATTGAAAGGAATTGCTTTTGCAACGATCCGATCTACGATCACCAAAGACTATTCATTCACCGAATCAAGGGAGGTGAAATACGTCCCTTGCAATGATGAGTTTCCTAAATTGCCGGGAGATTTTCCTTGCAGTTTGCTCAGTTGGGACGAGGATTTGATAGTTATAGATGATAAGAAAAAAACGGAAGATGCGGAATCCGTTGACCTCGAAGTTACCGAAGAGCACGAATTAGGTGGGAAAGTGATGGTATTACTTTCTAAAATAAAATCTCCCAATCAAAACGGCAAGGTGGTCCTCTTTGGAGAGGGGGAAGAAACTCTCAAACTTTTTTATCAACCTAGCGGATTTATATCCCATTATCAATTCAAAGAGGAAGTGGTCGCATTCAAATGGGAAACCAATTCAGGTAAACTCACTCTTGTCGGGATTGTTATTTTGAAATTGGACTCGGATTCCTTTCCTGTCAGCGGAAAAGAACTCAGTTTTGATAAAAAATGAAACAGATGGTCGGATATTTGAGAATGATGGAGCACGAAGGACTGGTTCCGGTTCAGTATAAGTGGTGTTATGCTACGTATGCTGATGAGGCGGAGTCAAGAAGACCGGAAAAATCCGACGCCATAGAGAATTTATCGGAGTTTACGATCAATACTTGGATCGGGAAAAAACTCCATCTTTCCACCAATGGAAAGATCCGTTGTGTGGACTGTGGCAAACTCACGAGCAAATCCTTCAACCAAGGCAGTTGTTTCAATTGTTTTTCCACAAAGGCCTGCAACGATCTTTGCATCATGCGTCCTGAAACCTGCCACCATCATAAGGGAACTTGCAGGGAGCCGGAATGGGGTGAAACGAATTGTTTTAAAAAACATACGGTTTACTTTGCAAACTCAAGCGGTTTGAAAGTAGGAATCACAAAAGAAAATCCGGTTAGCAACCGTTGGGTGGACCAAGGAGCAAGGTTTGCTGTTCCGTTAATGGAAGTGGAATCCCGTAGAGAAGCAGGAATCATAGAAAACTATCTATCCGGTTTTTTGCCGGACAAAACCACTTGGCAAAAGATGGTAGCGGGAGATCCACCCGATATAGATTTAAAAAAAGAAAAGGAAAAGTTCTTACGTCATTTGGAAAAGCAAAGTTTTGAAATGGAGATGAAGACAGGCAAAAACAAGGAAATTGTTTGGAAGTCCGATCTTTCCAAAGAGATAGTCGAAATTCAATATCCGATTCTTTCTTATCCTAAAAAAATCAAATCCTATAAATTGGAAGAATCCAAACCGATAGAAGATGTTTTAGTGGGAATCAAAGGTCAGTATCTTTTGTTCGAAAACGGGGTCATTAATATCCGGAGCTACGGCGGATACCAGACCGACTTTCATGCGTTATAACGTAGAACTAGGGTTTGGTTTTCAAACCGAGGTGCTTTGGGAAGACGATAGTCTACTGATTGCAGACAAACCTTCCGGAATTCCGGTTCATGAAACAAAAGATACGAATCGTCCGGATTTCACTAGGTTGTTACAAAAGGCATTGGGCTTAAAACAATTGAGAACGGTCAATCGTTTGGACTTCGGAACAAGCGGAATCGTACTTCTCGGAAAAGAAAATTCGGATAATGTACATTTGGATGAACTGTTAAAAACTTCCGACAAAGAATATATTTTCATATCCCATGGGATTCCCGATTGGAAGGAAAAAAGAACGGAATCTTTTCTGAAAGAAGGAAAGATGCGAATGATGACTGTGAGAAGCGGTGGTAAAAAAGCGATTACCGAATTCAAAGTTCTAGGTATTTTGCAAAAAGAAAAACTTTTTCTGGGATCTGCTAAACTAATCACTGGTAGGCGGCATCAAATTCGGATTCATATTTCCGAAGAAGGGTTTCCCATTTTGGGAGATGAGGTTTACGGAGATGCGAAGAAGGGAAACCCGAAACGAATGTTTTTGCATTCCTGGAAATTCCAATTCGAAGATGCACCGGATCATAAAACTGGGGTCCGATCTTCCGTTCCAAAGGAATTTTTACATTATTTTTCAGAATCATACTTAGAGGAAAGAGTAGATTGAATAGTAATATGGCGATTTCAACGGATGATTTGGTATTTGAAAGTTATTTGAAAGAAAGAAGATTTGAGAAAAAAATTTCAAAGATAAGACAGTACATCTACTTCGGTTATCTGGGCCTTTTTTTGTATTTGTTATTTTCTTCAAAATACACTGCAAGTCCTTTGATCGTACTGATCAATTATCTTGCGATGTATACTTCCTTTTCCGGAATCATTCACTTCAAATTTTTCGAAGTTCCTAAAATTTTGACGGAGCTGATTCATCCCGAAAAAGTAGGAGTCTTTCATTCTCTATCCCCGGACAAACGTGCCATCATTTTGGAAAATACATTTCATGATATGGGCATCTATCCCATCCCTGAAAATCTACCGGAAATGAATGTTTCCGAAATCATTTCCAGGATGAAATTGGATGATAGATATCCATGGAAGCGGATCGGTTGGATTTATCTCTTCAAATACATTGCCATCTTGGGTGTGGGTTCCGTTTATCTGGCTTACACCTATTTTCAAACCGGTTTTTTACTCAATTAACCGGGAAACATTTTTCCTTGTCCGCTTGCGCTCTCTGAAAAATCTATCCGTATGGGATTGAATTGTGGAATCGTTGGTTTACCCAACGTTGGAAAATCGACTATTTTTAATGCATTGACCAAAGCCGGCGCGCAAATGGCCAATTATCCGTTTTGCACCATAGAACCAAACACCGGTATTGTGGAAGTTCCCGACAGACGTTTGGAACGGCTTGCTTCGATTTACAAACCAAAACGCACAATCGCTACCACGATCGAATTTGTCGATATTGCAGGCCTTGTAAAAGGGGCGAGCCAGGGAGAAGGGCTCGGCAATCAGTTTTTATCCCATATCAGGGAAGTAGAAGCCATCTGCCATGTGGTGCGTGCCTTCGAAGATGAAAATATAACACATGTTCACGGGAAAGTAGATCCTATCGAAGACATTACCGTTATCAATTACGAATTGATTTTGGCCGATCTGGACAGTTTGGAAAAACAATTCCAGAAAATAGCGAAGTCCGCGAAGGCGGGAAACAAAGAAGCGATAGAAATCGGATCCGTAATGGAAAAGATTTTGGATGGTCTGAAAAAAGGACTACGCGCAGCCGCAGTTTCTTTGACGGAGGATGAATTCAAAATCGCCAAAAAATTCAATCTTATCACAATCAAACCCGTATTATATGTTGCAAACATTCTCGATTCGGATGTAAAAAATACGAATAATCCTCATGTAAACACTATCAAAGACTATGCCGCCAAAGAAGGTGCCGAAGTGGTAGTGTTATGCGGTCGTTTCGAAGAAGAGATTTCCGGATTGGAGAAAGACGACCAACTCGCTTTTTTGGAAGAGATCGGAGAAACAGAATCTGGCCTTTCGCGGATGATTCAGGCTTCTTACAAACTACTTGGCCTTATCACATTTTTTACCGCAGGAGTGGAAGAGGTGAGAGCTTGGACCACTGCCAAAGCGAGTACCGGACCCATCGCGGCTTCCGTGATTCACTCTGATTTTGAAAAGGGATACATCCGGGCGGAAGTGATGCGTTATGAAGATCTGGACAGGACCGGCGATGCGGCGAAAGTCAAAGAAGAAGGAAAACTTCGCATCGAAGGAAAAGAATACATCGTCCAGGATGGAGATGTAATTTACTTTAGAGTGAACAGTTGATCTAAGGAAAGCCCTAGGGGATGATCCCTTGGCCGCACTCGGGTAAATATTTTCTATTGACGGAAATTTTCCTGATGATAAGGTTGTGATTGATCAATCAATAATTTAAGATGCAAACGAAACCGAACAGCCATCTCTACGAAGAAAGAAGGGCAGCCATTTTGGAAGCAGCCATTGAAGTGTTTGCCAAATTGGGCTATCATAAAGTGACTACTGCGGATATTTCCGCGAAAGCAGGCATTTCTCAGCCCTATGTCTATCGTTTCTTTGAGAGTAAGGAGGCTTTGTTTCTGGAAGTGGTCGAATTGATTTACGACAGGATTGCGGCCGAATTTGCGAAAGTAGAATGCAAAAATGACACTCTGCTGCCTGATCTGATTTCTTCCTACGAAGAATTGATGAGGCGCAATCCGAATGAGATTCTACTTCAGATCCAGACTTGGGGGATTGCTGAGGAAAACGTTCAGAAGGTAGTAAAAAAGTCTTTGGAAAACCTTAAGAAACTAGTGCAGCAAAAATTCGATGAGGCAGGACTCAGCGATACGGAAATCCTGGCGAAGGATTTTTTGGCACGCGGGTTTTTATGCAATTTGGCTTTTGCGCTTAATTCCTCGGAGCTGAGCTTGAACAATGGCGGTAGGGTTTGAGATTTTTTTTTGATTCTAGTTGTGATTGATCAATCAATAAAAGGAAGGATGTTATGAAGAAAGCATTGGTGCTCGGGGGAACAGGCGGAAGTGGGAAGGCGATCGCAGAGGAATTGGTCCGTAGGAAGATTCCTACGGTGATTCTGGGGAGGTATCAAACCAGCCTTGTAAAATTGGCGGCAGAATGGGGAAATCCGAAAGACCTGGAACTCGTGGTCGGGGATGTATTTTCGCCTGAAACTTTAATTCCTTATTTTGAAAAGGCTGATGTCGTATTTCAGGCGGCAAATGTTTCCTACCAAGAGATGGAAGCCAAACTATTGTTAATTGGTAAAAGCGTGATGGAGGCCGCGGAGAAGACCGGTAAAAAAATAGTATTTGTCGATGGAGTTTATGTTTATGGGAAAAATCCAGGTTACCCGGTTGAGGAAGATTATCCCTACTTTGCTCATACGAAAAAGGGAAAGATCAAAGTGGAGTTTGCAAAGATGATATTCTCCGGCATTTGGAAAAAAGCAAAGCCGTTGATTGTTCGTCTTCCCGATTACTACGGACCTACTAGCAAGCTAGCTTATCTCAATCCTACTTTGGACGGACTCGCCTTGGGAAAATTGGGGATTTTCTTCGGGAGTTTAAAACCCAAAAGGGAATATGTTTATCTTCCCGATGCAGCAAAGATGATTGTAGAGATCGCCTTACAAGAAAAATCGTTCGGTGGAAATTGGAATATTCCCGGTGCAATGATTTCGGGAAATGAAATCGTTCGAATCGCGGAAACTCATTTGGGCAGAAAGTCCAAAGTGATTTCACTCGGAAGATTTACAGTGACCTTACTGGGAATCTTCGATTCTTTTTTAAGGGAAGTTGTGGAAATCATGTATCTTATGGAAGATCCTTTGCAATTGAGTGGCCGCAAATATACAGAAACCATCGGACCGATTCCCAGGACGTCGTTTGAAGATGGAATCGCTGAAACTTTGGATTTCATTCGAAAGAGAAGTTCTGTAAAATAAAGAACAACATATCTAAGGAATACTTTCTATCTGAATGACTTTGTAATTTACGTTCAACATGTAAGTTCTTTCATCTTTTGCTTTCATTTCAAATATCTCTTTGAAATGAAAGCGGTATTCGGATAATGTATAAGTCCAAAGATCGGAATCGATATGCGAAGGGTCGGTGTCGTTATAAGATTCTTTGGTTTCTAAAATCAAAACTAAAAGTCGATACAACCTGTCCGGATCTTTCGCCAGATTTTCCCAAATGTCTTTTGCAAAAAACAAATCCGGATAAAAAGAAGATACACCTGCAATTTCTATAAAGGTTTGTTTTTGCGGGATGAATGCATCGGAAAGTTTATGGTCGTTATAGTCTGATAAAATCAAAAAGGATATTTGTTCCGGAGTTAGATTTTTTTCCCGTTTGGTTTGGAATAGTTTCAGTAAATCGAGAGCATTTTTATTTTCAGGCAGGAGCGAATCCGGCAAGTCGAACTTTTCATTCAGATGATTTAGTAAAAAACAATACCATTTGGCAAACGATTTTAATTCATTTATATTTTTGTTTCTACGTTCGATCGTTTGTATTTGTCTGATTTGAGATTGGATTTTTTCTTTTTCCGATTTGTCTTTGTGCACGGAACCGATGTTTCGTCCGGATGGGGAATAGTTAGGGTTTGATCTTTTTAATTCGAAATAAACTGAAAAAGTATGAACTGTAAGAAGGATTAGCGCGAATCCGAATGAATAAGCAAATAGGGGTAAAAAGTGGTCGAAGTTGAAATATTTGGAGAATAAATTTTTAAGGAAAGCCATGTCGTTTTTAGTTTTAGAACGGATCTCCCCGCCCTGAATTGGGTGGGGTTAACCACCCGCCACCCAATGAGGTTTCTTTAACATATCTTTGGTGATAATACAAGTCAATCTCTGCCGAATGAAAATTTTTTACGAAAAAGTTCGCCTTTTTGCCATTCGTTTTTCATATATCGGATTCCCGACCAGGGATGCGCAGGGCTTGGTCGCGATTAGCGACCGCAGCGTTAGCGGAGCCCGGAGCAGCCCGGTCCCGAATCCGGAGGATTCGGGAGGTCGCAAAAACAAACGTAAATTAACGTTTGTTAATTAAGGAAAGAATAGTGTTTCTAATTTATCGAATTGTTGTTCCCAACCCAATTTCGCCATTAACTTCATAATGTAAGGGATACCGACTTCTTCCACAGTGACTTCCGTCTTTCCATTCGATTCTTTGAATTCAACAGTTACCGAAATTTCATCCGGCCATATACCGGGAACTTTTACTTCTGCGCCGGGGACTATTTTTCCGTTCTCATCAGAAAAAGCCATCATGGATACGATCTTTTTGCTAGGAATGATTTCTTTGTATGTTCCGGAATTCCAAAACATTTCACCTGAAGGAGATTGCATAGAAAGTAAAAAACTACCTCCTACCCGAAAATCATTCTTTATCACGGGAGCGGTGTAATCTTTCGGTCCCCACCATTTTTTCATGGATTCGACATCGTTCCATACATTCCATACTTTATCAAGAGGCGCATTGAATGTTCGACTAACATGAACAGTTGAACTTGTTTTTCGCGCTATAAAAACGAATAGAAACAATGCGATCACTACACCGATTATAATTTTAACAGCCATTCTCATGGGAACATCCTTGAAATGCAAACTCCGCATATTCGAAGGTTTAAATCGATGTTTGTAAACACAAAAAGTGCCGGATTATTTTCTTCCTTCGGAAATACCTTGGGGATAAAAAAAACCCGACTTACGTCAGGTTTATAAATTCAACTAGCTTGGAAAAGAGAGTACAAACGCTTTTTAGGGAAATGAACTCTACTAATATAAAGATTACCGAAACTATTTGAATTATTGCAAAGAATGGAAAAAAAGAGAGCTAACTGTGCAAAAGTAAGTGAAATCTTCCGATTTCTTTATTTTTGTCCAGAAGAACGATTTCGGGAGAAGTATCCCCCGTAATCGGAGAATCAAAGACTTTTCCCTTTTGTAGATCGGCGATCGTTTCAATCGTATCTCCGTCTAGTTTGAGTTGTACTTGGTAGGAAGCCGGCGGATTGACATCGACCGAAAGAAAAACTTCAGTTCCTTCCTGATTGGGAGAAAGAATCAAAGAGATATCTTTATCATCCATTTTATAAGAAAGTAAAAATTGAGGTTTTTCTTCTCCTCGAAACGCGAACGAAAGGGGAGGAATTTCAGTTTCGGATTTTTCGCTCGTAGTTACAAATAGCTTTCCGGCTAAGAACCTCAGAATCAATACAAAGCCCGATTCCTGTTTCGGGATCACATTTGCTAAGATTTGATCCATTGTATCCGAATCCGCTTCTTTACCTCTTCCCATTAAATAGAATGCTTCTTTTAACTTAACTTTATTCATAAAGGTGTTAGGATCAAATGGTTCCATATAATTGATTTCCTCCTTTCACCCGTTTATTTCATTTTTGACGATTTTTTTTATCTTTTCTTTTGCCCGACTAGCGCGTGCTAATACAGTTCCCAGAGGTAAAGATAAAATTTCGGCTATATCTTTGAATTTATAACCTTTGAGTCGGAAGAATAGAATTTCGCGAGAAGGTTCGTCCAATGAGGAAATGTGCTGATAAAACTCATTTTTCTCCTCCATCTCAAAATATATGGTTTCCGGAATGGGTCTATCATCTAACACGTCAATCGCGACATCAAGACTGATTCCTTCGCGGAAGTCCTGTCTTCGTATTACCCTTGTTTGGGAAAGGCTTACGTTTTTCGAGATTTCACTTAAATAGACGATAAATGCGGGAAGACTTTCTCCTTTGAATTTTCTTAAAAGTTGGTAGTTGTTATGCGTTAGTCGTAAATAGACCAATTGTATCGTATCGGCGATTTCCGATTGCGGAATATAATGTGCAACAGTTCCGGAGATAAGTTTATGAAATTTCGCGATGAAGGATTTCCATGCCGTTTCTTTGGCAAGGATGCAATCATCTAATAATTGTCGGATTTCGTCACTCATGTTCAAATTCGGTTTCTTTGCAGGTTTTACCTATCTGATGTAATCTTTTTTCGAAATGATGTGACTGGTAAATTGTTTTTTTCAGATAAGATAAGACCGATTTTTCTTCTTTTAGGAGTTCTGCACCGAGATTATTCCAATCCATACCGTAATCATAAAAAAAACCGTAAAAAAATAGCAAACGCATGTTTTCCTTTCCTACTTCATTGATGTTTTTCAAACAATTCAAAAGCTCTTCCAGTTTTGCTTTGGCATCCGTCGGAAAATCAGGATCGGATAAAAGTTTTTCGCTTCGTTCCCGATAGAAAGTAAAACTCTCACGATTCTCATCCGAGAGCGAAGTTTTGTTCCAGGGATTTTCCGCGGAATATAGAAACATTAAGTATAATTTTTTATTCGCTTGAATCGTATCCTCTTTGATTCGATTCAATTGATTTGCTTTCCTGTGTACCGGTAAATCCGAATATGCGATTCTATTAATTTCCTCAGTGATCTCTTTTTCATAGCCGAGCCATGCGAGAGAATGGGGAGAATAAAAATTGGAAAACAAATATACCCGATCTTCCCAGATTCGCTTCAGTTCTGAGAAGGAAGACAATACTTCCTTGTCTGCAAGTTCCGTTTCGATAATTTCCAATTTGGGAAATCGGGATAGTTCGAATAATTTTTGTTTTACGGTCGATTCAAAGCTCGATGCTTCTTCCTTTTTCGTTTCCGAGCATTGTTTTAGAAATAACAGGCTGTCCACAGGAGAGAATAATTTCAAAATTCGGGTTAGATTTTTTATTTTCTTATATTTGCATTTGGCGAGATAATATTCGATATCCTTTTCCAAATCGTTATTTTCCGAAGGATCATTTTGAAAATGGGAATAGGAATCTTTTTTAATTTTGGTAAGAATGGATTTAGTTACGAGAAAATCTTCGTATTCTTTGACCGGGTTCGGTTTTTCGGCATTCATCGGAACAAAACCAAACAAAATAAAGGCGAAGATCGGGATAAATTTTTCCTTTTTCATTCTTCTAACCCCGATCTTCTTTTGAATTCGTAAAATTTTCTATCTTCGGAAATCTCAGTTTCCAGAATTTCCAAAACCAAACGATGCCTTGCTTCCGAATCCAAAAGAGGATGATCCTCCTTTAAAAAAGTTTTGATTTGCCTTTGAAAATTTTGGTCTGTTAAAAGGTTGATTCTGTTTGTGAGAGGATTGTCTGAAATCCGTGAAGGAGGTGAAAGGTTTGTTTTCGTTTTTGTTTGTTCGAAAGTATTTTCGACTTTGTCAGTTTCAACTGCCTTCATCTCCCTTTTGTCGAAAGGAAAAACTTCCTTTTCGCGGATCAAATTCCATCCGAAAAGAAATAATCCTATGAGAACTGTTACGAATACGGCGGAAAGCAAGGGAGGATATTTTTTTTCTTCCAAAGGAGCAAAACACAAAAAGGATAATTCTGCCACCTGGTATTTGTTATCCGATTTGTTTAGTTCGAACTTTGTTCTTTCGAATGCTTTTTTTGCTGATTTTGTTTTCAGATACTCCGTCCAGAAGATTTTGGAAGTAAGTTCGGCAACTTCCGTTTCCACCGGTGTTAAAAATCCCAATACGAATTCGGCCCCTGCTTTTAAAAAATTGGCCGCAAGCCCGGTAGTGTTTTTCGATTCATGGGCGGAATAACAGCTGTTTAAAAATACGATTTTCAGATTGGAGAGTTTTGTTTTTCCGATTTCGTCTCCGATCATTCTATTTTCTTTCGGAAAAGGGATTCCCTCCGGCAAAGAATGTCCCGCATAATGTAAGTAAGATGCTTCTGAGATTTCCTCCCAGAACCGGACAGTTTTCAGATGATCCGGCTTTAAGGTTTTGATAGGGGTTTTGGATTGGGATTTCCAAATCTCCCGGATCACCGATCCTTCTTTTTTCACACTTGGAATCAGGTCTTCCCGAATCGGATTTTCGATGAGTAGGAAACCGTTTTTGGATTTCGGTTCGAAATGAAATACTTCCGATCGTATTCCTCTGTAGACGGGCCATTCATAGAAAAAACCTTTATGAGTCGTGAGTATTTCCCACGGAAAAAAAGTAAATTCCGGATCTGTCTGGATCAGTATTTCTTCCGAAAAATGGATTTCTTTCCAGGGAGGAGTTTTTTTCCCGAATACGATTTGTTCCAATGCATTCGCTTTTTTTGAAATTTTTTCCCGAAGTTCCTTTTTGCCGATATTGCTCGGAAGGACTTGTCTGAGAAATCTTTCCCAGTCTTTTTGAAATTCCAATAGGGATTTCCCGTCGATGGAACAGATCACTTCTACCGGTCGGAATTTTTTTTCTTCCCAGAAAAGCTCCGCATCGAATTGACTCGGGTTTCCATCTTTACTTGGTTTGGTGAGGATTCGGATCTTCATTGAAATTAAAAACTTTTGAATTTTATAATCAGTTCTTCCGCAGCTTTCAGTAAAAAATCAACTTCATCTTGGGTTGTATTAATTCCCGTCGAAATGCGAATGCAACGGAGGGCCTCTTCCTTTGAATATCCCATGGCAATCAGTGAAGAGGACGCCTCTCTCGCTCTGGACTTACATGAGCTGCCTGTCGAGATGATCGTATTTTTCTCTTCCATTCCCAGTAGGAAAAAATCTATATCTTCCAAGGGAAGCATCACAAAACTGGTGTTTGGTAGCCTGGGGGAGTTTTTGGCAATGATTTTGCATCCTAGTGCTTCGAGTTTTGTTTCCATCTGAATTTGGAATTCCCGAAGTCTTTCTTCTTTTCGGGAAAGATGTTCCATTTGAAATTCAGTTGCCTTTTGAAAAGATAGAAGTGCTTGTATGTTTTCCGTTCCGGCTCTGTGTCCGTTTTCTTGGTTCCCACCGCCAAATACGTGATAGTCGATTTTGCCATTGGGAACGAAGCTGAGGGCCGCACCAAGTCCTCCTCCGATTTTATGAGAGGAAAAACTGAAACCGTCGAATAGGGAAAAATCCAGATGAATCTTTCCGAATGCCTGCATAAGATCGCTGAAAAAAGATACTCCGAATTCTTTCGTAAGTTCTGCAATTTTTTCCACCGGTTGAAGAACACCTGTTTCATTTCCTGCATACAAACAAATCACGGGAAGAGGGGTTTTTTCTAGTAAGGAACGTAATGATTTCAGATCGATCACTCCGGAAAAATCCGTTTGGATGAGAACGGGGGAAAATCCGAGATCCCGAATGGCGGAATACATACTCGAATGTTCGAACGGACTTACGATCAATTCTTTCAGATCGGGATTGGTTTCCCGCAGGTATCTGAGTAGCAGATAATTTGCCTCGGTACCCGTTGAGGAAAAAACAAATCCTCTTTCGTTTTTCCCGGTTAGTCCGGCGAAATATTTTCGAACGGATTCGATCTTTCCTTGGTTGCGTAAGGAAAATCTGGTAGCTCCCGAAGGATTATAATATTCTTCTGCGTATTCGTTTAGGGACTCTGTTAGAAAATTTAAAAAAGGAGGATGAGTCGCATTATAATCAAAGTAAAAAAACTTACTCCGTGAGGGGGCTTTCATCTGCTTCCTCGAATCGACCCAGTTTACGGAGAACCGTCCTTTTTGTTTCTCTGTAACTTTGCACAATCTCCCGTTTTATGCCGCCTACACTCCGTTCATCTACGTTTCTCAATTTGGAGGTAAGTGAATCTAGAATCTGAAGTGATTTTTTGTTCTCACTCAATTTTTGGTAACATTGGGCTTGTTTTAAAATAGATTCGAACTGATGAACGAGTAATAAAGGAAGATTCGCCTCTTCATCTTCCAAAGCCAATTTGATATTGGATGCTTCGTTGAATTCCCGAATTGCTTTTTTGTAATATTCGGGATCTTCCGATCCCAGCTGATAAAATAGTTCCGCACGTCGGAATCGGAATTTCAGATACTCCCTTTCGCTATTTCCCACGAAATACAGAATCCTTTCGAACACAGAATCCATTTCGCGGGGGGAAAATGATTTCATTCCTGTCAGTAAAATTTGTCTGAGCAAAGATTCCAGATAGTCATTCGGATTTACTTCCGGAAAAAATCCTTTTTTGATTGTAGATAGGGCGATACTTCTTCTTTGAACATCCGTTAGGTTGGATGGGAGTTTGTCTTCTTTGGCGAGTTTTGTTATCACATAATTTTCAGTTTCCATCATATGTGTTTTATATGCCAAAAGAATTTCCGCAGGACGACAAACGGCCCAAGCTACGGATTCTATTTTTTTAGGAACGATAAAGTCAGGACCTGAAAATCGAAGGGCGCGTTTGTAATAATCCAAAGCTTCCAAAACATCTTCGATATGGGAATTCCAGTAATCTTTAGGATGGGGGCCGAGTACGATTTCTCCCGGAGTGGTGACCTTCGTAAATAAAGGAGATCCCCATTCCATCGCCTTTTCCCGCCAAGTAAGTTCGAGAAAGGTTTCTTCCACATGGTTTTTGGACTGATAGTACAGACAGGATTTTTCCATAAGGCGTAGATCCAAAGGAAGAGCTGTCGATTTTTGGTTTTCTTCCGATTGGAAAAAAGAAGTGATTTTTAAAAAGAAGTTGGAGCTGCCTTCCTTTCTTCCTTCCAGGATGGCATCTCCTTTTGCCACTAACTCGCGAGTTATGCCGGGATTGGGATAACCGAAGAGAGCATTGTATCGAAGGGTAAGATCGGCAAGTATGGTGTCCTTGTTTTGTAAAACGAACGGGAAAGTGATTGCCCATACAAGTAGAACGGCCAGAATGTATTTTAAATTTTCTCGGAAGATCTGGTTCAAGGAAGTCCCTGTTCCCGAACTTTGTCGGAATACACGGATGTTTCAAGCAATTAACGATATACGACCTTATTTCATTCGATTTTTATCCATTCTTTTGCTGGTTTCGGGTACTTTGTACGGAGCTCCACCGACGGAGGAAGTAAAAGATACAAAAAACTGTAGTCTTTTGGAAAAAGGCGTACCGGAAGAATATCTGCTTTCCCGCGGCTTCCAGGAACAAGTGGATGCCTTTCAATCCGCAGCAAGAAGGAAACCGGAAGAGGCAAAAAAGCAACACGAGGCAGCTGTAGGATTTTTTGAAAAATATCATAACTGTAGAAAAGAAAAAAACGAGGAACCGACTTTCTTAAGCGCTTATTCCATCGGTGTTAGTTATTTGGAGTTAGGTGAGCTTGATCTTGCAATGCGTTGGAGTGAGACGGCTTATAAGAAGTTTCAGCCGCCAAACCCTCCTTCCCGGGAAAGTATACTTCTCAAAACGAGAGTGGAGATCAGAAAGGGAGAATTGGAAACCGCGTCGGATACTTTGGAGAAAGATCTAAAGGATTATCCTTATGATTCCGATTTTCTTTACCTTTTGGGCAATTTGAATTTCGAATTGAAAAGATGGACCAAATCCGTTCTATATTATACTTCTCTTTGGGATCTCATTCAGAAAAGAGATACGAATTCAAAATACAAATCCACCGTTCTTAAATCTTTAGGTGAACTGAATTATAAATTGGATAATCCTAAGAAATCCCTTTATTATTATCTGGCCTATCTGGATTTGGCGCGTAACGATACTGAGGTGATTTTTCGTGTCGCACAGATCAATTATCTGTTGGGTGACTTTTCCAATACGAAAAAATATTTGAATTGGATCCGGGAATCCAATCCCCGTGAAATTGACGCCTCACATATGCTTGGTGAGATTTACTTTTTGGATTCGCGGGTGATGGCGCCTGGTTATTTCGTAACTCTTGCTCATGAGAAAAAAATTCCTAAAGAAGGGCTGATTTCCATCTTGGACCGTTTTCTGAAAGGAAGGAAACAGGGACTTGCGGATGAGCTTTCTTCCTTTATCGAAAAAAATCCGGGGAGGCTTGCGGCGAGAGTCGCTTATCAGGAATCGGTAGCTTCGTCGGAAAAAGAAAGACTGTACAAAGCAATGTTGTCCACAGCGGCCTTGGCGTTTCAATACAGACAGTACGTAGTTTCCGAAAATGCATTTAATTCCGCGATCCGTTTTGCTGAAAAGGAAGAAGGTCTGGCAGGAGATATTCCCGGGTTACTGGAAAGAGTGTCTCATTGCGAAGAAGCGATGGGATATCCCAACAGTGCGATTCTTTCCGTTAAAAAAGCGATCCTGACAACTCAAAGCGAAGAAGAAAGGAACAATTTGAAATTCCGACTCGCTTATCTTCTGTTAAATCCTAGTATAAAAAATTACGATGCTTCGCTTGCGATCGGTAAGTTTCTTCTTGAAAAAGAACCGAAAAACGCAGCCTATTATTATCTGCAAGGGCTTGTGTATTTTCAGAAAGAGGATTACAAGCAGAGCCTTGCGAATTTTTCCAAAGCGGTTGAACTTGAACCGCAAAACAATAATTATCTTTTTTACAGAGCAACGGTTTTCGATAAATTGAAAAATTTCCCCAAAACCGAAACGGATTTGCTCGCATCAATTCAAACGAATCCTGAGAATCCGAACGCATATAATTATTTGGGATATCTTTATGCGGAACGCGGAATTAAAAAAGAAGAAGCACTTTCCTATCTGAGAAAGGCAGTGGATCTGGAACCGGACAATGCGGCCTACCAGGATAGTTTGGGATGGATTTATTTTAAAACGAACCAGTGGAAAGAAGCGTTATTGCATCTGCATTTTGCCGAGCAGATTTCGGTGAATCGCGATGCGGAAGATCCGGTGATCTTTGATCACCTGGGGGATGTGTATCTTGCCAAAAAAGATTTGGTAAAAGCCGGGTTTTATTGGCAAATGGCCCTCCCTCTCACAAAAGACGATATGGAATCGTCAAAAATCAAAACAAAACTAACAACTGTTCAGAAGGAACTTGCCGAATGACTTCTCTTTTCAAATTTTTTAATCTTTTTATATCCTTATCACTCGGAATCTTTTTTTCTTTTTGTTCCGCAGGAGAAGTGGAAGACGTGGATTTTATAGGAAAAAACAAGGATCGTTACGTATCGACTAGCGATGCAAATGCGAAAGCGCTACTTTCCGAAATCAAATCCAAAGAAACCAATTATTCTTCCTTTAAGGGAGAGTTTGCCATGAACATTCAGGTATTCGTCCCTAAAAAAGACAATTTTGCAGTGGATGGAAAGATCTTTTATTCCAAAGAAACAGGACTTGTAAAGATCCAATTGATGGATACTTTTTTTGGACTTGTTTTTTCCGAACTGATCGCGAGCCCGACTGAAATTCAAATCAAACCGACGAGCACAAATAAGGTGACGACGCAAGCAATGGGAGATCTTTTGTTGCAAGATCCCAATACAAAAAAATCCATTCAACTTCCTTTCCCTGTGATTTACCAATATCTTACCGGATCTTTTCAGCCTGAGATTACTTCTCCGAAAGCCAGGTTTCTGACAAAGGAAAACCGCATTCTATTGGAAAAGAAGGACGGGGTTTATGAGTATTTTTTCGAAGAAGGGGAGCTTAACCGGATCGAGCTTGTCAGTCCTCTTCGCAAACTCAAAGCAGTGTCCCTTGTCAAAGAAAAAGATCCTAAATCGAAACACCCACCCAAATCAATCTTAACCAAAGTGATCCCTTTGGGAGAAGAGAAAGAAAACGTTCTGATTCTTATCAAAATGAAAAAGGTTACCAAAACGGAAATCCCCGAGTCAGTATTCCGTTTTTAATTTCTTACGGTTTTGTTTGCGAACGGGAAAGATTGAATTAAAAATGAAGATTTATTTTCTTTTGTTTTTTTATCTATTCTGTGTTTTCCCTTCGTTTCTTTTTTCCGAAGATGGGCCGGAGCAAACGGAAGAGGCAGAACCCAGGGTCATCGCTCCGATCCGGGATTATTACAGGTTCAAAACGGAAACGGGGCAGGGGTTTCGTTTTCCCGAATCCACAAAGCTATGGTTTGGTGGAGACGTGATGTTCAATTGGGGAGTGAGAGATTCCATCCGTAAGGATGATCCGAGTTTTGCATTCCGAAGTTTCACCGGTCTGCTTGCCTCCATGGACTATCGTGTTTTGAATCTCGAAACACCCATTCTCAGGAAACAACCGAGTGCCGATAAATTGAAGTCCTATGTATTCTACGGAACGGGAGAAGATCTATCCATTCTGAAGGAATTGCAAATCGACGGAGTGACTCTGGGCAACAATCATACTATGGACTTCGGAGAACCGGGTCTAAAGGATACTTTATCCTTACTTGCGGAAAATAAAATCTCTTCCGCCGGCGCAGGAGATAACGAGTCTTTGGCGATGGTCCCTTTGCTTTATAAATCGATAGACAATGAATTTCGTATTTTTTCTTTTTCAGATACGGGGGAGACCAGGTTGTTTGCCGGTCCTCGAAATCCCGGCGCCGCCTATTTCCGTGTAGGCGTTGCGGAAAGACTTGCCCGCAAAACCAAACCGAACCAAGTTAATATTTTAGCGGTTCATTGGGGAGTGGAATACAATCCGGAACCTACGGAAACCCAACGTAAAGCCGCAAAGTATCTGATCGGTGCAGGTTATCAGGCAATCATCGGTCATCATCCTCATATCCCGCAAGGGATTGAAGTGTTTCCCAAAGGAGTCGTGATTTACTCGCTTGGTAATTTTTTCTTCGGATCCAAAAACCAATACTTAAAACACAATATATCGGCAGTTTTGCATTTCCAAAAAGGAATTCTCGCTGTAGTGGAAGTGATTCCTATTTTCGGTCGTCACCAATCCATGTCAGGCGATCATTTTTTCAGTCCTCTCGGGCCCAAGGAAGCGGATGAATTTTTAAAAGAATACGCTTTTTTGTGTAAAAATTTGGGCACCGAACTTGTGATCAGCGGAGGACGAGGTTATGTTTTTTTGGATAAGGAGCTGAAAGCCAAACTGAATCCGTAATGAAACCAGGTCAGAGCAAGACCCAATGCGAAAAACGGAAAACACAATTCCAAGAGATTGGTTTTGAAAATGGAAAAAAGTCCCAGGAAAAAAGCGGTTACAAAAAGAACGGATGTGATTCTGAGTAGCGGTCCTTTCTCATATAACCAGAAGTAAATGCCCACTGTGGCAGAGTAGGCGAATAAACAAAACCATTTCAATTGAGCTGTCGGTTTTAAATATTCCAAAGAGGAGACCATTTCTTCCGGATTTTTTGCATCCAAAAGATTGAGGATCAGGATGTTTTCCACAATGTCCGCAAATCCCCCGAGCACAAGAACCGCAATCATTCCCAAAAATATTTTTAGAAAGATAGGCCTGACCCTTCTCCCCGCATAATGTCCGGTATAAGCCAAAAATGCCATATAACAGAAGATAAATCCGAAATCAAAATAATGCAGAATCCTGTATTGGGAAGTGAGGGCCGGAAATTCTTCGTTTTCATAGACCCCGATCAGATCCTGAACCTGTTTGGGTGTTTCCGCAGTCTCCAAAGCAAGCACCGGCGAATGGAAACCGGAATGGGTTTCGGAAAACGGCTCACTGGGGGAAACGTGGTTTAAAAAACCTGCATAGAGTGATAAAAATAGACCGAGGCCTAGGCCCCAAATCTCCGGAAAATTGATTTTTTCGCTCATAGCCCTTGAGTATTTGTCATAGAAATCCGGTAAATGGATAGAACCAAGAAGAAATTCCATTGACCCCCACCTGGTAACGAAAATCCTAACCAGGAATACTAAAATTATTCTTCTACCCCCGCCCATTTCGGTCAAGGGGGTATACCCATAGGAGAAACATGAGAAACTACGAGATCACGAACATCATTCGTGAAGGGGCAGTCGAGGAAACAAAGTCCGCAGTAAAGGACATCCTCGCGAAACACTCCGTCACGATCCAAAACGAAGAAGATTGGGGTTCCAAAAGACTTTGGCATCCGGTCGGACAAGACGAACAAGGCCATTTTACATTGATTAAATGCCAAAGTGCTCCGTCTGAAATCGTTAAAATCGAACACGAATTCAAACTGAATACGAACATTTTAAAAACACTAGTCGTCCGTTCCAATGGCTAACGATCTAAACAAGATCCTTCTAATAGGCCGCCTGACACGCGACCCCGAATTTAAATCGATTAACGGCAGTTCTGTGGTTAACTTCTCAGTCGCCAATAATCGCATTTATGTTTCCAACGGGGAGAAGAAAGAGGAAACTCATTACTTCGATTGTGTCGCATGGGGTAAGTTAGCTGACATACTCAAGCAGTATGCCGGAAAAGGAAAACAAGTTGCGATTGAAGGAAGACTTCAGCAGCAATCCTGGGAAACTCCCGAAGGAAAAAAAGCATCCAAAATCCGTATCTTCGTTGAGTCTGCTCAACTATTAGGCGGACAAGGCGGCGGTTCTTCTTCCGGCGGTGACCGAGGTAGTGAATTCCCACCATCCCAAGATTCCGGTATGGGCGGTGGTGATTATGATTATGCCGGAGACGATGACATTCCATTTTAATAGGTAATTTATGAGTGATTTAAAAGACGATTCAAGAGATTCACGCGACAATATGGACGCGATGGATGACGACGAAAAAGGTGGTTTTCGCGGTAAAGACGGCGAAGGCAAGTTCGGACGTAAAAACGCGAAATACAAAAAGAAAGTATGTAAATTCTGTGCTGACAAAGCGTTGTTAGCCGGTCTTGACTACAAGAGAGTTGATATTTTGGAAAGATTTGTAACCAACAGAGGGAAAATCATTCCTCGTCGTATTACAGGTTCTTGCGCGAAACACCAAAGAGTTCTTGCACGTGAAATTCGTAAGTCAAGATCGATCGGTTTACTACCATTTAAGGTTCTTTAGGAGATAAACATGAAAGTGATTCTACAAAAAGACGTTTTAAACTTAGGTGATGCGGGAGATATCAAAGACGTTGCAGACGGTTATGCACGTAACTTTCTTCTTCCTCGCAGACTTGCCGTGCGTGCTAACGACGGTAATACAAAAGTGGTCGTTCACCAAAAAAGATTGGCGGATTTGAAACGCGACAAGAGAACAAAGGTTATGAAAGACCTGGGTGCTTCTATCGACGGTAAAGTTTATGAAATCAAAGTAAAGGTCGGTGAAAACGATCGTTTATTCGGTTCCGTTACTGCCGGAGATATCGCTCTTGCCATCAAAAAAACCGGTATTGAAATCGATAAAAGAAAACTGGATTTAGGTGAACCTTTAAAAGCTTTGGGCGAATACAAACTGAAAGTTCGTTTGGCAGAAGGCGTAACCCCTAACATCCAAGTAAAAGTGATCGGAGAAGCTTAATTCTTCTCCAGACCTTCTATGAATTCTAACCCTCTCCAGGAGATAGAATCCGAGAAGAACCTAATTGGCTACCTGCTCATGCGCGGTGTCGCAGGGCAGGAAGACATGGGGCTTGCCCCCGACGACTTCTACTTCGAATCCCACAGACGAATTTTCGATGCCATGGTGGATCTGATCCAGGAAGGCGTGTCTTTAGACATTGTTACCGTAACAAATCATATGCGGGAAAAACATCTCTTCAAAGACGAGATGCGCGATTTGGAATACATCACTTCCTTATACAAAGATACCGTTCCTTCCCAGACTCTCGATTATTATATCAAACGCGTAAAAAGAGTTTCCGATCGTCGCAAGTACGTTGAATCCCTAACAACTGCTATTGATAAAGTCAAATCCGAGCCGGGGGAAAATGATACTGTATTCAGTTTCATCGAACAATCCCTTATGGATATCTCCAGGCAAGAGAGATCCAAAGGACTCAGGCGGGTCAGAGACGATGCCAATACACTCATTGATTATATCAAAACCGTTGTTGCCAATAGCCAGAGCGGCGGAGGTATCAGCGGTCTTAAAACCCATTACGAAGGTTTCGATCAAAAGACTACCGGACTCAAAACCCATGAGCTTATGATTCTTGCGGCAAGACCGGGAAACGGTAAAACAACCTTTGCTCTGAATATTGCCGCAAATGTTGCCTTGAAAGAGCGCAAAACAGTTGCTATATTTTCTTTGGAGATGAGTCGGCTGGAGCTTCTTTTGAAACTTCTCAGTGCGGAAGCAAGGATCGATTCCTATTCGATCAAGTCCGGGACTTTGACTCCTACTCAGATGAGTCAATTGAAAGATGCCGTGGCGACGATTACCACTTCCAGTATTTATATTGATGATTCCGGTTATTTGACCATTCAGGAATTTTCGGCAAGGGTGCGTCAACTTCGGACTACGGAAGACATCGGACTTATCATAGTGGATTATTTGCAGCTCATGAGTGATCCCAGAGCAGCACAAGGTGGCAGACAACAAGAGGTTGCGAATATCTCCCGGGGACTGAAGCAGATGGCGAGAGAAGTAGGCTGCCCCGTAATTGCACTTTCCCAGATGAACCGTTCCATCGAGTCCAGATCCAAAGACCAAAGACCTCAGCTTTCCGACTTACGGGAGTCAGGTGCTATTGAGCAGGATGCGGATATTGTTTGTTTTATTTACAGGGAGGAAATGGTGAAACCTCCCGAAGAACTAGAGCCTAGTAAAAAAGGTATGGCGGAAATCATCATCGCCAAAAACAGAGCAGGGGCAACCGGCGATTTCCCTCTGATGTTCAACCCAAAAATCAGCCGTTTCGATAACGTCCCAATTTAAAAGGAAAAGAACTTTGAAAACCTGGATACAAGAAGAGTATAAAAATAGAATTTCTGCGGAATCTGTAAATGATTCTCAAGTCGGCAAACAGTTGTTTTTTGCCGGTTGGGCGTTTCGTTTTAGAGACCAAGGTGGGGTCATATTTATTGATTTGAGAGATAGATCAGGTATCATTCAAATTGTTGCCCGTAAGGAACTTCTCGGTGAGGCATTTTCGGCCGCAGAAAAAGTCCGTTCGGAATATGTGATCGCGGTTTCGGGTAAACTTTCGCTTCGAGATGCGGACTCGGTCAACCCTAAGATGAAAACCGGAAAGTATGAAATCATAGTGGAAAAACTGGAAATTTTAAACGCATCCAAAACTCCTCCTTTTGCTCTCGATGAATTCGATCCGAGCGGGGAAGAAGTCCGATTGAAATACCGTTACTTGGATATGAGAAGGGAAGAATTGAAAGATCGCCTGATTCTTCGCCACAAACTAACATTTGCTTTGCGAGAGTATCTCGACAGCAAATCCTTTTTGGAAATCGAAACTCCTATTTTGAACAAATCCACTCCCGAAGGAGCCAGGGATTTTTTGGTTCCTTCCCGACTCAACCAAGGGCAGTTTTATGCACTTCCTCAATCCCCTCAGTTGTTCAAACAAATCCTTATGGTCGGGGGAATGGAAAGATACTTCCAAATCGTAAAATGTTTCAGAGATGAAGACTTACGTGCGGATAGACAACCTGAATTCACTCAGCTGGATATGGAGTTTGCTTTCGTTTCGGAGGATGACATTCGTCGAGAGATAGAAGAGATGTGGAAGTTCTCTTTGAAAAAAGTATTCGGACTCGAAATTACTACTCCTTTTGCTACCATGCCTTATCATGTAGCGATGGACGAATACGGAAGCGACAAACCGGACATTCGTTTCGGAATGAAACTAGTCAATGTATCGGAAATTGTAAAAACTTGCGACTTTCAGGTGTTCAGCGGTGCCATTTCTTCGGGCGGTGTTGTGAAAGCGATCTGTGTTCCGGGAGGATCGGTTATTTCCCGTAAAGAAATCGAAGATTTGACTGCTTGGCTTTCCCGTGATTTCCGCGCCAAGGGTCTTGCTTATATGAAACATGGTTCTGCAGGTTTGGAATCAACGATTACCAAAAGGTTTACGCCGGAAGCATTGGAAGCGATTGCCAAAGCGGTGGGTTCCAAAGAAGGAGATATGGTTTTCTTCGGTGCGGATTCTACAAAAATAGTAAATGCATCTCTCGGTGCTCTTCGATTGAAACTTTCGGACAAGTACGATCCTCCTAAGTCGGAATACAGTTTTCATTGGGTGGTTGACTTTCCTATGTTCGAAGTGGATGAAACTACCAAATCCTGGACTTTTTTACACCATCCTTTTACTTCTCCGAAAGAGGAAGATTGGGATCTTTTGCGGGATTGGAAAGCCGGGAAAAGCGTTGACCTTTCTAAAATTTCCGCCAAAGCTTATGACTTAGTATTGAATGGTACCGAAATCGGTGGGGGAAGTATCCGTATTCACAACGCTGAAATTCAATCTTTAGTTTTGGAAGCGATCGGAATCGATAAAGAATCCGCAAATGAAAAATTCGGATTCCTTCTCGAAGCACTTACGTTTGGCGCTCCTCCTCATGGTGGAATTGCATTCGGGGTGGATCGTATTATGATGATTCTTACCAAAGGTCAGTCTATTCGTGACGTGATTGCTTTTCCTAAAACGCAAAAAGGAACATGTATGATGAGCGAAGCTCCCGGTTTTGTAGAAGCAAAACAATTGGAAGAGTTGAAACTCAGAGTAGTCACTATTTAATATTCCATATGGACACAAGTTTCACATTCGGGGAAGAATCTCTTTACCAGGTCATCTGCGGTATCGGCGACTCGCAGCTTCCCCTTTGGGAATCCAGACTCAAAGTCAAACTCATTCCTCGCGGTAAGTCCTTGATCATTCAGGGAGATTCCGACTTTGTTCAGTTAGCTGTTGAGACATTCCAGAGAGTGGAAGAAAATTTCAAAAAACGTCCTGATAAAAATGATTTTTCCCTGTTTGATATAGATTATCTTATGGGGCAGGCAAAGGATGCTAACAAAGGTTGGCCGACCCCCGGCAGTCCCGAATTTGTAAAAAATGAATCTGACGGAGATTGGACTCCTAAAGATAAAGTGTTTGTTACCTTTAAGGGCAAACCGATTTTTCCCAGAACCAAAAACCAGGAATTCTTCGTAGAAAGTTTAAAGAAAAATTATATAACAATTGCTATGGGACCGGCAGGAACAGGCAAAACATTCCTATCTATCGCCACCGCCTGCAGAATGATGCAAACCGGGGAAGTGGATAGACTCGTACTTACACGTCCCGCGGTGGAAGCGGGAGAAAACCTGGGTTTTCTTCCGGGGGATTTGACACAAAAAGTGAATCCGTATCTTCGTCCCATCTATGATGCGTTACACGAATGTATTGGTTTTGAAAAAACCACGGAATACATCCAAGTGAATAAAATCGAAATCGCTCCGATCGCTTTTATGAGAGGACGCACACTTTCCAATTCCTTTATCATTCTGGATGAAGCGCAAAATTGCACCTTACCTCAATTAAAGATGTTTCTTACCCGTTTCGGTAAAAATTCGAAAATGGCGATTTCCGGTGATGCGACTCAAATTGACTTGGCGCACGGCAGATCGGGACTTGAAAAAACAGTCTATACTTTAAGGGGTTTAAACGGGGTGGAAGCGATCACTTTCGGAAGGGAAGACATTACCCGCCATCATATAGTGGAAGCGATCGTTCGTAGATTTGAAGAAAATGAGGGGCTTTTTACCAAAAGATCATGAATCAGTTGTTTGAAAATACAATGGCGAAATTGACTGATATTCTAACTAAAGTTAGACCTGTGTCCTTTGTGCGAAACATTCAGATCATCCTTGTTTTTGTCACACTGATATTCGTTACATACAACCTAGCCATTCCTTTTTTCGGGCAACAAAAGATCAACATTGAACAGGACGGACCTTTTTCTGAAGGGAAAATCGCTCCCGAAACGATTCAATCCGTAAAAGAATTTTTCTATGATGATCCTGAAAAAACAAGTCAGGAAAAGGGAAAGGCTTCCGGAAATATTCCGATTTCTTTCGATAAGGATTTCAATGTTCTAACCAACGGAATCGATGTAAATCTTTCGGAAGATATGGATTTGTTAAAACAAATCGTCTCCGAAGGAAGAGGGACACCTGCCGTAGTAAAAGAAAAAATTCCTAGATGGCGAAATCGAACCAACGAAGAGATACAAGCTATTTTGGATTACGGAAGAAAGGACAAGGTAAAGTCCTTTATCCAACAATACATCAATTTGATTTTTTCCAGATATTGTATCGTAAAGGAAGAATTGGATTTTCAAAAGGATCTGGATAAATCCGGTGCAAAGGTTCGTAATCTGGGAACTCAGGAGCCCGCAGCTGTGATCGACGGGAATTTAGTGATTCCCAGATCTCAAATTTACAAAGAAGGTCCGATCCTTTCCACGTTGCAAAAGTTAGCTGAGGATAAATTGAAGAATGTATCTCCCGATTTGTTAAAAGCAATTTCCAGAATCGGGCTTTATTATGTTTATTCCTATCCTGCTTGTACTTACAACTCGGAGGAAACGGAAGCGGCAAGACAAAAGGCGGCCGATTCGATCGCAATACAGAAAAGCCGCATTCAGGTAAATGAAATCATAGTTCGTGCGGGGGAAGTGGTGACTCCTACGGTTCGTTTGAAATTGGAGATGATGAACCGTTATGCGACACGAGCCAATCTTGCCTCCATCACATCCATTTTTATTTCTCAATGTGTTTTGATTGCGATCATCGGTTTTTATCTGATTCGTTATCGTCCGAACCGATTGAACGATTTATCCAGTAATCTTATTATCTTTATCACACTTTGGATTGTTGTGGTGGCGATCTATTTTGTATCCAAAACATTTTATATCAATGACGTGGATTGGGAAGGTTCTTATTATTTCGCACTCTTTGTTCCTATCGGGATGATTTGTCTGCTTCTCGGATTCGTCTATGACGAACAATTGGGGATCGCACTCGGATTTTTCCTATCCTTCACCGTATTTTTTGCCTCCAGATACAATCCCACTTCGTTTATGTTGGCGTTTACCGTTGCAGTAGTGAGTGCGGTTTACGGCAGAAAGTTAAAGAAACGAATCGATTTTTTAAAAGCAGGATTTATAATCAGCTTTGTTCAGATTCTGATTTCAACTGCGGGTTATCTGTTTGACGGAAGAGAGTTTTGGGTGACCAGCAGCAGCGGAAGTTTTTATTTTGATCTGACTCATTCCAATATCTTTCGTTTGGTGATGCTTTGTTTCATCAACGGATTTGCAAGTACGACTACGGTTCAGTTTTTACTTCCCATCTACGAATATATCTTCAATATTCCAACCCGTTTCAAATTGATCGAGCTTGCGGATACGGGTCATCCTCTTTTGCAGGAACTACTTACCAAAGCTCCTTCGACTTATACTCATACCTTTATGGTTGCCGCCATGTCCGAACGGGCAGCGCAGAATTTGAATTTGGATTGGCTTCTCGTTCGGGTGGGTGTTTATTTTCATGATATAGGTAAAATTCCGAATGCGGGATTTTTTATCGAAAACCAGCATTTGATTCCCAAACCGGAACACATTGATAAGAACAATCCCGCGCTCGCCGCGAAAACCGTCATTGATCACGTGTTAGATGGGATTGAGATGGCGAAAAAGGCAAGATTGCCCCGAGAGATCATTGATTTTATACCGGAACATCACGGAACTTCTACGATGGCTTTTTTCTATCATAAGGCTTTGCAGACTCTTTCTTTACAGGCAAGAAAGAAGATCCGCAAATCCGATTTCCAATATCCCGGCCCGAAACCCAGATCGAAAGAAACGGGAATCGTGATGATTGCGGATTCTTTGGAAGCGGCATCCCGGTCTTTGGATGAAGTATCTCCTGAAAGCTTGGACGAGCTGATTCGAAAGATCATCAATTCCAAGTTAGCTGAGAATCAACTGGATGAAAGCGGTTTGACACTTGGTGATTTGGAAGTTATCAAATCCAGTTTCAAGGAAGTTCTTCTGTCTAGCCTTCATCAAAGACCGAAGTATCCTAAACCGGAAGATACGAAAGCTTTGGAAGAGACGACCAAAGCTAAAAAAGTTTCGAAGTAATGATTCCTCCCTTTCTTTCTATCCGTTGGAATGAGAATGTAGAGGGGTCGTTTCTGGATGAAAATCTTGTTAAAAAAAATCTGGAACTTATCCTTCCCCGGATCAAACCCAAGTTCTTAAAATCCATAGAGTTGGACATTTTGATCGTTTCCGATTCTGAAATGACAAACATCAATCGGGAAAGAAGAAATATCGATCGTACTACCGATGTACTATCCTTTCCTTTGTTTCAGGAATTTCCTCCTCTCCCCCATCAAATGATAGGAGAAATCGTTATTTCTCTGGACACTTGCAGAAGGCAGGCAATTGAAATAGGTCATAATGACGTGGATGAGTTTTACAGACTGCTTGTTCACGGAGTATTGCATCTGTTCGGTTATGATCATGAGACTTCTCCCGACGACGAGATCGTGATGAAAAAGAAAGAAGACGAATGTTTGGCGATGATTTTCGGCGAAGACGATGGCACTTAAAAAAGAAAAAGGTATCGTAATCGAGAGCAGAGACATCGGAGATAGCGATCGTTTGATCAGTCTTGCCGGTGAAAATCTAATCAGGATGAAGTTTTTATCGAAAGGAATCCGTAAGTCCAAAAGAAGGGCGATAGCGGGAACGGAACTAGGCTCCCTTGTTGAAATCGATTTTTACGATCAGGCGGAAAAGGAATGGAAGTCCGTAAAGGAAATCAATCTGATCAATCGATATGATGAATTGAAATCGGATTATTTAGGTACACTTTTTCTTATGTATTTATGCGAGTTGTCTTTGCATTTATTTCCAGAGGGAGAGGAACATCCGTTTATCTATCAGTTGTTATCAGGATGTTTTGAATACTGTTCCGAACATGGATTTACTTATGAAATTTTACCTTTTTTCAAGTTAAGAGCACTCGTCAATCTGGGACATTTTCCCAGGGACTTCTATTGTGTTTCTTGCGGAGAGGATATCTTCTCCAAATCCAAAGCGTTCTTTTCCTGGGAAAATCGGGAATTTCATTGCAGCGATTGCCATAGTATTCCCAAAGATCATATGAGCATATTACGGTTGTTTGATATGATTCTCCGATTAAAGTTCGGAAATTTGATTTTGCAAAAACCAAACCAGGACCAAGTCCGAGAGGCGGATTTTGTTTTGAATCAATATTTGCGTTCTATTACCGGTAAAGAAATGAAATCTTACTTTGAATTTTACAAAACCCTGGGAAACTGAGTCATCGTGAGCCAATTCCCCAAGACGATCTTATTTATCATGGTGTTTACTCTTTTTACCGCTCTCTTTCAATTGCTTCTGAAAGCGGAAACAAAAGCGACAAATCGGGTAAATCCGAAAAAAACGGAAAATTATAAACCTACACTTAGAAGTGATGGGGAACCGATCCATGAGTTTGTCAAACGATATCAAAAACAGGCATTTGAAACTTGGGGGAAAGGATATCCCAATTATTGAAATCTATGAAAAAAGAAAATTTATTAAAATATAAAGTATTAAACATTCTAACCAATTCGATTAAAAAGTATCTGGAGTCGGAAAACCAAATCGAATTATTTCCCGATTTAAAAATTCGAATCGAATATTCCAGAGATGAAAAGTTCGGAGATTATTCCTCTTCGTTTGCTTTGGAAAACAAAAACTCACTTGGAAAATCTCCCCAAGTTATTGCAGAAAAAATCATCAGCTTGATAACAACGGATTCCTTTATCGAGTCAGTGACTTTTTCCCAACCTGGATTTATCAATTTCAGAATCTCTCCTCTTTCTTTGACAAAGTATGCTAGCGAGTTCCGGTTGGGGAGTGATCCTTTTGCCAAAGAAGAAAAAACGAAAAAAGTTTTACTGGAATTTGTTTCCGCCAATCCCACCGGACCTATGAATATAGTATCTGCAAGATCGGCGGCCTACGGAGATGCCCTTGCGAATCTGATTTCCACTTTGGGACACACCGTAAAACGGGAGTTTTATGTGAATGATTATGGGAATCAGGTATATTTGTTAGGGGTCGCCGTATTACTTCGTTATAAGGAACTAAACGGAGAAACCATTAGTTTTCAAGAAGAGGAAAGCGATGCTCCCGTTTTTCAATTGGTGGAATCCAATATTCTACCGAAAGAGAGTTATCGCGGAGAGTATATCAAAGATATTGCCAAACGATATTCATCGGATGGTTCTAAAAAATCATCTTTGGATATGAAAATTAAAAACAAGGATTGGGATTCCATTATCCGGGAATTATCCTTATTCGCTATTAATTACAATCTGGAAGGACAAAAAAAAGATCTGGATCTTTTCGGAGTTAAGTTCGATGAATTTTTCAGCGAACGTTCGTTGCATGATGCAGGAGAGGTTGAAAAAGTTCCCGCTAGATTGAAAGAAAGTGATAAAAAAACGGAAGAGGGTAAATTATTCTTTTTATCCACAAACTACGGAGACGATAAAGATCGGGTAATACTAAGGGAAGACGGCCGACCGACTTATCTGATGGCGGATATTGCTTATCATAAAAACAAATACGATCGTGGATTTGAGGAGATCATCGATATTTGGGGTCCGGATCATTACGGATACATAGCAAGACTGAAGGGAGCTATCCAATCTTTGGGCTTTGGTGCCGATAGTTTCCGAGTTCTAATCGCTCAACAGGTCAACTTGATCGAAAACAAAGAAAAGGTAAAGATGAGCAAACGTTTGGGCGTATTTCAGACCATGACGGATCTTCTTTCTTATCTGGGAAAAAGTGCCCGTGATGTGGGGCGTTATTTTTTTCTAATGCGTTCTTCCGATGCACCTCTTGATTTCGATCTGGATTTGGCAAAAGATGAATCCGAAAAAAATCCGGTATTCTATATTCAATATGCCTATGCCAGAATTTGTTCCATATTTAGAGAGTTAGGTGAAGTATCCGGCGATCCGGTCTTTTCCGATACTGATTTGGAATTTCTAAAATCGGACGAGAGGGCGAGATTGTTATTTTGGACTGCGAGATTTCCGGAAGAGGTAAATGACGCTGCAGTCTCCTTTGAACCTCACAGGCTTACCAATTATCTGCAATCGTTAAGCCGTTCCTTTACCAAATTTTATTCAGGCAAAGACAATCGAATCAAAGAAAAATCAGGAAGAGAAAGAGAAATTCTTTTGCAAGTTTGTAAATCGGTTCAGTTTAATTTGAGAGAAGGATTGCAATTATTGGGAATTTCCGCTCCCGAAAGAATGAGTAAGGAAGAATCAAAATAGATTCAAAACAAACCGGTATCAGTAAATTATAATGAAACAACCTCAAATCACGATCATAGCCACAGGTTCCGAAATCACAGCCGGAAGAAGTATCGATACCAATTCGGGGTGGATCGCCAATCGTTTGTTTGAGGAAGGTTGGAAAGTAAGAAACTTTATCGCCCTCCCCGACAACCCGAAAACCATCTTGGAAGAATTGATGCATTTGAAAAGAAAAGCTGAGAATGATCCCGACAATCCCGTCCTTGCCATCATGACGGGCGGGCTTGGCTCGACGGAAGACGATTATACTTTGCAGACCGTATTGGATTTGCAGAACAAAGAAAAGGAAGTCGTTGAAAAAGCCAGGATCAAATTGCAAAGATTTTTCGAGTCCAGAGGAAAATCTTACTCGGATATCCTTCCCGCTATGCTCAGACAAGTGTACGTTCCGTCCGGATCTTATACTTTGGATAATTCCGCAGGAATCGCAGTGGGATTTGCGGAAGAGATAGCACCTTCTTCGTTTCTGGTATGTATGCCTGGTGTTCCGAGTGAGATGAAGGAAATGTTCAATCGCAGACTTTTGCCTTTTCTGAAACGAAATTACGGTATTGAAAATTTAAAACAAGCCACTCGCTGGGTATGGTCGATCGGAGAGTCTCTTTTTCAGGAAGAGTTTATGAAAAACCAGAAAGATCTTCTCTCTGCAGGGATGGATTGGGGAGTGACTGCACAAAAAGGTTATATCAAAGCAATTTTTAACGCGAGCGATGAATCTCTGTTAAATGAGGTGGTTCTCAGGATTCGAAATTTTTATAAGGAACTTTGCACCGAAGATGTTTTTACGGAAGTACATGAGTCTTTGAGTCTATCGGGAAAAAGCCTGGCTGTTGCGGAAAGTTGCACGGGTGGGTTACTTGGAGCCAAGATTACGGATATAAAAGGTTCCAGCGCCTATTTTCTGGGAGGAGCCATTACCTATTCGAATGATCAAAAGGTCAGTTTACTAGGAGTAAGCGAGGATACGATTGCGAAATACGGTGCAGTCAGTACCGAGACTTGTTCGGAAATGGCGGACGGTCTTTCCGATAGAACCAATGCGGACTATTCATTATCTATCACCGGAATCGCCGGGCCGGACGGTGGAACTGACGAAAAACCTGTCGGACTCGTTTGGATCGGAAGAAAGGAAAAAGGAAAACCTTCCGAAACATTCCGTTATTTATTTCCGGGAAACAGGGAAACCATTCGGGAAAATGCAGCTAATACCGCTTTGTTTTTGTTACATCAAATTTTGCCAGAAAGGAAAATAAAATAATGTTCCAATTTTTTCTATCCGTATTCGTATTCTTCACTCTTTTCTTTTTTCTTTGGGATATTCATTTGCCTATGTTGTCTTCTGTCAAAGAAACTTGGGTTTGGAACAAAGAAGGTGGTTTCGGAACTTCGATTCCCAAAGACGGGGAAAATCCCTTAAAAACTTTGAACGGATACCGGATAGGGAATAAGTATTTTTCTTTCGTTACAAGTAAATTCGTCGATTACGAAGAGCCCAATCGGGTTGATTTTGCATTGCTCGCGCCGGGACATATCGAATATCAAAAGATAGGTGATGAAGTTAATTTTTTCGACGATTCGGGAGAACTGTTTTGGAAAAAACCGATCAATTCCTATCCCAGATCCGGTTATTTTTCCTCACCCGTATTGTACTTGTCAGGTGATAATAATACGGTTTTTCTTTTGGATAGTAGTGGAAATCGTGTAGGGCTCGGTGAATTGAACGGGCGATTTTTAACCGATTTCGATTTTGACCATGCAGGCAAAGGAGCGGTAGTTTTGTTTTCCGGCGGAGAAATCTACCGGGTGGATGAAAAGGGAAACTCTTTGTATTCTCTGGATTTGTCCGTTGATCGCAAAGAATCTTTTTTCAAATCCCTTGCCATCTCACCAAATGGAAGTTTTGTCGTTGTTCATTTTTCTACCGGAAAAAAAGATTCTTTTCTGATTTTGGACGAGAAAGGCGAAGTAAAGGAAGAATGGGAGACGGAACATTATTTTCCTCATAAGGTTTATTTGTCTATAGCGGATAACGGAAACACTCTTTTGAATTTACCTAATGGTTTGGAATTTTACGAAGAAGGAAAGATGTCCTGGGTTGAAAAAAAAGATAAGACCGGATCCGTTTACCAAGCTGTATTTGCAACAGGAAACGGATTTGTCTACGGGCAAGACAAAGGGATTGTATTCTTAAATGCGGATGGAAAAAAAATCAGAACCAAAACTTTAGCGTCGACCGAATCTCCGATCCGGTTTTTTCCGGGAAAAGATAAAAATACATTCTATCTCGAAACCAAAAGAGATCTTTATCAATTGCGGATTTTTTAAACTTCGTAAATGGAAAGAGACTTGAATCCGGTTCTTCCTTCTCGATTGATCATTGCAATCGTCTCGGTACATTTTCCCGGAGTGATGTTGAAGATCAATTGATCCGAAATCTCACGACAGATATAAAGTCCTCGTCCGTGCGAATCCTCCAGACCTTTGGGAAATCCGGTAGTTTCATCAAGGCTGATATGACGATCCAATCTGTGCAAGATCTCTTCTTTTTTTAAGGAACCAAACTGGTCTTTGACGACAATAAACAAAGTCGTGTTTGTCGACCCGTATCCGATCTGAAAATAATCCTCCGGAGATAGTTCTATATTATCCACGGGAACCACCATATCATGAGAAGGAATTTCAAACTGATATTTATAATCGCCTGTAATCGTTCTGGGAGCACGAATCATTGCGTTCGAAGTGAGCTCTTCCAACACCTGCTGAATTGCTTTCGGAGCTCCCAATTGGATCAGATATTTTGAGATTTTGCCACATAAGATCGAACGATCCTGGTCGGACCGGATCTGCTTGTAGATCACTCCGTTTTTAGGGGCTTCTTCAAATCCGCCCAGTAGTGATTTGTCATGGATGGTGAAGTCCTTTCCGAAATACTTTTCAACTCCGAATATGTCGTTGGAAAGCAGCTTTTCCACCATAACCTCGATTAAGTGAATATCCAGAAAGGAATACTTCGGAATGATATTCCAAATGTGATATTCTTTCGCATAACGTATGTAATCATTGATATTGTAAGCTGTCATTAGGGCGTACAATACGTCCGGATATTCCTTTTGAATGAACTTGACTACATCAATCCCCGACTTTCCCGGTAGGCGAATGTCTGTGATTGTCAAATCAATCTGCTGGTTTTGGAGATGCCATGCAGCCTCTTCAAAATGTTCCGCTCCGAATACTTCGTACTTTATGGATAAGAGATCCAGAATGGCTTCCCGAATGGAATGAATGTCTTCTACGATCAGAATGGATTTTTTTTTCATAACGGATCTTCCGTATTTTCCCCCGAAGCGGGAAAAGAAATAGTAAATCTTGTTTTTCCTTCCGTGGATTTGACGGAGATGGTTCCGTCATGTTCTTGAACTATGGAATAACAAATGGAAAGGCCAAGACCTGTTCCTGTTCCGGACTTGTTATTTGTAAAAAAAGGATCGAATATTTTTTGAATGATTGCTTCGGGAATTCCTCCCGCATTGTCTTCCACAATGATGTGAATCCAGTTTTTGGTTTTTCTCACGTCGATTGTGATCTCTCCGGGTCTGTAATCAAATGCCTGGAGTGAGTTTCTGAATATATTCATAAACAATCGTTCCATCTTCTGAGGGTGGAACGGGAATTGATATTCGTGATCGAATAGAATTTTCCAATTTATATTTTTGCTTAAGTGGGGATAGAGTCTGACAACCGTATCTTTTGCACGATTGATCGTATCTATAATATCTCCCAGAGTTACTTTCACCCGATCCGATTTGGCAAATGAAATGATGTCCGACACTATGATTGCTGCGCGTGAGATATCGTTTTTGATCATCTCAAGTCTTTTCTCGATTTGTTCGGGACTTGCATTCTGCCAATTCGCTTTTAAATTTTGTAAAGTTAGGCTAATCCCTGTTAGCGGATTGTTCAACTCGTGGGCAATTCCCGATACAAGAATCCCTAGAGACGCAAGGTTACGCATACGGAAGGATTCTTCTTCTTTTTCTTTTTGTTTTGTAACATCGGATATCTTTTCAACAATCCAATGTTCCCCTTCATTTTTAGGATAAGGATAAAATTCCAATTGTAAGGTTTGTTTCTTTTCACCCACTTTGAAAAAAATCTCTCTGGACTTCGGTGTTAAAAAATTCTGAAATCCGTTTTCTTTTTTGTCTACGGTTTGCGCGGCAGGGCAGTAGGGACAGATATCCGTTCTTTGATACAATACTTCATAACAAGGTTTGTTCAAGACACTTTCGAAATCATGATTTTTCGCAAATTGAATCGTTGCAAGATTTGCTCTTTGGACTTTAAAATCCGAATCGATGAGCACTAACGGATCCTGAACCACGTCGTAGATAGCTTCCAATTCCCTTGCTTTTTCCGTAATCTTTTCAATGGATTCGGGAATATCCGGACGTTTGCGAATCACTGGCTCGATCATAAAATCAATACTTCAAAGATCCGTTCAGTTGTTTTAACATATTCTTCTGACCTTTGAGTCCCTGGTTTTTTTGAGATGCGATAATCGAGGAAATCTGAGAATGAAAATCCAATAAAAATTTAATATAAAAATCTTTTTTAAAATTATTTCGTTCCGGTTTTACATCATCGTTTTGAAAATCCGCGAGGGTAAATCTGGAAAGACCGTCTAACCCGGAAAAACGAATCTCCATGTCATTCAAATTGTCATCCAATGGAGACGTATCTATGATCAGGGTTTTCGATTTTTGTTCTATTTGCACATCTTCCGAAATGACGGATACTTCCACGCGGGAAAGAGTGGAACCGTTGAATTCGAGTAGGATTGATTTTTCTTCGGAAGATTTGACCCTGCCTTTAGGCCCTGGATCTGCATCGATATTGAATTTTCTAATTTTTACACCGGTTCTGTTCGGGTAAGTGCCTACAAAACTTACAGTGGTATTGCCCGGAACCGTTTGGATCTTATCGTAAGATAGAAGTTCTCTTGCTCGGGAAAGATCTTTGTAGAGGGATAGAATTTCTTGGTCTAATTGTTTTTCCCGAACATTATGCGTGGTCTCGGCAGTGAGCGAGACAACGCATAAGGGGATAAGGCTACTTAGCTGGGCTAGAAGGAGTAACCGGTGTAGCTTCATTTGTATTTGTTGCATCCACTGGAGTTTCAAGTGTTGGTTCTACTTCGGGAAGCAATACATCGTCTTTTTTTGCAAAAAGAAAGGACAATGTCAAAGAGAGTAGAATGAAGAGGATCGCAGCCACTCTTGTTGTTTTGGTCATTACGTCCGCAGTCGATGCACCGAATACGGATTGACTTGCTGTAGATCCGCCAAGCATCCCGGCAGATCCCCCTTTACCGGTTTGAATCATCACAAGAAGAATCAAAAACAGTGATAGAAGTACGAATAGAGTAACGATTGTTCCGATTAAAAATCCCATAGTTTTTCCTTTAAATAATCAGTGATAAAAATGAATCTAATTTTTGGCTTGCGCCACCCACGAGGCCGCCGTCTATATTCGGTTTGGCGAGTAGGGAAGCGATATTGTCCGATTTTACGGAACCGCCGTAGAGAATTTGGATGGCTTCCGCAATCGATGCGGCACCCACAAATAATCCCGCTACTTCTTTGCGAATGAAAGAGTGAGCTTCTTCCGCTTGTTCCGGTGTAGCTACCTTTCCGGTTCCGATTGCCCAGACAGGCTCATAGGCAATGATGAGTCTTTCGAATAGGGAACTTTCGATCCCATTCAATCCCTGTTTGATTTGAGTGCTTAATACGTTGAAAGTATTTCCGGCTTCTCTTTCGCTTAAGGTTTCGCCGATACAATAAATGACTCGAAATCCTTGGCTGAGTAAAAACTTTACTTTTTCATTTAGGATCGCGTTTGTTTCCCCTAAAAATTGTCTTCTTTCCGAGTGACCTACGAGAGAAGTCGAGATTCCCAATTCTTTCAACTGAACCGGAGAAATCTCCCCCGTCATGGCAGTGAGTCCCGACTGGTATGCGTTTTGCGAACCTACGATCACATTTGTGTTTTGCAGGATTTCGCTTACACTAGGTAAGTGGATAGAGCTTGGAAAGACCATAACTTCCGGCCCGGTTTGTCCGAGTTTTCCGGCAAGACCGGAAGCAATCGTTTTTGCTTCCGACAATGTAAGATTCATTTTCCAGTTTCCAGCGATGATCTTTCTTCTCATATCAATCTTCCTTTTTTACCAAACAGGCAACACCTGGTAGGGTTTTTCCTTCTAAAAATTCAAGAGAGGCACCGCCCCCGGTGGAGATGTGAGTGATCTTATCGGCAACACCGGCTTTGTTCACCGCTGCAATCGAGTCTCCACCGCCCACAATCGTTTTCGCCTTGGACTTACTGACTGCTTTCGCAATTTCAATCGTTCCTTTGGCAAATTTATCCATTTCAAAAACGCCCATCGGACCGTTCCAAAGAATCGTTTTTGCGTCTTTGATGACTTTGATATAGTTGTCGATGGTCTTCGGACCTATGTCCATCGCCATCCAACCGTCCAAAATTCCCATCTTATCCACATTCTTTGTTTTGGCATTGGCATCGAATTTATCCGCGATCACATGATCGACTGGGATCTGTAAGTCGATCCCGTTGACTCCCGCACGGTCAATCAATTGGAAGGCTTGGGATTCGAATTCTTTTTCAAAAAGAGAATTTCCGATCGGGACAGCTCTTGACTTTAGAAAAGTATAGGACATTCCTCCGCCGATGAGCAGATGATCCACTTTGTCACTTAGGTTTTTGAGGATTGCGAATTTGGAAGAAACTTTGGAACCGCCTACGATGGCAACAAACGGGCGTTCGGGGCGAGCCAGAAGTCCGCCCAACATTTCGATTTCCTTTCGCATGAGAAGTCCTGCAAATGCAGGAAGCAAATGCGCCACACCTTCCGTAGATGCGTGAGCTCTATGAGCGGCACCGAAGGCATCGTTGATATAAACATCAGCCAGTTCCGCTAATTTTTTGCAGAAACCTTTTTCGTTTTCTTCTTCTTCCGCATGAAAACGAAGGTTTTCCAGAAGGAGGATTTCTCCGTCTTTCAACTCTTTGGAAAGTGCAACCGCTTTCGGTCCGATTACATCTTCTGAAAATAATACTTTTGCATTTGTCAGTTTCGAAAACGCCTCGTAAACGGGACGCATGGAATACTGAGGATCAGGTTTGCCTTTGGGACGTCCCAAATGACTTCCTATGATCACACGAGCCCCTTTTTGTATAAGGAGCTCGATTGTGGGAAGAGTCTTTTCTATCCGGGTTGTGTCCGTTGTTTTGCCGTTTTCTACGGGAACATTGAAATCAACTCGTAAAAAGACTCTTTTGCCTTTGAAATTTTCGCTTTCGATTTTAGGAAGATTCATCTTAACCTTTTTTGGCCATGTAACGGATGAGATCAAGAACCCGGTTGGAGTATCCCATCTCGTTGTCATACCAAGATACTAATTTGAAAAAGTTTGAATTGAGCTCGATACAAGCATCGGAATCATAGATGGAAGATAGTTTTGAACCAAGAAAATCATTGGATACTACCATCTCATCCGTATAACCCAAGATTCCTTTCATGGAACCTTCGGAAGCTTCTTTCATCTTTTTGGAAATTTCCGCAAGACTAGTCGCTTTTTCCGTACGAACTGTCAAGTCCACAACGGATACGTCAGGAGTGGGAACACGAAAACTCATACCTGTGAGTTTTCCACTCACTTCGGGAATACAAAGTCCTACTGCTTTCGCAGCACCGGTAGATGCAGGGATGATGTTTTGAGCGGCGCCACGACCACCACGGAAATCCTTTTTAGAAGGTCCGTCCACAGTCGGCTGAGTCGCAGTCATTGCATGGATCGTAGTCATAAGTCCTTCTACGATTCCAAAATTGTCTAACACCACTTTGGTGATCGGAGCCAGGCAGTTTGTTGTGCACGATGCGTTGGAAACTACATTGTCTACGGCAGGGTTGTATTTTTCATTGTTTACACCCATTACGAAAGTAGGGATGTCCTTATCTTTTGCAGGAGCCGAAATCACTACTTTCTTTGCTCCCGCTTTGATATGTTTTTCCGCACCTACACGATCAGTGAAAAGTCCTGTAGATTCGATTACGAAATCCACTCCCAATTCTTTCCAAGGGAGTTTTTCAGGATCGCGCTCGGAAACAGTTCTAACTTTTTTTCCATCGATGATGATTTCATTATCAGTGTGAGAAACTTCTCCGTCATAACGGCCATGAGTGGAATCGTATTTGAATAGATAAGACAAATTGTCCGGGGTTACAAGGTCATTGATTGCCACAAATTCGAGATTTGGGTCTTTGATTCCGGAACGAAGCACGAGACGTCCGATACGTCCGAAGCCGTTGATTGCGATTTTTACCATGAAATTCTCCTAGAGATGGTCTATTTTTATTAAATTACAGGGAATTAATTAACAAAATTACGGATTAGGGCACTCTGTCACTCATTTTATGGGCGCCATTCCCGGCTATCGGTCGACGGGGGCGCTCCCTCTATCCGGGGCGCGGGGGATTGTTCGGCAAAAAGGCGAACTTTTTCTTAGAATTTTCTGATAAGTTCAAGGAGAAGTTGCCATTTCGATGCGGATGTGTTAGTTGGAACTCATTGGGTGGCGGGTGGATCACCCCACCCAAATCAGGGCGGGGATACTAAACTCCCATCTTATAAGAAGGCCCGGCCTCGTACAAAAAAACTTGCTCCTCTCTGGTTTTTAGGTCGAAATTTGGCATTTTTGGCCTTGCTAGGAACAAACATGTACTTTCCTCTTTTTTTAGTGGAATAATTAAGGCTTTATTCTTTCCTTACCTTACTTTTCCCGGGTCTATATCTTAAGTTTGCCGGGAGATATTTAAGAGTATCATAATATGGACGAAGATTTACAAATTGAGCGCTCGATCACTTTCAGAGGAGAACGAATTGTTACCAATGTCCGATTTTATCTCTCGGCGATTTTTGCCTTAGCTACAGGCATAGGAATCTCCAGTGTGGGATTTTCTTCCGTTAACCAGTCTTATGTGGGTGGGACCGTTTATTTTCTCATTTGCACCATCATCAGTTACATTTTGTTAAAATACAAAAAATTACCCATGTGGGTGATTTATTATAATGCAATCAGCGATATCATAGTTGTTTTCGTCCTCCGTTTTATGAATGTTATGTTCACTTCCAACGGAATCGACGAAGTGGGAAAAGGAAAGAATATCTTTATGATATCCATTCTATTCATTACACTTTTACCTCTTCGAAACAATTTGAGGTTTAGCATTATTGTAGGTTCTTTTATTTTTCTCACGGAAGTGGTTCTTCAGATTTGTTTGTACTTTCACGGAATGAAATTCACCGTTTCCAGTTTCGCCAAATCGGAAATCGGACTCATTGATACGATCAATGCGGATATCTTTCTTGCGACTGCCGTTTTTATCGCATGTATCGCAACGAGACTGATGAACGGATACTTGAAGGAATCCAGACAAAACGAAAGGATCGCACTTGCTACGATTCAAAAAAACGAATCGATCCTGACCGGATTGAAAGATTCCAGGGAACAGATCCAAAAGGTAAAATCGTTTGCGAGCGAATTCCTAACGGAATTGCAAAAAGGTTTGAATACGCAAGCTGCGGTGTCGGAAGAATCTTCTGCAAAGATGGAAGAGATTTCTTCCGCCGCCAGATTTATCTCCGAATCCACAAATCATCAACAAGACGAAATCGATACTGCAGGAAAACAAACTCATAAATTACAAAATGATTTTACCGAATTGAAAAAAATGATTTTGGAAACACAAAACCATTTGAAGGTACTCAGCAAAGATCTCGACAAGGGAAAGGAAGTGATCGGCGGAACCAATCTTACTATGGCGGGTATCAAACAATCCGCGGAAGAGATTGCAAAAACCTTGCAGGTGATGAACGAACTTGCTTCCCGTACCAACTTACTTGCATTAAATGCTTCGATCGAAGCGGCAAGAGCGGGGGATTCCGGCAAAGGTTTTTCCGTGGTGGCGGACGAGGTGAGCCACCTTGCCACAAGATCCACAAGTCATACCAAAGAGATTGCGGAAAAAATCAAAAACAGTCTGGAAAAGTCCAAAGAAGGCACGGATTCCGTTTTGGGAGTGGAAGAGATCTTTCATTTGATCTTTTCCGGATTCGATCTCATCAACCGGAACCTGGAACAAAGTCTTTCGTCTTTGCAAATTTTCGAGTCGGAAAAGGACAAGATCGTAAAGTCGATCGAGATCTTAAGTACTCAAGCTGGGTTAGTCCGTGATTCCACTAAAGAGCAGGAAATCGCCCTGGAAGAAGCCAATCTCAATATCTCGCAGCTTTCCCAGTCGGCATCGTCTTTGACTACCTGGATCGAGGAATTCGACACATTGTATTCTTTTTTGGAGAGAACGGAAGAGCTTCTTGCCAAAATCTCTTAAGGGAAAATCCGTAAAGACAGAACAAACGATGGACACAGTTTAGAACTTCCTTATACTTTCCCAGATTATGAATCTTTGGGAAAAATACAAAGAAACCGTAAGAAAGAATTGTTCCGGTTCTGCAGGTACGGTCTTGGATCTGTCCGGCTGGAGGAATCGTCTTTTTGCGGATCTGATTCTTTACATACTTCCTTTCAGTCTGATCGCTCTCATTCCGGGAGTCAGCGCTTCTCTGGAGACAGGCGTTCCTCTGATCGCATTTTTCGATACAATCGTAGTTCTTTTCGTAGTAGTCATTGCGTTTAGCAAAGGTTTGCCTGTATGGCTCAGAAAGTCATTCTTCATACTTGCCTGTTATCTGTTAGCGATCGTTTTACTGTATTACCTCGGTATATTCGGGGTAGGTTTGCTTTATCTTTTGGCAATTACTATGATTGCCATTTTGATTTTCCCCCAATGGGTTTCTATTTTAACAGTGGGAATCAACGCCCTTTTATGTACTGTTATGGGTCTTTTGATTCATTTGAGGGTTTTGAATAGTCCCATTACGATTCCGTTTGCATTTGAAACCAGCGTTGCCGTTTTTTCCAATTTGATTTTTTTATCCGCATTGTTCAGCGTACTGGTTCCCATGTTATTCAACGGATTGCAAAAGATCATCTCTGAACAAAATCAATTGCAAAAGGAATTGGCTGAAAATGAAAAACGGTTTCGATCTTTGGTCGAAAACGGAACCGATGCGGTTGCGATTTTAACCCCGGATATAAAACCGATTTATATTTCACCTTCCATTAAAAGAGTGTTAGGTTATACGGAAGAGGAATTTTTACAAGCCGATTTGACTACCTTAGTTTATCCCGATGATTGGAGCCAATTAACGGATGGGATAGGACGCGCTTTGGTAAATCCGGGTATACCTTTGCCCGGTTGCACTTCCAGACTGCTTCATAAGAATGGAACCTGGCGTTGGTTTGAGTCCACAGTGACCAATTTGATTCATGAGCCTTCCATTGCCGGGATTGTGGATAATTTCAGAGACATCACCGAAAAAAAGGAAGCGGAAGAACTCAAAGAATTTGAAAGAAGGGATAAGGAAGCACTGATCAACGGGACTGAAGATTTGATTTGGAGCGTGAATACAGACTTCCAATTGATTGCAGCAAACCAATCGTTTATTAATACCATCAAAAATTATGCGGGAATCACATTTAAACCCGGCGACTATGTTCTACCGGAAGATGCATTTCCTAGGGAATTTCTCACTCTTTGGCGAGGATACTACGAACAGGCATTAGCTGGTGAAGCTTTCAGAAAGGAAATTTATGCACCAAAAAGCGAAATAGGAGATGAATCCTGGTCTGAGGTGAGTTTTAATCCGATCTACAATAACGGTGAGATCATCGGCTTGGCTTGTTATGCAAGAGATACTACCGATCGGAGGATTGCGGAAGAGAAACTCAAACAAAGCAATGAGTTCCTGCAGAAAATCACAGAGAATGTTCCTGCAGCTATTTACCAATTCGAAATGAATTCGGACGGAAAAATGAGATTTCCATTTATGAGCAAAGGTCTTCTTTCCATTTTACCGGAATTGGATATCGATGCGGTAAAACAAGACGCAACTTCCGCGTTCGATAGAGTGCATCCTGATGATCTTCAAAGTTTGGTTTCTTCCATTCAGCACTCCAGACAAAATCTGACTGATTGGAATTTGGAATATAGAACTTTAACAAAAGGCGGCAGGACGGTATGGCTGAGAGGTGCGTCTCATCCCGAAAGTAAGGAAGGAGATTCCGTTGTTTGGTACGGTTATATCATGGATATTACCCACAGAAAACAGCAGGAACAGGAGTTAGCCGAATACAATGGTAAAATGATTTCGATTTTGAATAGTATTCAGGACGGATTTTATTCATTGGATAAGGATTACATTATTACATACTGGAATGATGAAGCTGAAAAATTACTGGGAGTCAAACGGGAAACGATTATTGGAAAGAGTATATACGAGTTGTACAATGACGAACCTTCCAAAAAGTTTTTCGATCAGTTCGAGATAGCAACGGAAACCGGCGAACCTGTTCGTTTTCAGGATTATTATGACCCTCATGATAGATGGTATGATATCAGTGTATTTCCATCTCATGAAGGACTGACGGTTTATTTCAAAAACATTACCAATTTGAAAAATACGGAAATGTTATTGAAAACTGCAAACTCCGATTTGAAGCATAAAAACTTGGAACTTGCGATCTCCAATAGAGAACTGGAACAGTTTGCTTACATCGCTTCTCACGATTTGCAGGAACCTCTTCGAATGGTTACCAGTTTTCTTTCCAAAATAGAGGAAAAATATAAACCTTTGTTAGATGAAAAGGGAAGGAAATATATTTTCCTGGCTGTGGACGGAGCGACCAGGATGAGACAAATCATTTTGGACCTTTTGGAATATTCACGCGCGGGAAAAACGACAGACAACCTAATAGAAATTAACGTAAATGATTTGTTAGTTGATATTTCGGGACTTTATCGGGATGTCATCGAGGAAAAAGGCGCGATTCTTAAGTTCGGCTCGCTGCCGAAGATCACCGGTTCCAAACCTGCGATCCATCAGCTCTTTCGAAATCTGATCGGTAACTCCCTGAAATATGCCAAAAAGGGGGTAAAACCGATTATCCGAATCGAAGCCACCGAAAATCCCACTCATTTCCAATTTACTGTTTCCGATAACGGAATTGGAATTGATCCTCAGTTTTTCGAGAAAATTTTCGTATTATTTCAAAGGTTACATGACAAATCCGAATATTCAGGAACGGGGATCGGGCTTTCCATTTGTAAAAAAATTGTGGAACGACATAAGGGAGAAATTTGGGTGGACTCTTCTGAAAATGAGGGAACAATATTTAATTTTACAATCAGTAAAGATCTATCTTAGGTTTTGAGAAAATAACATGAAACCGATTAACATTCTTTTGGTAGAAGACAGTGAAGGGGACATTATGTTGATCACAGAAGCCCTGGAAGAAGGTAGAATTGCGAACCAAGTCACTGTTATGAAAAATGGCTGGGAGGCTGTTCAATACCTGGAAAGAAAAGGTGATTATCGTAATATGCCATCCCCCGATTTGATTTTACTCGATGTGAATTTGCCGAAATTGAACGGGCACGAAGTACTTAAAAAAATAAAATCCAATGAAAATACGAAACATATTCCGGTCATCATTTTGACCACTTCTTCGGAAGAAAAAGATATTTTCGAAGCATATAAAAATCATGCGAATTGTTTCATCAGCAAACCTATATTAGCTGAAGATTTTCTTAAAGTTGTGATCTCGATAGAAGATTTTTGGATCACGGTCGTCAAACTTCCTCGCAATGTGAATGAATGAAATGGCTCGTTCTGCGGAAAAATTAAAAATACTAGTGGTAGAAGACAGTGAAGGGGATTTCATTCTCCTTGAGGAAAGTCTGAGGGAAGAATTTTTAGAACCGGAAATAGAGAGAGCAGTTACATTTTCTGCAGCGGCAAAATTATTAAAATCAAGATCCGATTACGATACCATTCTACTGGATCTTACCCTTCCGGATGCGAGAGGAACCGAGCTTGTAACGGATATACTGGAGTTGGCGGGTCAAATTCCGGTCATCGTACTTACCGGTTATCTGGATAAAAATTTCGGGATTCAAACTCTATCTTTGGGAGTTTCCGATTACCTTTTGAAAGATGAAATCGAGCCGATCCAATTGTACAAAAGTATTTCGTACAGTAGGGAGAGAAAACGAATTGTAAATCAGCTGGCACATTCCGAAGAAAAGTATCGCAATCTTTTCCAACTCAGTCCTCAACCTATGTGGTTATGCGATCTGGAAACTTTCCGATTTTTAAATGTGAATGAGGCCGCGATCAAACATTACGGTTATTCTCTGGATGAATTTTTATCAATGACCATTAGGGACATTTATCCGGTGGAAGACATTCCTATTTTGGAAGAACGAATCAGAACTACCAGTGCTTCGGGATCATTGTATTTCAGGGGAACGGTAAGACACAAAAAGAAAAACGGTGAAATCATCGATGTGGACTTACAAAGTAATATAATCAATTTTGATAATACCAAAAATCAATTGGTACTTGCAAACGATATCACTGAAAAATTAAATTATATATCTTCCATTCAGAGTCAAAACGAAAAACTAAAAGAGATCGCTTGGATTCAATCCCATGTTGTTAGAGCTCCCATTGCGCGAATGATCGGTTTGATCGACTTGATTAAAAATTTCGGAGACGGAGAAGTAAACAAAAGGGAATTGATCGAACATCTTTTGAATTCCGCCTACGAATTGGACGGTATCGTAAGAGATATAACGAATAAAACGGAATTGATCGAACTTGGGAATAAGGAATGAGTTTGGAAGTTTTGGTAGTCGATGACGATTTTGTTATTATTTTTCATCATAAGATGATGATCACCAAAAGCGGATTTCATTCCGAGCCTGCTTCTTTTGCCAACGGCAAAGATGCTTTGGAATTTCTTATGGAAGAGGGTTCATCGGAGAAAACCTATCTTGTGTTATTGGATATCAACATGCCCGTTATGAACGGATGGGCGTTTTTGGAAGCAGCCCATCAGCTTCCTATTTCCAAACAAATCTTGGTTGTTATGGTAACCTCCAGTATCGATGCCAGGGACAAGGAAAAATCCAGTCAATATCCCGAGGTGATCGGGTTTGCGGAAAAACCGATCGATTTTGCAAAACTGGACGAATTTAGACAATACAAAGAACTGAAACCGTTCTTTAGTTAAGAAACCGGTTTTCCTCCGATGCTACTTTCCCCATATTTAAAACGATTCGGAATTCAAAACTTTCGTACTTCCCAAGAACAGATCATAGAGGATGTGATTTCGGGGAAAAACTGTATGGTACTAATGCCTACAGGTATGGGAAAATCCATATGTTACCAAGTGCCTGCACTCGCTTTGGACGGATTAACAATCGTTATATCTCCTTTGATTGCTCTCATGCAGGACCAAACCTTGAAATTGAAACAATTGGGGATTGATGCGGGGTATATCAATTCTTCCTTGTCCAAAACAGAAAGAATTCAATCGTATTCGGATTTGAAAAATGGAAAATATAAAATCATCTATGTCTCTCCGGAAAGATTCCGAAAGGAAGATTTTATAGATGCATTGAAAGATAGAAAAGTATCCTTACTTGCAATCGATGAAGCACATTGCATCAGTCAATGGGGGCATGATTTTCGTCCGGATTATACCAAGATCGCGGAATTTCGTTCCATTCTGAAAAATCCGACTACCATTGCACTGACGGCTACAGCTACCAAAGAAATTCAAAAAGATATGATCTTGCAGATGGGTTTTTCCGAGTCGGAGATAAATATATACGATGAAGGGATTTGTCGACCCAATCTGTATTTGAACGTGGAAACTTTTGTGGATGAAGAGGATAAATTCAATGCTATCGTCGGTTTGCTTAAAGAAAATAAAGAAAGCGTCATCGTTTATTTTAATCTGATCAAAACTATGGAAAAGTTTTCGGAAAAACTGGATGGAAAAAAAATCCCTCATAAAGTTTATCATGGCAAACTACAAACGGACCAGAGGAAAAGAGTCCAAAATCAATTTATCAAATCGGATGATTCGATCATGCTCGCTACCAATGCGTTCGGAATGGGTGTGGACAAACCGAATATAAGAAAGATCATTCATGCGGAACTTCCTTCTTCTTTGGAGTCCTATTACCAGGAGATAGGTAGGGCGGGAAGAGATGGAAATCCATCGGATTGCCATGTATTTTACAACCAAGACGATTTAACTGTGCTTATGGATTTTATAGAATGGCAAAATCCCGATGCTCAATTCATAAAAAGAACCTATGGCACCATGCAAAGATTAGGTGAAAAACTATCCGCCATCGATTACGAGGGATTGCAATCCATGGTTGTTCATAAGAACAGAGGTGATCATAGGTTGCAAACTGTTTTGAATTTATTCGAACGTTACGGAGTGACTCGGGGAGATTTGGAAAAACATTCTTTGGAACTGGTTGGTGAAATTCCGGAATCGCTTAGCTCCAAAGAGGAATTGGAGAAAAAAAGGCAAACCAGTCTAAGAAGACTCTATCAGATGTTAATGTATTTAAAAACGGAAAAGTGCAGAAGAGAGTTCGTATACGAATACTTCGGAACCTCTCTTCCAGTTTGCGGAAATTGTGATTATTGCAAAGGTGTATAATGAAAGACCAATTTTCCAAACAATCTGATTTGTATGTGAAATTCAGACCTAGTTACCCCCAAGAAGTTTTTGATTTTATATTGAGTTTGGTATCCGCAAGACACTTAGCTTGGGATGTTGGTACGGGGAACGGTCAAATTGCGGAAGTTTTATCGACTTACTTTGATCAGGTGATCGCAACGGATATCAGCGAAAAACAAATTTCAAATGCGAAAAAGAATGAAAAGATCATCTATAAATTGGAATCTGCGGAAAAAACGGATTTTCCTGACAATCATTTTGATTTGATTACAGTCGCCCAGGCGATTCACTGGTTTGATTTTTCCGCATTTTATTCCGAGGTAAAAAGAACCGGAAAACGAAATGGAGTTTTGGCAGTGATCGGTTACGGACTTCTCACGACGGATTCGGAAATCCAAAAATGGATTTTGCATTTTTACTCCGGTGTCCTGGGAAAATATTGGGATAAGGAAAGAAGGTATATCGACGAAAGCTACAAAACTATTCCTTTTCCTTTTGAAGAAATACCTGCCCCTGCGATATCCAACGATTTCGAATGGTCCGTAGAACAAATGATAGGCTATCTGAAAACCTGGTCCGCCATTCAAAACTATATAAAAGAAAAAAATCAAAATCCTTTGGAATCCGGTTTGGAGGATTTGAAATCCATATGGGGCGAAGGTAAAAAAAGAAAAGTTCGTTTTCCAATACTACTTCGAATCGGAAAAATTTAAACTTTAAACTTTAAACTTCGTAATTTGCGATTCCTAACTTATTTCTTTGCAAACAAAAGAGGGATTATAATACTCTTTTCTAGGAAAAAATATCGACATACAACGGCTATGTTCTTAAATCCTGTAGAACGGAGTAAGTTATGCCCGATATTAAATATGTCTGTCTCTCTGATATGCACTTGGGAGCGGAAAACAGTCTTCTCACTAAACTCTCGCTAGACGGTTTAAAAAAGGATTTTACCGCACCGAGCCCTGTTCTTGTTTCCCTTGTGGAGAGCATTCGTACATTTATTTCTTCGAATCAAAATTCTACCAAAAAACCTACATTGATTCTATTGGGTGATATCCTCGAGTTGGCATTGGCGGAAACTCAGGAAGCGGGCATGGTATTCGATCAATTCGTGGATTTGATTTTACCGGACGGAAAAGAGCTTTTTGAAGATGTGTTTTATATCCCTGGAAATCACGATCATCATCTTTGGGAGATTGCAAGGGAATCCCAATACATCAAATACATAGAAAGGAAGGAAGACAAAAAGGAACTTCCCGAAATGTGGCATACTACCAATATTTTCATTGAGAATGATCTGTTTCCCACTCGCTGCGATTTTATGACTGCCATTGTTCAGAAAAAAGATCATTTGAAAAAACGAATGATCAAAGTAGCATATCCTAATTTTGGAATCCTTTCCGAAGATTCGAAAAAGGCTGTGATTTTGCATCATGGACATTTTTTGGAAGATATATATCTTTTGATGAGCACAATGAATACTACGATTTTTCCCAACCAGAAAATGCCGGAAATGATTTGGGATATAGAAAAGGAAAACTTTGCCTGGATCGATTTTTTTTGGTCTGCCATGGGTCGTTCCGGAAATGCTGGCAAAGGCGTTGAACTTATCTACGATAAGATGACCGATGAGAAAAAATTCGCCGAGCTTTTGCAAAATATCGCTAAAAAAATAGTAGAGAGTATGAAAGCCAAAGAGACGGAAGAGGCGAGTTCCATTTGGAAAAAGATCATGCTGTTTTTGATCCGACTGATCCCCGGCAGAAGTCTGGTGAAGATTGTTTACGGAATCCTTCAGATGACTTTAGGATTTATCGCCAAACAGGAAAGATCGGATTCCAACGACAGTTTGTCGGATGAAATGAAAAATAAATTGGTTTCCTATTTGGATGTCACTCTTTTCAAACAGCTTCTTGCCGAGAAAGAAGAGAATGCGCCTAAGGAAATTCAATTCGTATTCGGACATACTCATAAACCATTTGCGGAAACATTTGCAAATAGCAAGTCTTATGTGAGGCCGGTTGATTTGGTGAATACCGGTGGCTGGGTTGTTGATACTGTGGAACGAAAGTCAACTTGCGGAGGAGCGGTCATACTGATAGATGAGGATTTGAATATTGCTCCCGTTCAGATATATAAGGAAGCCTATTCGGGGAACGAGGAAAAATTGGGAATTCTCCCTGGCGCCCAATCCAATCCCTTAGTGACTAAGATTCGGGAATTGATTTCCAAAAATACCGAAGACTTTGACAGCTTTTCCAAGTTAGCTGATAGGGAAATCGAGCTTAGAATCGTAAACCTGAAGGCAAAGATCAACGCTTAAACGAAAATGTCCAATCCCGAAGATATGATTATTTATCATATCTTCGGAGTGATTTTTTAGTTTTTATGTTTGTTTAAAAATTCAACAAATCTCGGAAAAATGTCTTTTGCGGAATTTTTCCCCATCAAAGTGTCCTGGTGACCGTAACCTTTTGCGATAAACAGTTCGTTTTTATTTTCCGGTTTGATCTTATTCAATGTTTCGTAAGTTACTACGTTCGCATCATTGAACACTCTGTTTTGATCTCCCGTCATAAATAAAGTAGGCACGTTTATATCCGAAGCGTCATCCAGATAATTATTCGGTAGTTCCGCATAATGTTCGTTTCTCGTTTGGTATTTGACTGCGACACCTCTGTTTACCATCTTACGAATATGTCTATGGTAGTTCATTGAGGTTGCCCCGAATAAATCGCCGACCCTGTCATGGGTTACGGAAGACAATTGGGAATGTTCGTAACAAGCAGGGAATCCCGTCCCCCACATCATGCTGAGCATATGACATGCAGGGTTATTGCATTCTCTATGAAACAAATTGACTACTTTGGCAAGACCTTTGCCAAGAGCGGGTCCTGGGTTATAAGCAAAACGAGGATTTATATTCGGAAATCTCAATACGTATTCGATTAAAAACGGTGCAAGTGCAAGTTTGATTTTCGACCAAGCCGCCACTCTGGGGGTCAATGATACGCTATTGGAAATGATGCTACTGATGCCTGAGATTTGTTTTCCATACAAACTCATAAAGAATGTAACCGAACCGATGCAATGAACGATCGCATGGATTCTTTTTTTTGGACCGATTTCCTTTCTTATTTTTTCAATCGCCAATGGCAAATCGTACAATGCTACATCGTCCAAATTGAATCTATGGGGAAAAAGATTGTAGTTATGTCTTAGGCTTCCTCTCCAATCGAGAGACCACACGTCTCCGAATCCGTGATCGTGCAGGTAATTTACAAGATTATAATGTTCCGGCATGATGTACATATCCGTAGAAGTGGTTAATCCGTGAGACAAAAGGATCACATCATCGGAATCCTGTTTCAAAAATCTTGTAAGACTGATATTTAACTTGTCTTTGGTGGAGATGGGATGGGTTGTGATGGAGCAAGGATTTACCCCTGCAAGAGTAAATAAAGGAATGTTTCTTTGGTTCCAGATTTCGGGTTCCGCTTTTTTGATGTGGGGGGCATATACATCCCATAAATTTCCCAGAAATAATTTTCCGAATTTTAAAATGGCATCTTGTCTTTCCCATAAGGTTTTGCCGTTGGATCGGAAAGTAGTCATCTGTTTGATGAAGTCTTTTACATAGATTTCCAAGATTCCGGTAGCAACTAATTTTGCAGAAGCTTCTTTTCCTTCCTCGACAATACCTTCGTAGAGTTTTGTATAAAGGGTGGTGGTATCTTTCCAGATTTCAAGTGGTCCTGTTCCTTCGTTTTTTACGATCTTATGGCCGGACATTGTGAAGGCTTTGCCAGTTTTGTCTTTTAAAAACAACCGATAGAACATTCTCTTTTGGTTTTCAATGGCTTCACCGGTATCCACAAAGCAGTTGAATACTCCGCTATCGATTGTGATTTTGCCCCCGAGTTTTTTGCAGTCGATATACCCTTTCAGATTACCTGTTTCTTTCGGGTCATTGATAAAAAAATCCACATCGGGGATAATAACTGTTAATTGAAACATGAAGGCGTTTTTTGCTTTTTTGCCGGCTTCATACGCTTCTTTATAATCGATATTGGAATCGGAAAAGGATAAGAACCCTTTCATTTCTTCTGTAAATTCTACGCTTGTCGGTTGGGTCTTTACGGATGTGCTCATTGGTTCTTCCTTATAATACTTCTATCGAGAGTAGAGTAATATCATCTTGTTGTCCCGAGGGTCCGACATGCTGTTCTATTTCGAACAATAGTTTGTCTACTACATGTCCCATTTCCGAATCAAGGCTCAGTAGTGAAAAGACACGATCCGCTCCGAATTCGATTTTATCCTCGTCGAATTCTTCGTAGATTCCGTCGGAAAAAAGAAAAATTCTGTTTCCTGTTTCGATTTCCAAATCAACGGATTGATAGTTTGCGTTTTTCTTCAACCCTATGATGGAACCGGCCGCATTCAATACATCAGTGTTAGACGATTTTTTGAAAATCTGAGGAGGATGGCCTGCGGAAGCAAAGGAAAGGCTTTTATTGTTCAAGTCGATATCCGCGATGATTGCGGAAAATAATAAATTCATGCTTTTATATTTCATGAAACACTCGTTATTTAGAGTTTCCATCAGGTGTGCAGGTTTTGTGCGGATGTTTTTAATTCCTTCGTATTCCGCTTTGATCGTCATTGTAGATAAAGCAGCCTGTACTCCATGACCTGTCGCATCTACTAAAAAGATTCTGAAGTATCCAGGTTCCAGTTCATGGATGTCGTAAAAGTCTCCGCCTATCTCCGACATTGGCAGATAATGAGTGAGTATGGATAAGTTTTTACCTTCCAGATTTAATTTAGGCAAAGTCTTCTGTTGAAGTTTTTTTGCCATGGAAAGATCCGCTCTGATTTGTTTCAAAGTTTCATTTAAATCCCTAGTTCTTTGTTCAACGGTTTTTTCCAAAGATGCATTCATTGCTTTATAGGAGTCAGCGAGCAAAGTTTGCATTTCTACGGTTTGTTCCTGAGCAATTTCTTTTTCCCGTTTGAGGATATTGATTTTGTCCACCAAAGCAAAAGATAAAAGTATCACTTCGATGGTAGAACCTATATACAATCCGTTCTCAGTGAAAAAATTGGACGGTAATATATTGGCATACATCAAGGCGTTACAACTTGCTGCGATTAGGATCGCTGCGAAAGAGATGGAAAAATAACGTGCCGGAGTGTATCCTCTTTTCATCGCAATCAAAGGAGCGATAAAAACGAGTACCGCAAAAGGCACCGTCAAACAAAGATTCAAAGTGATTTCCTTATCATAAGGAAGTAGTAGAATCAATAAAAAGTTCAAAGGCTGCAAACAGATGAGGAAATTGAAAATTTTATCCAATAGAGGAATGATTTCTTTGGTATTTAAAAACTTTTTGGTAAACAAAGAAAGGGAAATGATGATTGAGATATTGAAAACGGGGAAAAAATTCAAATCAATCCATCCGTTCTTTTCCCATATAAACATTTTCCCATACCCGAGAATTCCAATCTGAAGAAAAACTACCGATGTGGTATACATTACATAATACAAAAAGGCGACGTCTTTCAAAGAAAAGAAAACGAACAAATTGTACAATGCCATCACAAACATCACCCCAAAATACATTCCGAATGCGATCTGTTCGTGGTAGATGTATTGGAGGAATCTTTCTTGAGTGAATATGCGGATGGGTACTGGCAAGCCCCCGAAAGTTCTGGTATTCAAATAGAATACCTGTTCCTTTCCGGGAGGTAAGTCCAAATAATATATTTGATTTCTATGTGTTGATTTCGGTCCGTTCGGGTTTAAGTTGCCCGGACTTATTTTTTTAAAATCTTTTGTATTCTGATCTTTGAGCTGATAGAGATCGGAATATATGACCCCTGGGTGATCGAATTCCAAAATCCATACGGAGGATTTCGTTTCGTTTTTTACTTTAAAACGAAACCAGTATTCCGAACGGGAAGGTCCGAAATTGGGAACATCCTTATTGAGAGGAATAAAATGATTATTTGTTTCATTGGAATGTACTCTTCCGATCGTATAACTAAGAGTAGGGTCTAAAAAATATTCAAGATACTTTCCGATCGTAATCTGTTCTGTATTTTCAGTAAGAACGACTGTTGTTTGGTGACCGGTTTCTGCAGAAAGACCGTAATGAATTGTGAAAAAAATGAACGATGCGTTGAGTAGCCATTTCATGAACGTCTTTCGCATCTTTCTTTCAAATTTGTATTCATTTCTTCCTGAACGATCTTTACATTGTTTTTGATTTTCGAAAAAGATAAAGAAATGGTCATGAATATTCCCGAAAAAATCCCTCTGTGGGAAAAACGGGTAACATTTTCCGAAACTTTTTCGAACTCGAATATATGATAACCGTAGGAAAAGATGGCGAGAATCCAAGGAACCCTTCCGCACCAACTAATCTCTCTTTGTTGTTTGAAGTTTAGGATCTGCATCGGCAACCAGGTATAGATTCTTTTTCCAAAGAGATTTCCCAGAAAGACTTTCTCCCAAACTTTACCAGTGGTTAAGTCTACAGTGACCTTCGGTAAAAAAGGATTCCATTCGGGGAATTCGGAAAATTTTGTAAATTCCTCCCATACTTTTTCGACCGGTACATTTATCTCTATTGATGTATATAATTCGTTAATGGAAATCATTGAATGACCGGGATGGATCTTTAGATGCACCCCGCAGATTTACTTATTAACCGTGTATGCTTTGTATTGATCAATACTATTTTAAAGAAGCAGAGTTCTCTAAACCAATCCAGAATCAGGTTCAATCCCAGTGATCCCTTCGGCCACTCGTTCACTAAGTGCACTGATAGTGGCAATCGGATTTGCTCCAACGGCAGTCGGAAGAAGGCTTCCATCCGCAACAAATAAATTTTGATATCCGTACACTTGCCCGAATGTTTTCGGATCTGAGCTTGTTACTCCCGCTTCTGGATGATCGGAAAGTACGCAACCTCCCAGGGAATGTACTGTAATATTACTTTTGGAGAAAAAGTTCCAGGTAAATAGAGGGAACCATAATTTTGCTTTTGTAATTTTATAAAACTCTTTAGAAGTTTCTAATATCTTTTGGTACAAAGGCATACTTTCTTTCTGAGTCCATCGGATGTTGAGCTGGCCCTCTTGCAAAAACATCTTTCCGTGGGAATTGTCCACTCCCATGAAAAGCAGAACGCTGGAATTTTGTGAAATATCGTTTGCAAGTAAGTCTTGGAATAGATAACCCGATCTTCCGTACAAGCTGCCTACCTTTGTGAGTTTGTACCAGATATCTTTCAGAAGTGATTTGAGCGACTTCCAAATGGACGGGGTAGGGATGAAGTTCACCGCCCAAGAGCCGAAACTAGGATAACTTGCGTCCTCCAAAATAAAAGCCCGTTTGGGATCGGGGTCTTTGAAGAGATTGAAGTCGGTGCCTTGGGTGATCACCGGCCCGTAATTGGGATTGGACTCTTCTTTTCCTTTCAGAACGAAGGACAGAAAGTCTCCGTTTCCCGAAAAATGTTCTCCGAGTTTGGAAGAAATTTTGGGAAGGGTTTTCCATTCCTCTTTACACCTTAACAAGAGTTCTGTGGTTCCCAGAGTTCCCGCGGAAACGATCACTCTTTTGGTATCGGCATAACTCAATCTGTTTCCTTTCAGAGTCAGATCTAAAAAATAAATCCGATATCCGTTTTCCCCTTGGGAGTTCGGATCTTCGTTTCCTTGCAAGTCCAAAGGAACGATCTTTTGGACAAGATGTTCCGTTTTGATTTCGGCCTTGTGAACATGTTCTGCAACATGCAAATAGTTCAGATCTACCGTATTTTTGGAATGGGAATTACACCCCACATCGCATTCCCCGCAGTAGGTGCAGGAAGTTTGAAGTGCGCCGTATCTGTTTTTTTCCTGCACTCCGATCGGAGTGGGATTTTGAAAATCATTGCCGAAAAATACGTTGATATCCAAAAGTTTGGACTCTCGACCGAGAGATTCCGCTACTTGTTTGAATCTTTCCGTTCGAATGATCCTTCTTCTGGGATCATTGTTCGTAGGAACGGGTCTTGCACCTAATACTTCTTTGGCGATCTTGTAATAAGGAGTGAGTTTGTCTTTTTTGCAGGACTCCGGCCAACGTGCATCTGCGAGGACCCAATCGGGCGGTTCCAAAAACACATTGGCATAAATCAAAGAACCTCCGCCGAATCCGGCAGAGATGACTGCGTCCATTTTTTCAAAATGACGGATGTCGAATAATCCGTGGGTTTCTTCATCTTCGGGATTTCCCCCTTTGGTTTCTGTGGGAATATTCCAGAAGTTTTTGGACATTTCATGAGGAGTGCGTGCGAAGGAATACATCGGGTAACGTTTTCCTCTTTCCAAAACCAAAACCTGGCCGTTCGGCCATTTTTTACTCAGTCTACAGGCGGAAATTCCTCCCCCAAAACCACTTCCAATTACTATAGCTTCATACATTTGTTTCGTCATATCGTTCCCGTTTAGCGGAAAGTCTTACGGGCAAATAAAAGAAAGTCTAGTGAAAAATGGTTTATTTAAGTTCTTTTTTGTTTTGGTCGTACAAGCCGACTAACAATTTGTCTCCGTCGTCATCAACACGAACTCCTGCAAATTTCGCTTCTTCGAAAACTTCTCCTTTTCCTTCTTCAAAGAAAAAAGATTCGGCACCGATCCGAACATCATAATCATGTTTGAAATATTTGAGACAATGTTCACCCGGCTTTTTTTCCGAGCCTATTTCGGAAAATCTTACTAAGCTTAAGACGTTTTCGGGGGAAAGATTGAAAACGATACATCCTCTGCTCGGGATGTTCTCCGTGGAAATCTGGCTCCAATCGTAACGTAAAATCATATAATCGCCCTGGAAGAGGGAACGGGGGTCTTGCGGTGCGAGGGGAATCAAAACCAATTTTCCATGATTTCGGATCCCTTCCTTTTTGATTACCGAAAATAAGACGAAGCCGATGACGAGTAGGGTATTTACCAGGATGAGGATAGGTCTGATATTTTTCATTTCTTAAGTTCCTGTTTCGGCAGACGGAATTGCCAAATATAATAGGCGAATAAAAACAAGGCTCCTGTCCCCAGCAACTGATAGGACTTGGCCAGAAGAGTCACTTGTAAATTATAATAGTAGTATATTATAAATCCGATGAGCGAGAGAATTCCCCAAATTTGGATGGATTTTACCGAATAGGCAAATCCCAAAAACAGAATGAAAATCCCTCCGATGATACCTGGGCTATGAATCGTCGGATATAGAATCAAAAAGAAAAACAGGTAAAATCCGATGATGAACTCTTTTCGCAGTCCCAATCGGACATATAACTCTTTCCATAATAGAACAATGAATATGGAATGAATGAGTAAAGAGGAAACGATAGGAACCCTGAACTCATAACCTAAAAATCCTTCGATATAAGGAGAGATCAGGTTGGCGATGAAAGTGATCACTAGGGCATCCTTGCCGACGGAAAGATGAAGGGAAACAGGTTCTCCTTTTCTTTTGTTTCGGGAGTATTTATCCAAAACAAAATAGAGGAGTATGGCAGCGGTATAGAGTAAGATCGGAAAATACAAATTCAGTTTCAGTTGATAGAGAACTCCTGTCAAACTGGCAAATCCGATGGGAACCGATAAAAATTTCTGAACACCCGATTGGAATACGCTGAACAAAACTACCTGGATGATAAATACAAGGAAGAAGATCGAAGTAAAATCTTCTCTGACTGATTCGGAGATTCCGAATACAAACAATCCTTGTCCTATATTTACAAAACTGACTAGAATCGGTTCCAAAAAGACGGACGACTCTTCATTTTGAGCTAAGCGTGATGCGGCTGTGGTTCCGAAGAGAAAAACAAGTCCGATTAGAATCGAAGAAGTGGAAGAGTTTAATAAATCCAATGCGGCAAGAAAGAGTAAAAACAATCCTCCTGCAATGAATGCCCCGAAGAAAGTGAGGATACGAATGTACCAAGGTATGGATGAATTCATTTCGATTCCTCGCTTGAGTGTTCTTTTCTAATCTGCAAAAGATGCATCACCATACCTGTTGTTAATCCCATGATAATGAAAAAGCCGAGGAAAGAATCTCCCACGGTGTCACCACCTGTCAGATACTTTATATAAAGTGAAAAAACAAATCCCAATCCAGAGAGTAGCGTGAAGGAAAGGCAGGCAAGATCGTATATGAAAAAGCGGTAAAAAGTGTAAAGCCCGGCCAAACCTACAATCGTAATCAAGATATAAGGGAGAGCGATTTGACCGTCTTCCCGTAAAAAGAATATGGCTTGATTTGTTCCGTAATTTAACCAACCTAAGGCGATGACAAGAATCAGAGGAGAAAACCAGGAGGATCTTTCTTTCTGTGCTTTGAGCCTCGTCCAAAATTCGTAGATCGAAATTGCCGCTAAGTTTAAAACGAATGCGGAATAAACGGCCCAGACGGGAGGAGTGAACCGAAGGACTTGCTCCCAGTAAAGATCAAACGTAATGTTGAGTAACAAAATCCATAAAAACCAAACAACCGACGAACCGGAGATAGCAACAAGTAAGACACTGAAGACAGCCCAACCGAAAAACAAATCATAAGCATTTGCCCCTGTCTGGTAAATCTGCCCGAATACCAAAAGAATCTGACCTACGAAAAAAAAGGCCAATGCGCCGAGTAATTCCCGAACCCATAGTTTTTCGAAATTTCTAGTATAAGCAATGTTAATTGCAATCATTCCCAACGCAACAAGAGATAATTTGGAATAACGATGAAGTCCGTTCCAGTTGAATGCGAAGAAAAAGATCACTCCCGCCAAAAAGAATAAGGCACCGAAAACAAGCAGGAATCTTTTCCCGAAATCGGACCAGTCGCTTAGGTTTGGTAAGTCTGTTGATTTTCTTTCTAATAACATGATCTTACCATACCTTCCCGATAATCAATGATTCCGGAATCGGTCCGAGTTCTCTGGAATCGATTCCTATTTCTCGGTTGTCGCATAACAAGAAGAAAGTTTTTTCCGGAACTATGAGTTTCGGTTTTTCATCACTTTCCGTTTTTCCAGTAGGAAGTATGGGAAGGTTTTGGGATTTGGGCTTGGGAAAAATCTCATCGGAAACAGGATTTCCGTTTCGGTATGCTTCTCTTGCGGAAATATAGACTTCGTCTCCCGGTTTGCCTAAGATTCTGGCTAAGATATAACTGTTTTCATCCAAAGGGGATTTTGCCAGAACCACATCTCCTACAAGTAGGGATTTTACCGACGTTAACTTGTTGATATAAACCGTTTTGCCTTGGGAAAAACTAGGTTCCATAAACGAATTAGAAACTTCTAATGGAGTAAGAACTTTTAATTTAAAAATAAATGCCAGTATCAGGGCAATCAAGAGGGGTGCCCCTACCTGGAAAAAACGTGCCTTAACGGAAATCTTTTGGCGTGATTTGGACATGGCTATAAGGGCTTTTTATTTTCTACACTGTAAAGCCTTTTTTACCTTTTTAAGTCTTGCTTGCAGTTTCTTTCCGTTTTTGAAACCGTGAAATAGAGAAACCGATAAACAAAATGAAGGATCCGTTCGTTCTTAAATCCATCCAAGAGAAGATCAAAAATCTAGGCTCCGTATCCGGATGTTATCTTTGGAAAAATGCTGAGAATGAAGTCATTTATGTGGGAAAAGCGGTCAAACTCGAATCGAGAGTCCGCTCCTATCTCAATCCGAACCACTCCGATCCCAAAACCCGGGCCTTATATCTGGAGTTGCAGGACTTTGATTGGATTGCTACAAGTACTGAAACGGAAGCTTTGATTCTCGAAGCAACTTTAATTAAAAAATACAATCCGAAATTCAACGTTCGCCTAAAGGATGATAAACGATATCCTTTCATTACCGTTTCCATGAGCGAACCTTTTCCGATGGTTTTTCTAACCAGAAAAATAAAAGATAATGGAGACCGTTACTTCGGTCCGTTCACCGATGTAAAGGCGGCCCGCGATACATTGGAACTCATCCATCGTATTTTCCCTGTTCGTAAAACCAAACTCAAGCTTCCCTTGGCAAAGCCCGGAAGACCTTGTTTGAATTTTCATATGGGGCGTTGCCTGGGTCCCTGTCAGGGAAATGTTCCCGAGGCCACCTATAACGAGTTAATCGATGAAATTCTCAGTTTTCTGGAAGGTAAAAAAGAAGGACTTGTTCAGAAACTGAAGAGATCAATGTTGGAAGCTTCCGAAAGATTGGAATACGAAAGAGCCGGTTATCTTAAAAACCGGATCGACCAAATCGTTCAAATCCGGGAAAAACAAACGGTTGTAAGTTTGGATGGAGGAGACGAGGACATCATTGCATTCGCAAGAAGAGATAATGAAGGTCAGGTGATACTCCTAGAAGTCCGAGGAGGAAGATTGGAAGGTAAAAAATCCTTTCCGATCACGGGTTTGGAATTATCTACGGAGGAGGAAGTCATCGAAGCATTTCTCAGGGATTATTATTTAAAAGTCACATTCCTTCCTTCTCTCATTATTTTACCTTCGAAAGCGAAAGCAAATTATTCCGTTACTCTGGAAGCGATTAAGGAACATACGGGAGTACTTCCCAAGTTGAAATTTCCCGACGGAGGCCAGAAAAAATCGTTACTTCGTCTCGCGGAAAAAAACGCAGAACTCTCGTTAACCGAAAGAATCCTCGCAACCAAACTAAGGGATCAGACGGTGGCGATGAAAGAGATCCAGGAGAAATTGAAACTCCCCCATCTTCCGCGTGTTATCGAATGTTACGATATTTCCCATTTCCAAGGCTCACTTCCGGTGGCGAGCGGTGTCATGTTCGTAGAAGGAAAACCGTATAAGTCCGGTTACAGGCATTATAAAATTCGAGGTTATGAGGGAATCAATGATCCGGGTATGATGCACGAAGTGATCGGTCGCAGACTTTCCCATCTTTTGAACGAAGAGGAACCTTTGCCCGACTTGATCGTAATCGACGGAGGGTGGACCCAACTTTCCCGGGCTGCGGAAGCTGCGAACGCTTTGGATTTGGGGCAACTTCCTATGGTGGGACTTGCCAAAAAAAGAGAAGAGATTTATTTTCCTGGTGAAAAAGAGCCTTATACATTCGATATTCATTCCCCTATGATGCGTCTCTTGAGAAATGTAAGAGACGAAGCACATAGATTCGGAGTGACTTACCAAAGGACTCTCCGAAAAAAGAAGACACTCAAATCTTTGTTAGATGATATTCCCGATATAGGGGCCGTTCGTCGGAGAGCGTTGTTGCGTTATTTTCAGAACAAAAAGAAAGTCGAAGATGCGACTCTTCTGGAATTAGGCACGGTTCCCGGTATCGGAGAAAAGTTAGCCGAAAAAATCTGGGAAGCATTGCAGAAGCTAAAAAAATCCAGGCTTGCCAATCAAAAAACCGAATAGCTTCCTCTTCTCTTAAAAGCAAGTGAGATGTTTCTCATGTGAGGCATCGAACGTTTCAAAAAGGCGAACTTATTTGTAAAAAATTTCTATAAATAGGAAGTCCGCTTTACAACCAAAAGGCGGTGTGGTATAAGGAGCACATTGGGTGGCGGGTCTAGTTCCCCACCCAAATCAGGGCGGGGAAATTATCGTTTTTTCCTATAGACTAAAGAAAAACTAAAAAACAATTTTAGATTCACCTAAACTACATTTTCATAAGATATCTTGATCAGCTTCTCGCTTGGAAAACAAAACCTGAAATAAAAAAACCGATCAAACCTAAAGGTCGCTAGCTGGTTATAAAAACTAACCCCCAGCGCCAACGATCGCAGCGAAAATCCTTTGCGGAGCAAAGATTGAAGCGGAGAGCGTGGTCGTGTTGAGGAACGGAGGGACGGTAATGGAAAGAACCGAGGCGCCCAATCGAACTAAAATAGAATAGATTTTCTCTTCTTCTCTTAAAAGTAAGTGAGATGTTTCTCGCGGTGGCGGAGGCAGGGACGCCGGAGCTCGTGCGTCGCAACACGGAGGTTACGCGCACGAGAGCGTGAAACATCGAACGTTTGGCAAAAACCCGAATCATTTTTTATTTTTTAAAACCAAACTTACTACATTTTTCTCCTTACCTGGCAGAGGGAAAGATGAGATTACAAAACCTTGTCCTTGGATTTTTGTTTATTTGGTTTTCTTTGTCTTGTATGCGAAAGGGAAATTCGGATTCGATTTTTCCTGTTGTGTCCGGGCCTTCACTTGCTTATCCTGATTTTCATTTCAGTTACGGGGAAGGGGTTTCGGATCATGAATATTCCGAGGAGCGTTTTTTCGATTCTGGAGAAAATGGTTTTTGTCTTTTGTCCCTTCCCAAGTTTTTATTCGACCGGGAAATAGGTGCTAAATTTAAAGTTTGCCTTCCTGTGGATTCCGATACGAAACCTTATTGGGAAAATTCGTTTTCTATTTTGGACGAGATGATTCCGTCGGAGCACCCGAGAGAGGGTTGGGGAAAAGGTTGGCATGCGAAACATCTGAAGTTTTCGGAATGGGAAAAAGAACATAAAAACCAAATCCCGATTTTATCTTACGCAAAAAACCTGCTTTCTGACGGAACAGTCGCCTATTCCCGGTTTGATGTTCCGTCCGCGGAATTTTACAAATGGTCGGATAAAGAATGCGAGATTTTATTTCCTTCACGAATACTTGCAACTACAGTTTCGCAGATTCGTTTTGTCTCTTTGGAATTTGCATGTTCGGGTCCGATTTCTTTGAAAGAAAAGATTATTGAACAGAACCAAAAATGGTTACAGATATGTAAGCCGGATTCACCGATTGTATCAGAATCATTCCGTCATTCGGATTCGATTTACAAGCGTTATTTGGAATGGGAAAATCCTTCAGATGAAGTGATTTGTCCCGAGTATGAATCTTTCGGTTTTGAAGAAACGGATGCAATGCCGGACGGTAAAATTTTCGCGAAAGATTTGTTTTTTTTTAAATCATTTCACAAATTGATTCTTCCTAAATCCGTTTTTCTTTTCCGTGATTCGGACACAATGTCCGGTTTGAAGTTGGATTTGCTTCTGGCGGAAAAGATAGGGAAAGAAGGATTTTGGGATTTGAACGGAAGTTTGTCTGTTGAGCCGAAATATATCTTTTCGCAAGGAGGGGAATATTTTGCAAGCAGTCGTCGAAAATCGAGTTGCAGAAATACTTTTAATTTTTATATCACAAAAGATTCGTTTTGTGGTAATCCCGGCCTTCCGAACGAATTAACTGGTGCCGTTTTAGAGGCTCGATTTCCGGAGAGGTCCTGCACCATTGAGAATATCCGACTCACTGAGTATTTTCCGGGCACTTCCTCCGGTTCTGCATTTCAGTTGGGCGCTTACCTGGAGTGGGTCAATGACGGTGAAGTTTGCGATCTTTCCTCTCTGGAACTGATATATGAAGGAGAAGTCTTTCCATTCCAATCCAAATCAAAACCGTTGTCGAAAGGAGAAGTGTTTTTAATTTCCAGGTCGGCCTGGGACGGTTGGTCTTTTTTTTCTTTGGCAAGACCGTTTAGCACCAAACAAATCAAGTACAGAATTCCCGATCTTAGGATTGCGGAACGGGAATCAGAGAGAAGCAAAACGATTGATCGTTCCGAAAATAATTACTCTTTAACTCACAGGGCCGGGAATCCGGAAAGATCGATTCTGATTGATTCGGATGGAAATTCTGTACCTCATCCCAATTCGAATTCTCATCCTTATTTTGCTGCAAGAGAATTGTACATTAGTCCGGGAGAGGTTATTGCTTTTGATAGACATTCGTATTTGCCTTTGGAGATCTCCGAAGTTTTATTCAAAGGAACCAAAGACGGAACAGGGTCTTATCCGGAAAAATTTCTGGAATGGAAAAGTCCTTCGGACCTGGAAGGTTTCGTATATTTTTCCATTGAAACGGATGTGAGAAGAAATTTTGTGTTTTGGAAGGAGAAAGGTAATCTTTTTCCTTTCGTACATTCGGGTCCTTATGTATGTGTACCGTTAGTCGGTTTAGACCTTCCGGAAGGAATTTTAAACGATCGAATCACTACGATTGCCACTTCCGATTCTTTTTACCGGAATTTATATTCCGAAAATCCCAAGTTTCAATTCAATTATAATCCTCTTATCTACCAGGACCTTGGCACAGATCCAAATCTAAGAATAAGCCTTCATCCGGAATCGAATCCGTTTTATGCCGCTCTTAGCAAACAAACGGATATTAGTTGTTCCGTTTATACTTACTTTAGTCCCGGCGCGCCGAATCGAAAGGGAATACAAATGGCAGGTTTGGAAAATCAGGTCTCCGGATCGGGAAAAATTTTACAAATGAGTACGTATTTTGTGTTATCCGAAAACCGGATCGAGGGAACATCGAGACTTTTTTCCGAGACCCATTCAATTTCGCTTCCGCTGATTTTCGAACCAATTCTCCCGGAGAGAAAACTTACAAATCCGGAATTTCAAAATCTAAGTTTATTTCATCCGGACGAAATGATCTTTTCCGAATTTTCTTTCCCTTCCGAGATATTTCACCAAACAATGATTCATAGACAGGGAAACATCACCATCGAAGGAGTTTTTCCGAATCCCGCATTGCCCCAGAACGAATGGGTTTATATTTGCAATCGTTCGAATCATCCGGAAGATTTAAGTCTATTCTCCATAGAAGATGAAAACAGTTCGGACGGAATTGTTTCTTATCAGACCAGATTTCCGAGCAAGATACCGCATTTTCTTTCGAATTCCTATTTGGATTTTGGGTCCGGTGTTTTGAATCCGGGAGATTGCGGATGGATCGTTGATCCTGAAGGTGAGAATTGGTATTTCCCGCCGATCCTCCGTAATACGGACAAATTACTTACCGTGATTTCCACATCGACCATAGGAAACGGAATCGCCTCACAGGAAAAATTGGATCTTTATAAAACAGTTAATGGCGGTAGAATTCATATTTCCAGTTACGGAAAAAAAGGAACTATTTCTTCTTTTTCGGTAAAGACGGATACGGATCAGTATTCTTTGCTGAGTCCCGGTAAGATAGGTAATGACTCAAAAGATTTTCAAATCTTTCAGGTTCAAAATTGAAACTCTTATATATTTTGGCGTTTTTATTTTTCCAAATTGGTTTTTTATATGCCGATAAACAAGGATTAAGTGTAAGTGCGGGATCCAGAACGACGGAAGTTCAGATTCTTTATGAAAGATTAAGATCCGGCCTAGTCGAGCCACCGGGTTGGTTTCTACAAAACGGTTTTCCGGCATCGAATGATTTGTCCGGGCAATATTTGAATCGAAATACCGAACAAGTCCATTTCGGAGGTTTCGGATATTCCGTTTCCCGAGAGCGTTCGGAAGTCCATTGGAATATGTTAGTTGCCGCAAAAGGAAATTCTTCCCAGCCGGAAATCTATTTGGGAAAAAACAGTTATATCGCTGGTAAGTTATGGGGGCTTCTCATCGGTGTGGGTCGCAAAGAACATTCCTTTCGTTCTTCACCTTTTATAGGTTATTCGGACGGAGGGGAAGGAGTTTTTTTCGAGAAAATATTTTCCGAACATTTGAAAGCGCAGGTATTTCTTTGGGATTACTACCAAGGTTACAGACTTTTTGAAAAAGAATTTTTATCTCCTGAGATCATTTCAAACGGGAAGAAAGAGCGGGCAACCGGTCAAAGAAGAAGGCATAGTTTGGGATTAACCTATGGAAAGAAATCTTCTTTATCTTTGGGAATCCAATATTTGGAACAAGGTTCTTGGGGAAAACAATCAAGAGAGATCGAACCGGATGTGAAAGAAAAGGGAGGAGACGGGGATTCTCTGGTTACAGGTGTTATAGGAGGAAAATTCGATTGGAATGAATTTTATCTATTGGGAGAATTTCTTTGGGCGAAAGGAACGGACAGAACTTACTCAAAATCGATTCAAAACCAGGGTTCTCTTCCGGTCGAGGGGGAAGCCGTATCTTTCGGAGTGGGTTGGAAAAATAGACTATACGGTGTAAGGTGGTCTCATTTTTTAAACGATTCCGACAGACGTTCCGACACAAATAAATTATACAGTTTGGGATTTATCGGAACGGGAACTCATCTCGGATCAACACTATTTCTCTCTCAAGTATTGCAGATTTATCCGGGAGGATTTGTTACGGGAAATGGCTTGGAAAGAAACCAAACATTGCTTAATGGAAGAACGCCTGCTTATTATTCCGAATTGATTTTATCATACAATACCGATTTGTTTTCCTTCCGTATGATCGGGGCCTATTTTTTGCCTTATCTGGCGGAAGGAAAATCGGATGGAAAAATCAGTTTTAAAAAAGAGCGTTTCGAAATGTTTTTTTTGGCGGAGTCGGGTTTGGAAACAAGCATTCATTTGGAAGGAGTTTTGGAATTGGGGGTCTTGGTAAGTTATCTGTGGTCTAGTGAAAGTTTGGGGCTTCAGGGCACGATGGTCAGTTCGTTCGGGAGAATTCAATTCTGATGAAAAATCTAACGATTCTTTTTATTGCTGTCTTATTTGTGAATTGCAAACCGAAATCCAAAAACGACACGGATCTATCCGCATTATTAACCGGGATTTCTTCCGTCGAAACTTTTTTCTATTTTGCCTTTCCGGGAAGAGATACTCCGGAAGATAGCAAATTTAAAGTTAGGCGGAAGGTTGTCAGTTTTATCGATAAAGCCAAGTTCAGAATCGACGGATTTATTTATAGTTTGGATGATTTGGACAGTTTGATCGCTTTGAAAAAAGCGAAATCGAGAGGAGTGAAAATCAGCTTATTGGGGGACAAGGACGAATCTTACGAAGAGGCGGAAAAATTCGGGATTCATGTGACTCCCTGGAAAGGATCGGGAATCCACCATACTAAGATTTTATTCGCAGATGATGAGAAAGTGTTTCTTGGCACCGGAAATTTCAGCGGGCACGGACTGATTCGAGACAATAATGTTTATTGGGAATGGGCATTGCCCGCATCCGAGATCATTAAATTCAGAGAACATTTGGAAGAAATCGATTTGTCAGGTGTTTTCCTATTTTCCAAAGGAATGATTTTGTTTTCTCCCGAAGCGGGAAAACAGATCCAAGACAAAATTTTAGATTCCATTCTAAATGCAAAAACAAGCATCCGTTATATGATTTATACTCATTATGATCCCGTGATTAGTTATGCGTTATTTGCCGCAAGCAAGAGAGGAGTTCTCGTGGAAGCCGTATATAATTTCCCGATCAATGACGGCGGAAAAATTCTCGGAGATCTATTATCTTACCCTTCCAAAATCTATGTAGATGGAAACGAAGATGTGGAAGTAAAGGAAGGAAGTTTTCGGGGAGGATTATTACATCATAAAACAATGATTATCGATGAGGAAAAGGTCCTCGTCGGGTCTTATAATTATACCGTATCGGCAAGAGATGATAACCGTGAGTTTTTCATTGAATTCAATTCACGAAACATTGCCAAAGAGTTTTTAGGAGAATGGGAGAGAGTCAAATCCATCGCCACCGAATACAATCCCGATCCTGACGAGGAAAAGACACACTATCATATCACTCGAATGGGTTCCAAATTTTTGAACTCTTTTCTTCTGACTAAACAAACCGGCGCTTCCACTTTCGTTGACAAAAATTCTTCGGGACTCTCCAGCATTCTGAATGTTTCTTTAGGCATAACGGAAGACGACTTTTATAAACAGATCTTTCCCGACCGGTTTAGGACCAGAGATTATGCTTTGCCGCCCGGGTTTCAGTGGATGAATGAACCATTACGATCTCATTCCGGTTGGTCTTTTCTGACGTTTTGGGATAGATATAGATGGACTACGGATGAAAATATTCAAATTCGAAAATTGATCTTATGGGACGGGAAAAAAGAACCGTCCGTATTTTATCCGGTTTCCGGAAATGATTTTGATCTCAGTTTGAAAACAAAGATCGTCGGAGAAAATTGGATCGTTCTCGAAACGAATTTAGGTTATCTGAATATTTGCACGAAAAGGAAAAATACGGAGATACCCGCCTGGATTCGATATCTTCAGCAGAAACAAAAAATAGAATCTAAGGGGAGTGGTGTTTCTGTATGTCGGGAATTTTAAAGATCAGTCCAGTTTATCTTCCAGCAAAGGAACGATGATTTTGGCAATATCGTCGTTCAATCGCATGAAATTATTAATTCCCAAATGCGCAATTTTAGTATTCACTTCGGTTAACATCGTTTTGATGATCTTTTCCAGTTCTTCCTTATGGGTTGCGGAAAGTTTTGAATCGTGAATAATATTGCTCATAATTATCTCTAATCTTTTTCTATTGTAAATTTTTTTCCATCACTTTTTAGACCCAATCTTTGAGCTCTAATTTGCGAAGTTTGGGAATGAACCTTGTTGATATTATGACGATCAAAATCGTCATAATTCCTCCGAATAATACCGAACCGACAGGTCCCATCGCTTCGGCAGTTGTTCCCGATTCGAATGCACCGATTTCATTGGAGCTTCCGATAAAGATTTTATTGATGGAGCTGACTCTGCCCCGCATGTCTTCCGGAGTCATCGTTTGCATAATGGTGGAACGTATAACTACGGAAACACTATCGAAAAAACCGGAAAGAAATAATGCAATAAGTGATACCCAAAACAAACTGGAAAGCCCGAATACCAACATACAAATTCCGAACCCTAAAACACTTCCCAAAAGTAGTCCTCCCGATTTTTTAAGAGGAGGTCTATGGGTGAGAAAATATGCCATTACGAAAGCACCGAGGGAAGGTGCCGCACGCAAAATTCCCAAACCTTCCGATCCCACATTTAGAATATCTTTTGCAAATACGGGAAGCAGTGCGATCGCTCCTCCGAATAAAACCGCAAACATATCCAGTGCCATAGCACCTAACATAATTTCGTTTTTCCAAACGAATTTGAGCCCTGCGGCAAGACTTTGTAGCAAAGGTTCTCTTGTCTTTTTTTCAGGAAGAGGTCTCGGCGCGATGAAAATGGTCATAAAAAAAGGAAGTCCGATGCAAACGCAGTCCAAAATATAAGCGGCTTGAATGTTGATCCAACCGTAGAGCAAGCCACCGACTGCCGGTCCGAGAACTGCGCCTGCCTGAAAGGAAGTTCCCATCCATGCGGCGGATTGTGCGTATTTATCTTTGGGAACGATTTGGGTCACAAAACTAAAGATAGCCGGTGAAATGAATCCTCTGGCAATCCCTGAAATAAAAATTACGATAAAAATAGGATACGCTTTGAATTTTTCCAAAAGAAAGTAAAAAGGTCCCGTAAAACTAAGTAAAGCAAGAGAACAGAGGAATAAAACGAACAAACAAATCAACATAATGCTTCTTCTTTCTTTAATGTCTGCTAAATGGCCTGCATATAAAGCCACTATAATAGAAGGAATGGCTTCTGCAAGACCGATGAGACCCAGATCCAATGTGCTTCCTGTTAGATCGTATACCTGCCAGCCCACGATTGTGGCTTGTATGTTGATGGCGATTACCATGAAAAATCGGGAAATGATGAAAAAGCGGAAATCTCTAAACTGAAAGATGGAAAAATTGGAGAGGTATTTTGCCATGAAAGGTCTCTACCTTCATTAGTTTTTTCGTCAGGAGTTCTGTCCAGTCAAACAATCCCGCATTTTCCGCTTTCTTATTTGAGTCATTGGTTTTTGCGATACAACCTAACGGATATTATCCTTTTTTTGTTATACTTAATCCTAAAATCAACTTTTTGGTTTCGAACTATTTTTCTCCGGGGAATTGAGGAACAGAATAAATATCTTTCCTCTTTCCCCGGGTAATTTTTCATTTCTTTAAGCGAGGAAAATCCGACTCATATGTCATTAGAAAGAAAAACTTCATTTTTTTGGGCTCCTAATTCCATTCTGTTTTTTGTCTTTTTTATTGGTTTTTTCTTTGTTTTTGGCTCGGTTTCGGCGGAGGAAGAGGGGGGAGCAGCACCCTATCATGTGGGAAACCGAAAGGGGAAATGGACACTCCAGTGGGGTTACAACAGATCGAACTATACCCAAAGTGATATCAACTTTCGGGGTCCGGGTTATCATTATACTTATAAATCCGTAGATGCAAAGGACAAACCTGAACGGGTTTCCGCAGTGTACATTGATCCTACTAAATTTGAAATTCCTCAGTACAATCTCAAAGCTTCCTATTTTTTTTCTGACCATTTCTTTTTGGCATTCGGCCAGGATCATATGAAGTACGTTGTCACGCAAGGACAGCCGGTGGCTTACTCGGGTTATGTGGATCCGCTAGTCATCCAAAAAAATAATCTTCACCCCGCAATTGAGTCGATTGCATTCCAGTATTTATTTCCAGGTCATATTGCGCAGATGGCAGGTTACCACGGGGGGGAGGAAGTGATCACATTGACCCCCGACATTCTCAAATTCGAACATACGGACGGTCTCAATTTTCTTTTCCTGGATGCAGGATACCTGATTCCTCTCTGGACTGCTGCCAATGGGGAATCCGCTTTGAGCTGGGTATCGTCCGTCGGTGGCGGAATGGTCGTTTGTCGGACGGATGCCAGAGTGATGGGAAAGGGGCAAAATAATAATTTTCATATTTCCGGTTACGGAGTTTCGGCATATACTGCGGGACGTTATGAATTTATGAAAACCTATTTTTTGGAGTTAGGTGCAAAAGCCGGGTACATTGATTTGACCGATATTCTTACGAGTGGAGGTTCCAATCGGGCTTCCCAAAATTTTGGGTTCATCGAATTGGTTTTTTCGGGTGGAATTGCCATTTAATATGATAAGATATGCTACAATGAGCCAGGATTTCACCTATCATTAAACATAAAAAAAATAATCAAACTCGGACAAATTCAGTTACGAAAGTTTCTATTTTTCCCGTTTTTTTCGTCTGATTTCCTTAAATCATGGATTTCCATATATACCAAAGTCTGATTGAAGGCCTTCCTTACGGATTCGCCTACCACCGTCTGATTTTGGATGAGGAAAAACAACCGAAAGACTATCAAATCTTAGCCGTTAATGCGGCTTTCGAAAATTTAACAGGTGTTTTCTCCGAGAAAATTGTCGATCGGTTTGCTTCCGAGATAACCGATTTATTACCAAAATCGGATTTTGATCGAGTCCAGGTTTACGGAAATATTACAATTCACCGAACCAGAAGAGAAATCGAATATTTCGTAAAGGAAAAAAATCGCTGGTTCAAAGAAACCGTTTATTATCACGAACCGGATCATTTTGCTGTGGTTCTGGAAGATATTACGGAGAAGAAAAATACCAAAGGTGCTTTGCGGGAAAGTGTTACCAAATGGGTTAAACTTTTCGATATTCTTCCTATCGGAGTTTCCATCGTCGATAAAAACCGTACCTTATCCGAGTTCAACCAAACTCTAAGCGATATAGTAGGCATTACCAAAGAAGGTCTGGAACAAGGTTTATATAAACAAAGAAAATATTACGGATCAAACGGCAAACTCTTGTCATCTGATGATATGCCGACTGCAATAGCACTGAGAGAACAAAGGCCTATTCACGCGATGGAAGTGGGGATTGAAAAAGAAGACGGTTCTTTTATCTGGACGGAAGTGAGTGCCATGCCTCTTCCGTTTGAAGATGAATCCTGTGTGATCGTAACAACCGATATTACGGAAAAAAAACAATCCGAACAGATTTTATTATTTGCGAAGGAACAGGCTGACGCTGCAAATCACGCCAAATCGGAGTTTGTTGCGAATATGAGCCATGAGATCAGAACTCCTTTGAACGGAGTGATCGGCTTTTCCGAGTTATTATCAAATACCGAACTTGATCCTTTGCAAAAAGAATACGTTCATAATACAATCGTTTCCGCAAATTCCTTGCTTGGGATCATCAATGATATCCTGGACTTTTCCAAAATCGAAGCACGCAAAATGGAACTCGATGAAGTTGAAGTGGATTTGATCGAGCTTTTGGAGCAAATCATCGATATTCTAAAATACAAATCCGATGAGAAAAATTTGGAGTTATTATTAAATTACGAACTAGATCTACCTCGTTTCATCATCGCCGATCCGGTTCGCTTGAAACAGATACTTATGAATCTTTTGAGCAATGCAATCAAATTTACCGATACCGGTGAAGTCGAATTGCAAGTGGTATTCGAAGAAACAGATACTCCTAAAGGGCGATTTTTGTTTTCGGTAAGGGATACCGGAATAGGAATCAGCGAAAAAGATAGAAAAAAATTGTTCAAAGAATTTTCCCAAGGGGATGCCTCCACTACACGCAAGTTTGGCGGGACCGGTCTCGGCCTTGCTATCTCCGACTCACTTGTGGAAATGATGGGTGGATCTTTGAAACTTGAAACCGAAGTCGGAAAAGGAAGTGTATTTTATTTCGATTTGGTCTGTGAATTTTTTAAAGATGATAAGAAACCATTGGGTGAATTTGGATATTCCAAACGAGTCTTGATCGTGGATGACAATGCCAACAATCGTAGAATATTATCCCAAACTCTGATCGGTTCGAGCCAAATCGTTGAGGAAGCGGAAAATGGTAAGGAAGCATTGGAGAAAATCATGAACTCCGATCCTTTCGATGTCGTCATTATGGATTATCAAATGCCGGCTCTTGACGGATTGGAAACAAGCAGATGGATTCGGGAAGAACTTAAACTTTCTCCTACGGATCTTCCCATCATTCTTCTTCACAGCTCATGTGAGGATATGAAGATCATCAAATATTCCGTAGATTACGGAATCAACCAAAAGCTTGTTAAACCGGTAAAGTCTTACGATTTATTCAAAGCGATTAGTTCCATTCATCAAGCTGAGTCAAATCATAGATCTACGGTTTTTTCGGAAGAAGATACTTCGACAAAGAAAGATATATCAGGCCCTAATATTTTACTTGTGGAAGATAATTTGATCAACCGGCAATTGATGAAAAAATTCCTCAGCCAATGGTATCCGAATGCTTCGTTAGTGGAAGCGGAAGACGGACAAGCCGCCGTTACCCAATTCCAATTGAAAAAACCCGATCTGATACTTATGGACATTCAAATGCCGGTAATGGACGGCCTTACCGCAACGAAGACTATTAGAGAATTCGAAAATTCAAATGGAACAAAGGTCCCTATCATTGCACTGACTGCAGGTGCGTTCGTCGAAGAAAAGGAAAGATGTTTTTCCGCAGGTATGAATGATTTTTTAACGAAGCCGATTGATACGAAAGCTTTGAAGGAAATTTTACAAAAGTATTTATAAAATAGTTTCCTATACAAAACAAATTGGAATTCTAATAATATATGTCGATTCAAAACGAAAAAGAATTGCAAGGGATTTTAAAAGCGGGGAAATTTGTGGCCCTCGTTCGTGATGTTTTGGTTCAATTGGTAAGACCTGGGATCAGTACAAAAGAATTGGATTCGGTAGCTGAAGGCTATTTTCATAAATTCGGAGCAATGTCTGCTCCTAAATTCGATTATAATTTCCCCGGCTTCACTTGTATTAGCGTAAATGAAGAAGCGGCACATGGAATTCCTTCCGAAACGAAAATATTACAAGAAGGTGATCTGGTAAACATCGACGTATCCGGAAAGTTAGACGGCTTTTATGCGGATTGCGGTATTTCCATAACGGTAGGCACTTCCCAAAAGGAAAGAGTTCATCTTTGCCAGGCAGCCAAAAACAGCACCCTCGCAGGAATTTCCCAGGCGAAAACAGGGAACTATTTGCGAAATATAGGGAAGGCGATGCATCTTTCCGCAAAAAACGACGGTTATACGATGATAAAAAATCTGGCAGGCCACGGAACAGGCCGTAAATTGCACGAACCTCCTCAAGTATTGCCTTATGAAGATAAAAAAGAAACCTTCAAGCTGAACGAAGGTTTGGTACTGGCAATTGAGTCCTTTGTTTCAACGGGAGCTCATTATGTATATGAAATGAATGACGGTTGGACATTGAAGACAAGAGACGGATCTTTTGTCACTCAGTTCGAACACACTGTGATTGTTACCAAAAACGGAGCGATCATCGCAACTAAGTAGTAAAAGCAGGGCTGATTGTATCAGCCCCGGTCATTCGGATTTAAGATTTAAGGTTGGTTCTTTTTCTCTTCCGGAACAGTCGCTACTGCCAGAGAACTGTAGTTGATTTCAAATACTTGTGTTGCTTCTTTATTTCCTACTTTATCCACCGAATATACAAGCAAACGATATTGGTTTTTGCATTCGGAGAAACTGTCTTTCAACGATATAGGAGAAGTATACTTTTGGAAAGAGGCGGATCCGGAATTTGCACACTGAACTGCATAAAAACTTTCCCTGATACCACTTCCCAAATCAATGGAATTCAAACTGAGCTTGGTTTCGGGGGAATAATAACCCGATGATTGTCCGTTCGTTTGTTTTTCATCCAGCCACACCAAATCAGTCTTAGGCGCCAATGTGTCCTTGATAAAATGAACGGAACGGGTTTCTTCCTTGTTTCCTACCCGATCCACTGAGTAGTATTGCAGATTGTAATCACCTTCGTCTGAAAAACTGAGGAACTCGCCAGCGGGCAGAGTCTGCCAAATACTATCATTGATCTTGTAATGTGTTACAAGAGTTCCTGCCATCGAGTCGGCAGTCGTGATGTTTAATTTTTCGCGAGTAAGATAAAGGGTTACGTTTCCTTTGTCGGGAACGGCTACAAAACTACCTGTATCGCTCGGTCGTTCTACCACCGGTTCTTCTACCTTTGCAAATACTTTGGGAGCTTGTTTGAATTCATTGGGTACGGAAAGAGGGGAGCCTGGATCAACATCCGCAGAATACACTTGGGTCCAAAATCCTTTGGCTCCGAAATTTCCGATTCGTCTCACCCGAAAGAAAACGAATTCGTCTTTCGGATTGACTTTGATTTTGTTACCGGTGAATAGAATTACTTCCGGAACGGATTTGGTGATAGCATCGCCGTCTCCGGGATTTTCTTTCCAGAGTTCCAATTCGAAATTTGCGTCGTTCGGAGCATCAATTAGGATACTGAGTTCCCTTCTTGCTGTTTGCGAATAAACAAATGAAAGCGAAGATGCTAAAAGTAGAAGAATCGAAATCTTTTTCATTCGTATCTTTATTCGGCTTTTAGTTTGGGAGCTTCAGGAATTAAGTAAGGTTCTACCGGAGCTTTTCCTTTTTCTACGAAAGTCGCCATACCTTGAGTCACAGTGACTGTTTTTCCTTCCGCATTCACATCCACAATTCCTTCAAAACAGGAAGTTGTGCTATTGAGTTTGGAATCCAATTCCACACGGAACTCTGTTCCTCTAACCCCCGCAGTCGCTGATGGATTTACGATCGTTAGTTTGTAATCGCCTTGTTTGTTCGCTGACTTGTTTACCTTCGCATCCAAGCTCCCCTTAAAGAGTGCTACTGATACAGCAGAGTTAGGAGTTTCTTTTCCTTTTACTTCGAATAAGCTATCATGGAAAACTCGAATGAGTCCCACTTCGCGGATTTGAATGTCCACTTTACCTTTATCGGAAGTTTTGATTTGGTCTTTCGCGTGTAGTTCTTGTCCCAGTTTCACGGGAGTCCAAGGTCCCGATCCTCCGGCCCCATTCCATTCTACTTTGCCTACTACGAAACTGGCAACTCCCATCACAGGTTTACGAAGGAAGACAGGAATTGTTAGAGTCATTCCCGGTTTGATTAAGTTGGGGTTTGGAATTTTATTGTATTTTAAAAGTTCTGACCATCGATTGGAATCTTCCAAATATTTTTTGGAGATGAGAGAAAGGTTTTCTCCTTTCTGCACTGTAATTGTAATCGGTTCTAATTTGGGTTCTTCATCCGCAGTTAAAAACTGAGTTTGAGAAAATAGGATTAAACACAAAATCAAGATGTAGCGTGTCATTTTGTTCACCATAAGTCCATTATGATCTATGGAACGAAAATTTCTAGTTCTTTCGTATTTGTGGCGGATTTTTTGCTAAGATTTGCTGGGGATGCGGGAAATATTCTCGTAGAAACCCTAAAAATCCAAGCGACCTATCCTGTTTTCCCATCAGGTCTTTCTAATATTAGTATCATTGTATAAGAAACTAAGAAGATAAGAAAGCTAACGAATAGGCTCAACCCGGAAAGAGAGTAGGCTAAAGAAGATTGCCCAAACCACGGTAAACACACTCGTATAAGTACGGAAATGTTAATTAGGATGTAAGCAAACACGATCGATTTGCCTACTTGGATTCTCCTGCCGGTATGACCTAAAGAAACTCTGGTAATCATTCCATAGATAAATACTCCGATAGCACCTAATCCGAAAATATGGATGCAGGAGGAGAACGGGAACTTTCCTAAATGATAAAATCCTAGGCCCAAGAATCCCAAGATCATCCATAAATAGCCCGAATTCAAAACCCATAAAATGGGTATTTGACTTGAGCTCCATGGTTTCCAAAGACAGAAACGAAATGAATGAACTAGGAATAGGATAAAGCAAGATATAGATGATAAGATATAAATTTGGGGAAAATAATAAACTGAAAATTCGGAAGCGAGAAATAGTAAGCATAAACCTGAGATGATTTTTTCGATGTAAATGTTTTTGGTCGGGTTAGCGCCTTTTACTGCGTTTGTCGTAAAGAGGGGAATGATCCTTCCTCCGATAATCATAATATAACAGATAACGTTAAATAACCCAAGATGGATGAAATGCAAGGAATACCCGGACGGAAAATATTGCGATAGGGATAAAATCGCCAATAGGTGAAATAAAGAAAAGAGTGTTTGTAATATGATGATAATCCGGTTGTGTTCCTGTCCTTTCTGCAGCAAAGGAGGAGCCATATAATATAGAATACAAAAATCACAAAGAAGATCCAAACCGATGGCAATGGATGATATGATTGTATTTTGTGTAAATCCGAAACGCCCCAATAACCAGAGAACGAAGATTAGTTGTAGCTTTTTCTCTCTTAATAAAATTTTCCCTGTCCAGTTTTGAGCAGCAGTAAACAAAAAGCCGATCAAAATGGCCCTTGCAAATCCAAAGATCATTTCGTAGGAGTGCCATTCGATGGAAGAAATCACGAACGGTGAATTAAGAATTGAAAATAAAATGGAAAGCCAAACCAGGATCGCAATAAAGATATGAATGGATCCGAATAAAAAGAAAGGTCGGAATGCCGTTTTCCAGAAGGTATGATTGGAGTTTAAAAGCATCATGATATGATTTTAATATCCGTTTAAAATAGGGTCAATACTAGCTCCTATCCCCTCGACTCTCGTTAGTATATTTCCTTCTTTGGAAATCAAACTGATGATTGCGGAATGATTGAAATCTCCCGATCCTAATTTTTTATAATTGATTCCGAGAATGACGGATAAAGTTCTTACTTGTTCCTCTTTTCCATGTAGCAAATACCAATCGGAATCCAGTTTCATTTTGGAATGATATTCTTTTAACCTTTCCGGTGTATCTTTTTCCGGATCAAAACTCACTAATACGATCTTTGGCGATTGATTCGTTTTCTTTTTGATTTCACCGGAAATCCTTTTCAAATCATCTATGATTCTCGGGCAAACACTTTGACAGGAAGAATAAAACATACTGATGAGAAACGGTTTTTCCTTTAATTCAGCGAGCCGGAAAGTTTGATTACCGGGTAATGTCCAGTTTTCATCCAATTCGAAAAGACTTCCTTGGGTTTGGACACCGGACGGTAGAGAATGATCCGTTCCCAAATGATGACTCTCTTCTTTGCAGGAGGAGATTGTCATATAAAAAATCAGAAAAATAAAAATCGTAAATTTCATGAGTATATCCTTATTTGTTAATTATGGGGGTGGAGATGATGAAGCACATCGAAATCCTAAATACTTTGCAGTATATTTTCCCGACAAACCGGAACGATATCCGAAACGCATATAAGATGCATAATCTTCGAAATCATTTGCTTGTAAAGCGCCGCCACCGCAAAAAAGATTTCTTTCCAAATCTTTATCTGCACGGGAGTCTTCTGTAACGGAACTTGAGTTAAAATCATAAACCCATTCCCAAATGATTCCGTGCATATCGTAAATACCCCATCTATTTTTATATTTTCCTCTTTCGGGTAGACTTTCCGGTCTTTTTTCTCCATACCAATTTAAGATCACGGATTGAATGAATTTTTTATCTTTGTTTTTTGGCGGGATAGAAGCAACATACTCCCATTCATCCGAACTGGGAAGTCTTTTACCGTAGAACTCACAATAGGCGGTCGCGGAAAACCAGGAAACGAATGTTACGGGGGAGTTTCTTTTTTTCGAATCAGAGCCTAGCATATTCGAATCCAATTCGGCAAGATAAGTTTCATCCGCAAAAAGCGGGGAGGGAAGTCCTTTTCTCCACTTGGGATTTTTTTCTAAAAACTGAGAGAATTCCAAGTTACTGGTTGGATATTGATCTAAATAAAAACCGGGGATTTTGATCTTTCGTTTTGATATCGTTTTTTTATCCGAAAGAAACGGTGTATAAGTTCCTGAAGGAATATAAACCATTTTCACTTCTGAAAGCAAATTACCATATAAACTTAGGTAGAAAAAGATCAAACGGCTGTGTTTTAGCCCCTTGAAAAGTAAGCGGAACAAATTAATTCCTTTTCACTTCTTCTGATGAAATCTCATAACCTTTGTTATCCCAACTATTATATAAATAGGTAAGTACGTTCGCTATGTCGTCGTCGGAAAGTTCCAGGTGAGGCATCACATTATTGTATTTGATTCCATTCACTTTGATTTCTCCGCTCAATCCGTTTTTAAGGATTTTGATCGCTCTGGCCTTATCCGCATTCAAATAATCCGATTTTGCAAGCGGGGGGAAGGTTCCGGGTAGTCCTTTTCCATCCTTCATATGACATGCGGAGCAGACTGCGTTAAATACTCTGGATCCATCCGCAATCTTTTCTTCTTTCGTTTTTGGTCTGGGTTCTTCCTTTGTATCCGACTTCATCTTTTGAATCGCACCACCTTCCGGTAAATAAACTGTTTCTCCTTGTTTTCCAGAATAGATCTGCGTATTTGTAGCTCCGGATACTTTTAACATTCCCAACGCACCTTTATTAAATGCTCGGAATATGGAATGATCGACTAATATGTAAGTTCCGGGAACCTCTACTTTGAATTCGACGATCGTAGCTCCACCTGCAGGAATGAGAGTCGTTTGTACGTTTTTTTGGTTTGCTTCAGTGCCTGCTTCCGTATAAACATGATCGAATACTTCGCCTATCACGTGAAAGGAGGATATCAAATTCGGCCCGCCATTCCCGACGAAGAGTCTGATTGTCTCTCCTACATTTGCTGTAATTGCTTTTTCTTCCGTCAAAGCTCCTACCGAACCATTGAAGACAATATAGTCGGGATTTTCGGAAATGGCTTTTTCCATATTGAATCCCTGTAGGCCGGGGGCACCATGTTTTCCGATCGTGTAAAATTCACTTTGCAAAACATAGTATTCCTTATCTGCTTTTTTTAAAGCTTCTTTGGGCTGAACATAGATTAGTCCGTACATTCCGTTCGCAATATGCATCCCTACCGGTGCTGTTGCACAGTGATAGATAAAAAGCCCGGGGTTGATGGCTTTGAAAGAAAACTTGGAGGATCTTCCCGGAACAGTTAAAGAAGAGGCCGCGCCACCTCCCGGCCCGGTAACTGCATGTAAATCAATGTTATGCGGCATCTTGCTGGACGGATGATTTTTTAAATGAAATTCTACTTCATCTCCTTCTCTGACTCTGATCATCGGTCCCGGAACAGTTCCTCCGAAGGTCCAAAAAGTATATTCAACTCCATTGGATAGTTTGCCAACTTGTTCTACAGTTTCCAAATTGATGATCACTTTCGCTTCATTGTTTCTTTCTATTACAGGCGGGACTTCAGGGGCGGTCGTTAATCTTGCTTCTTCCTGAACCACTTCATTGCAATTGAGTTGAAATAATAAGGTTAAGGTGAGTAAGAGGATTCTGATTTTTGAGTCCATGGTTACCTCTAAGTGTAGCATGGAAGTACAATAAGAAAAATTGATCTAAATCAATGCTTTTTCTTCAAATCTCAAAAAAGATGACACTAACCTCTTTCTTGCTTTAGAAAGTACAATCCTAGTGCGGCTGCCATATGAGGGTGATGGATTTTACCTTCGATTAAATACTGTTTCACTTCTTCAGGAGAAGCAAGTAGGATCTCTATGTCTTCTCCTTCGTCAAATTCCACAGGGTCCGTTTTTTCCACATCTTTTGCAATATAAGAGTAGGACCAGTTGGTGAACATGGCAGGGTTTCCTGAGAATTTTGAGAGTAGTTCGTAATTTTCCTCTTTGGCAGTGAATCCGGTTTCTTCGCGTAACTCTCTTTTTGCGGAAATAAGAGATGCATCTTGTCCGTCTTCATCTACAATTCCCCCGGGGATTTCCAAACTGATTTCTCCCAAACCATGGCGGAACTGTCGAATGAGTAGTATCTTTCCCTCTTTGGTAATCGGAATCACATTCACCCAATCTCTGGATTTCAATACATAGTATGTTTTTATTTTTTGGGTTCTGGGTAGTTCCATATCGAAACTGGCTAGAGTGTAAATAGGAGTGGGGTAGATATCTTTCCAGTTTTTGCGTTCGTGTTTTGCCATGAGCCTATTAGTTAAAAATTTCGGCGGTGATTCTGAAAACACATTTTCGGAATGGTTTTCGAATCGGATCTTGTCTAAGCTCTACGTTATAAACGAAAACAGGAGTGCTTTCAAATGAAACAGTTTCTTTCTTTTTTAACCTTAGTCTCGATTTTCACATTTGCGAATTGCAAAGAGGAACCTAAATCCAAAGTTTTTACCATTTCCTTTTTAAAAGGGGAAGCGGAAAAAAGCCAAGAACCGAAAGCCCTGAAGACATACGATGTACTTCCTCAATCGGAAGTGATAAGAACCACAAAAGGCTCTACATTGGATCTTGCATCTGATCTGGGAACTATGCGTTTGCTTGGAGACACAGTTGTCAGCTTGGACACTCTTACGCAAGATGCCCTAACTCTTTCCGTTTCCGAAGGAAACATACTTGTCAAAGCGGCCAAATTGAATAAGGGACAGTCTTTGAAAGTGATCACTCCTACGGTAGTTGCTGCGGTAAGAGGCACTCAGTTTTGGGGCCAGGTCAATAAGGAAACCGAAACCGGTACATTTGCCGTCCGGGATGGTGCGGTGGAAATCACCCGAAAGTCGGATAATGTTTCTTTTACAGTTGAGAAAGGGAATGCCTTGGACATTGATCCGAAAAACAAAGACTGGAAGATCCGCACCGCCAAACAAGGCGAATTGGATGCTATGTCTCAGATCGATGAAATTAAATAAACCGGTTTAAAGTTCTCTCAAAAATACCGAAAGGTCGGCCTTTCGGGGTATTTTTCTGGTTTTCAGGTAGAACTTTGTACTTTTTCTGGATTATGTCCCTTACCCGGGCGACCTAAAGAAAAAGAATATGAAACTCAACCCCGCCCAAATGGAAGCAGTCAATACGATACAAGGTCCCCTCCTTGTATTTGCGGGAGCAGGTTCCGGAAAAACCAGGGTGATCACAAACAGGATCGCCCATATGATTCAAAATAAAGATATCTCCGCCGGAAAAATCGTAGCCCTTTCCTTTACTAATAAAAGTGCAAAGGAACTTGCGGAAAGACTTCGTAAAATGGTTCCTCGTGAAAAACTGAAAGGGATTATTCTTTCCACCTTTCACTCGTTAGGTCTCAGAATACTTAAGGAACATATTGCTAAACTCGGTTATCATGAAACTTTTTTGTTATTCAACGGAGGAGATCAAGAGTCCTTTGTTTCCGAACTTCTCAAAATCAAAAAAATAGATCCTAAAAAAGTTCCTCCGAAAGAAATTCTCAGAAGAATTTCCTATGCTAAAAATACGATGGGACTTTCGAGAAACGCTTCGCTCGATGTTTCGGAAGAGTTTAGCCTTGTAGCACAGGAATTGTTTCCTATGTACGAAGACGGACTAAAGGAAAAAAATGCAATCGACTTTGACGATTTGATTTTGCTTCCCAAAAGGATTCTGCAGGAGTTTCCGGAAGTTGCGGAAGCCTATCATAAAAAATACCAATACTTTCTTGTAGATGAGTTTCAAGATACAAATCAATTGCAGTATCAATTTTTATCATTGTTTCGGGGTGAAAGCGATAACCTCTGTGTGGTGGGAGACGACGATCAGAGTATTTATGCGTTTCGCGGATCAAATGTGGAACTCATTCTCAATTTTGAAAGAGAGTTCCCTCATGCAAAGATTGTCAGACTACTTGAAAATTACCGTTCTACAAGACCCATCATCGAAGCCGCGCATTCACTTATCAAAAACAACAAAGGCCGTAAGGAAAAACAACTTTTCAGTCGAATTCAATCCGATGACAATGTGGAGTATTACGAAACAGCGGATGAAAAAGAGGAAGCCATATTTGTTGCCAGTCGCATTCAGTCTGTGCTTATCAAAAACGAATTTCAGGGAAATGAGATTGCTATTTTGTTCCGTACCAATTTTCAATCGAGACCGTTTGAAGAAGAACTTAGAAATAGAAATATTCCTTATAAGGTAGTAGGCGGTTATAATTTTTTCGATCGTAAGGAAGTCAGGGATTGTATCTGTTACCTTCGTTATGTGGCAAACCCGAAAGACGACTATTCTCTTCTTCGTATCATCAATTATCCCAAACGGGGAATCGGTCCGACGACTGTAAATAAATTACAGGAAGAAGCATTCAGCAAAGGGATTTCCATCTTCGATGTTTTCCTGAAAATCGTAGAAGACGTTGATTATTTAACGGAAGTTAAAACCAAGGTGCGCCAGGAGATTTATCATTTCGTGGAACTTGTGGAAACCTTCAAAAAGAAATTTTCACTCTCTCCGAAACTGGCTCCTGTTTTGAAAGAAATGATCACTCAGATTGGTTTCGAAAGGGAGATTTCGATCGAGGAGTCCGACGAAAAAGTGTCCAAGGCACGGATTTTCAATCTGAGCGAACTTGTCAATATGCTCGCCTTCTTCGAAAATGAAGAAAGAGAGGAAAAACCGAAAATTTTCGACTTTTTGCAGCGCCTGGCGCTCATGATGGAGGACGAACCCAAGGAGGAGGAGAAGGACCGGAGGGTTCAACTGCTCACCATGCACCAGTCCAAGGGACTGGAATACGATTTAGTTTTTTTAGTTGGGTTGGAAGAGGGAATTTTACCGAACTCGCGTGTTATAGAAGAAGGAGAAGCTGTCGATGAAGAAAGAAGGCTTCTCTACGTGGGAATGACTCGGCCAAGGCGAAAATTATACTTGACCGCGGCCCGTTCCAGGCGTAAATTCGGAGAACAAATCGCGAGCGACCCGTCTCGATTTATAAAAGAGCTTTCCCGGGACGTGGTTCTCTATTTTCCATTGGAAAAAGAGGATCGGGAAGCGGAAACATTGAATTTCCTAGAGGAATTAGAGAAACTGAAGGTAGGCTAATGAAACGACTTTTCCCACTAACCCTGTTTATGGCGTTGGCGGTTGTGTTGAATTGTGCATCCACGGACGATTCCGTGCGCACGGTAGGGGGATATCCTAAGATCAACACAAGTTCCCATTTAGCTCAAATCGAATCCATCGACAAAGAGCTTAATAACTCCAATGCATCCGACGAAACAAGATCCAAACTTTATCTTACGAAAGGAAGACTTCTTTTAGAGCTTGGTAAATACGACGATTCTATTGGGACTTTGAATCAAATTTTTTCTTTAAAAAATGCAAATGCGAATAGCCCGGAATTGAATTTATATCTTGGAAGAGCTTATATTGGCAAAAACCAGTATGCAAAAGCGATCCAATACTTAAACCAATCCGAGAAATTAGACAAAACCTATAATCCTGAGCGCAAAAAACTGGTAGTTCAATCTTTGGTAGCGGAGAGGGAATATTATCCTGCACTCGCTGCTTTGACAAAAACCTACCACAAAGGCAATCAGAAGAAAGACGAGTTCTATTATGAAACAGCGGCAAAAACCTATTTAAAAATGGGATACGATTACAAAAACGCCGGGTTTTACCAAAAAGGACTCCAAGTGGCCAACTTAGGTCTGGAGGAGTTTCCTGAAAACGAAACTCTACGTTCCATCCAAAAAGAATGTATGGAAGTTCTTCAGCCGGAGGGAAAACTTTAATCTCCCTTGAAGTTTCCAATCGCCCTTCTATCTGAAGAAGATCTAAGGGCTTATTTCTCCATCTTCTTATCTATCCTTCGAAAGCATCAAAAAACCATTTATTCCTTCCTTGCGTTAGGGGGAGTATTCGTTTTACTTTCTTTGATCTATATCGGCTTTGAGTATTACCTCAAAACGAAACGTATCCCGTTGGTTTCCGTAAGAGCCATTGTAACGGAAACCATCAATAAAGAAATCGGGAAAGCAGTCGATTTGGGAGTTGTCGATTTTTCCCTCAGGGAAGGCCTTATCCTGGAAGATCTTGTGATTTCCAGAGAAGAAGATTTTTCATTCAATGCACATCTTTTAAAAGTAAAAAAAGTTACCTTTCGACTCTCGTCCTATTTCTCTAACACTCCTTATGTGGAGAGGATCGATTTTTTCAGCCCGAATTTGGTTTTGGAAAATGATGAGGAGTTGGAAAAAAAACTTATCGAATACTTTCAAAACACAAAGATCAAAGAAGTCGTTTTTCATAATACCAGGATCAATTATAAAAAGGGAAATTCCACTATTCTCGATTGGAGGGAAGGGTGGGATATTTCCTTTCGAAGGAAAAACGGCAAAATTCTCGTAAGTTATGATAACGGTTGGTTCTGGGTTCCTAATGCAACGCGCGTTAAAGGAGAAGGATACTTTACGGAAGGAAAATTCAGCGAATATAAATTTGAATTTTTCTGGAAGAACTATCCCTCGGAAGAAGCCCCTTTACTTGTAAACTACCTTTTCGGCACAAATGTACAATCTTCCGTTTTGTCGGGAGAAGCGATCACCGAAAAAACATCTGACGAAAGTTATGTGATCAAAGGTGAAGTAGAATACGAAAATACGAATTTTTATCTGCCGTGGATCAATTCCTACCTGGTCAAAGGTCTTCGTTTTAAGGAAAACTTTTTATTTCAGGAAAATAAAGAAACCCGCGAATACAGTTCCTATGATTTCCAGATTACGATCGAAGACATAGTGACATCCGGAAAAGAAATTCTTTTGCAGAAAAATATCCGATTCGATATAAGCGATTTGGAACCTCTCGCCGAACTATTGCAAGACTCTCAAACCGGAAATAAAGTTCCTCTTTCCGGTAAATTGAGAGGCAACTTGGAGATAAAGGAAACGGGAGAAAAGAATAAGTGGTTTAAGGTGGCTGGAGAAATCTCAGGCGATTCTTTGAGCTGGAATTCTCCCTTACTTCTGATCGGAAATGCAAATTTGAATTTGAAACTGACGGAAGGAAATAACCTGAACTTACAGGCGAAGGGTGAAGTTTTCGGTAAACCTACCAGCCTTGAACTTTTATCCCAGTTGGATTGGACCCGGCAGAAAAAAACGGACGGATCTTTTTATTATCCTCTTTATTCAAAATCAAAAGGGAATTTGCTGATTCAGGATCTTGTTGCAAACAATCTATCGGAGTTATTTCAGTCTTGGAAAAAAGAAACAAACGAAGAGATCAAAGAAAGACAGGAGAAATTGATTCCGGAAGAGTATTTTTATCAAAAAAAGATTTATAAATACTTTTTGGAATCCATGAATTTGGATTTGGGTTTGAAGATTTCTTCCTTTTATCCTTATGAGGGTGCGGCGGACCAAGGGGAAGCGAAAGGTAGTTTCGTCATTAAGGACGGTAGGCTGAGTTTTGTTTTCGGGCTGGAGAAATCAACATCCAAGTTAAACATCAGCTCTTATTTCGCTACAAAAACACCTAACTTTAGTTTTGCTTTGTTGCTGGATCGTTACCCTTGGAACGAATCCTGGATGAAGGTCTGCGGCTTGGAACTCAAACCCGGGATAGTCTCCATGGATTATTCGTTTGCGAGTCAGGGGAGTGATTATTACACTCTTTCCAAAGACGGTAGGATTAATTATTATTTGAAGTTGGAAAATGTCATTTGGGAAGGTGAGGAACTTTGGTTTAAAATGAATTTGCCGGACGCACTCTATAAAGAATCCTATACCATCGAATTCAATTTGGATCATTATTTCGAATCGGATTATGTTCGAAATCTTTCAGTCATTTCCACTTCTACGGATTTAAAAGGATACGGACAAAACAAATCCGGTTTTTTTCAGTATTCATTTTACGGGCTTATGGGAGAAAATAGAGGAAACTGGTCTTTTACGGAAGACGATACAAGGTGTGTGATCAAATGAATCGGATTTATCTATCAGCATTTTTATCCAAATATTCTCTATTTATCTTTTTCATTTTTCTTGCCGGTTTCCAGAACTGTTCCGAAAAATCCAGAGTTGCAGATACTCCTCCCGATCTTTCCACTCTACCGGATTTTTCAGGTAAGTGGCAATTGGAAGGAGAAGGAAACATTGTTGTCATTGACATAGACAAAGAGGCAAAGATCGCAAGTTTTGGTGAAGAAAAATTGGTTTTGGAAATGGATTCTTTAGGAGTTCGATTGCGCCCGGATGACAGAGAGAATGCGATCGGTTATTTTTTGTATTCGGAAATCAAAGACAAAACTTGGATCGGAACCTGGGATGATAGGGTCGTTCGTTTGACTCGTCTTTGATGTTAAAAGAATAGAATCAGCGGGGTCGAGCGGGCTTTTTAGGATTCTTCGGTGCCTAGCGAATCTATAAAATGAGAAATCTCTTTTGCTGCGAGTTTTCCTCCGTTGCTTGCTCCCAATTCCCTGTCTTTTGTTTCTTTCAGTAAACGTATCATTTTGTTTCTGAACTCGCTGTGATCCAGGATTCTTTTCGCTTCTTCAAAAATATATTTGGGTTTGCACTCATTTTGTGTGAGTTCTCTGCATACTTCCTGACCGGAAAGTATATTCGCAAGTCCTATGAACTTGGATTTCATAAGTAACGAACCGATAAAATAAGTGAATAAACTCACCTTATACAAAATAACCATCGGCTTTTCGAAATACAAACCTTCCAGAGTTGCGGTGCCAGATGCAATCAGTAACAAATCACTTGCATTCATTACTTTTAAAGATCCGTCCCAAACATAATGAATTTCTATCGAAGGCTCCTCTATTTTAATTTCGGCTAACTTCTGTTTAATGAAATCTTCCTGTTTGGAGTTGATATTGGGAAGTAGGAATACTATTTTTTTACCTTGAGCGGTTATATGTCTGTGCAATAAAACTGCTGTTCCGAGGATAGGATCGAGTAATTTTGTGATCTCTCCCGTCCTGGAACCAGGCAAGAGACCGACGACAAATCCTTCGTCCGTATGGGGTAGCCCCGTAGGCAAAGGACTTTCTTTTTTTAATTTTTCTGGGATTCTTTTTACGATCGGATGACCGACGAACTTCGCATTGACTCCGTATTCTTTGTAGATGGATTCCTCGAAACGAAACAATGTCAGCATCAGCTCAATGTGTTCTTTGATGAAAAAAATACGTTTAAACTTCCATGCCCAGATTTGAGGGGATACGTAAAATACAGAAGGGATTCCTATCTTTTTTAATTCCTTCGCCAAGCGCAGGTTAAATCCAGGATAGTCTATCAATATGGCGAGCTTTGTGTTTCTGTATTTTGCTTCTTCAACGATTTGAAACAGAACTCTTTTTAAAAAACTGTATTTTTTGATTGCTTCCGAAAATCCGATTACACTCAATGCTTCGATATCTTCTAGAGACTCGAACCCGTGTGCTTTCATGGAATCTCCTCCGATTCCATAATAGGAAAAACCCGGTTTCATGGATTTCAGTTCGCCTAATAAATCTCCGCCCAATAAGTCTCCGGAATGTTCTCCCGTTAGGATGAGGATGGAAGAATCGGAGGACTTTGGTTTAGAGTGGCTTGATTTTTTTTTGGCTACCATTGATTCCTTTTGTTTTGGAGGATCCGTACACTACAAAGTTTAATTTGGATTTTGTAGCGTAGTCTACAACTTCCTCCGGATTTACTACCAATGTTTCTCCTTCCCGGATACAAAGCGTTTTGCATCCGCTTTCTTTCATAATCTGTAGAGTATGGACTCCTACGGTCGGAAGGTCAAATCTTTCGTCTTGCTTTGATTTTGCGGATTTGCAAACAACGGCGGAACCTTTTTTTTTGGTATATTCCCCGCCTCGTCTGATGGTAACGTCTGTTCCTTCGACCGCTTCGACTGCAATGATGGACTCGTCACAAACAACGACTAGTTGTCCTATGTCCAGGTCTGCCATTTTTTCAGCATACATCATTCCGAATTCTATATCTTTGAGATCGGAGGAGCTGAACTTTTTGGGAGTGTATCTTCCTTCTTTTAAAAGCAAGGATTGCAGATATTTTTTTTGAGAGATGACTGTAACTCCCATCCTTTGGAATTCATCTGCGATTGCCAAAAAGATAGGGTAATCATTTCGGTTGATGGTTTTGGCTAAGATGGAAAGTGCTTTCAGATCGAACTTGAGTCCCTGAAATAAAAGATCTTTGCGAACCTTTCCAAGCATAAGCACCCGATCTACATTTTGTTTTTCAATCGTTTTTAGAATTTTCCCTACTTGAGTGATATGAACCGGAATGGTTCTGGATTCGTGGCTTCTAGGTGAAAAATCGGATTCTTTGAGTCCGAGGAAGATAACATCTTCGCCTGCCGCAATCGCTTCCGACATACCTACGTGCGGTAATTCCCCGCCTCCTGCGATGATGGCTAACTTACCCATTGATCGTCAGTTAGTTGGTAGCTGCTGGTTTTGTTTCGGCTGTGTTTGTCGGATTGGAAGCGGAAGGTTCCGATTTGGGAGCGGATTCCGCACTCGGTGCTGCTTGAACCGGTCCGGTACTCTCAGTAGGTCTTTTGGAAGATTCTTTTTTATAATCCGTAACGTAGAATCCTGTTCCCTTGAAAATAATTCCGCCCGTACTCGTAATCATTCTTTCCGCAGTCTCGGCACCACATAATATGCATTTTGTGATCGGATCATCCTTCATCGACTGCACATATTCGAATTGTTTTCCGCAAGTTTTGCAATTGTAATCGTAAGTTGCCATTTTGCTCCTGATAATTAATGAACACCGGTTCTGATTTCGAATAATATAACTTTTTCCCGATTGGGAGAAATCGCTTGGGGAAGGCATACTTCCCAAGAATCATTTCCCTGTTTTAGGGAAGACTCATCCATCGGAGAGGAATCTATCTTTTGAAGTAGGACAGTATTTCTCCTCCAAAGACTTGCCAAAAGTTTGTTCCCTTTCCGGGATTCAATGTGCAATGACAAATTCTCTCTTCCGTTTCTATCGTCCAGGATATATCTGTTTTTACCAATCGAAATTGATTCTTTGTCTGCATGAATGGAATAGGCGGGATGGCTGATCCCCGAAGATACCAGGCGGATTTCAAATAAGGGAATATTTGTTTGTGAGTCGGTCGGCTTGTAAGAAAACTCAAAATAGTTTTTTTCGCCCTCAATCTTTTTGCAGATCAATTCCCATTTGTCGGTTTTAGATCCGAAGAGAACAAATCCCGGTTTTCCGGAATCAACTTCTCTTTCTCTGGGAATGTATTTTCCGTAAAAACCGGAAGGAATTTTTTCGCCGGTCCAACCTTCAAAATCGATTCTGGTTTCGTCTTCAATTGATTTGAATCGTTTTTGAAACTCGCCAACATAACTTTGATTAGGTTCTTCTTTTGATAAAAATCCTGAAAATAACCAGGCGGATTTTCCCAAGCCGGGAAAATAACATTGAACCCAATGTCCTGTTTTGCCGGCCAAAGTTTCTTCCGTATTGTCTTTTTCGAAACAGAAAGTTGTTTCGGGATTGCTGACTTTTCCAACTTCCTTGTTTTCTTTGCCGGGACCGCTTCTCAAATTTACGTTCTTTCCATTTACGGAATAATAATTTTCAAAAAATAAGGAAGTAGTGGAGGTACTTAGCAAATGAAGGGTTTGCAAAAGAAATCCTGTTTCTATTTCGCCGATGGAATCGAAAGGGTAACGAAGGATATTTGCGAGCGCTTCGCCGTAAGTTTGTTCCAATCCTCTGGGATCTTCTAAAATCAAGAGAAGCAGATAATAGGCCGCTTTGTCCTTGGGAATCATTTTTGAAAACGAAGAGACTTTGGTAACAAGAGCTCTTTTATGATAAGTGCTATGTTTCTTTAACAAAGGAAAATACGGATCTTCGATATGATTGTAGATTCCAAGACCGGTTTCCCATTCTATGACTTTGATCTTGGGAATTTTTTTTAAAAAACTCAAAACGGCATCTCTGTCTTTCGAGTCGTTTGCCTTTCTTTCCAATCGCGAGATGGATTCCGAGAGTAGGGCGAGAACACCTTCCGAATCGACGGAAAGATCTTCTTTGTAAAGATCGATCACTTCTTCGTATTGTTTTTCGGAAAAGTAGGCGTAGGCTTTGTCTTCCTTCTCACGAAAATCTACAAATGCATAGATGAGAAGGAAGGTAAGTAAAAGAAAAGTTCCTAAAGCGAAAAAAACACGGGACCTAATCACAATGAATAGTTCCCCCCTTTTCTTTTATTTTTGGAATCCTTCCGGAAGTAGTCGGGCGCGATCCACTCCGTATTCTTCAAAGAGAGCGTTTTTTGAAACATAATAGCGATGTAAGTTGATGTTGAAATCCACTTTTGCACGAACGAGTGCTAGTTGGTCTTGCACCAATGTGTCCAATGAATTTTTAACGGTAAGTGCATTGAATCTTCCTTGTTGGAAGGATCTTAGAACACCTGCGTAATACTTTTTTGCTTCATCTTCCGTCTTTTTGGCATTTTCCATTACTTTATAAGAAGCTTTTAAAATATCGATTCTAGTTCTTACGTCATCGGCTACGGATTTTGTCAGGTCTTCTTCTTCCAATCCAACCTGTCTTTTTTGAATCTCCGCATCACGTAAACCGGCTTTGACACCTGTGTCTCCGATCGGGTAACTCATGTCGATTGAACCTTGCATCACAGGATAAGATCCGGTAAACACACCGTTTTTATCTGCTGTGTAATTAGTAGATCCGCCTTGTAGGTTCTGCGCTTGGTATCCGTAAGTACCTGCCGCCTTCAAAGTAGGCAACGCATCGTTTTTGGCATTTTTTAGTGCTAGTTCCGCATTTTCTTTTTTGCGGGCGATGCTTTTGAAATCAGCTCTATGCAAATAAGCATAATTGATATCGGTTTCATAATTGATATTGGGAGGAAGTTCTTCGGAAAGAGGAGTTGTCTTAGAAAAAACAGTAGTTTCGGGAAGATTGAGTGATCGAATTAATTTTCTTTTTGCTTCTTCTCTTTCCGCTTCTGCTTGAGCCATCTGTCCTTCCACTTGTGCGAGAAGCGCATTCCATTGATTGACTTCAAAGGACTCAGAGAGACCTAATCCTTGTTTGCGGATAGTTAGGTCTCTTACCGTTTTTGTATTTTTTAAAAGTTGTTCGAATGTTTGGTAACTGGAATCTTTTACATTATAATTCCAATAGTCAACGAGTGCATTGATTACCTTTTGGGAAACTTGTTCTTCCAATTGGTCTTTGAGGATCAAAGACTGGTTTTCAAGCATGGTCTCCACATTTCTTTCTTTGTAACCGAATGCGTTCTTCAGCAAATCTTGCGAAATGGTCACGTTGATGGAATCGGTAAAAAGAGGAGGAATTCCCAATGCTCCGAATCCGGCAGGAGTTTTCAAAGGATCTTCGAATGCGTTCGAGTCAAATCTGGTTTGTTTTGCTTCGAGCTTGAAATAAGTTCCTGTAGTAAAAAGTTTATCAATCCCCGCAGAATAGTTGTTTGTTTGGGTTTTTGTTCCTGTGAACAAATTGTTTTGGTTATAAGGAAATCTATTTTGTTGAATGTCGGTCCCGGCTAACGCTCTCCAGGAATATTTACCTTCGTTCTTCAAATAATCCGTATCCGATTTTGCAAGTTCCAGTCTGGCTCGCATCACATCACGGTTGTTATCTATTGCATAACGAACTGCATCTTTTAAGTTGAGTTCGAAATTTTTATCCGACTCTGCAGCGAGCAAAGCCAAGGATGAGAGAGTCAAAAAAAGAACTGAAATTGCTGAACGACGTTCCATATATACTAGTTTGACTCTCTCCCTTAAAAAATCGCTCTATTTTCCTAGAGCAGCCTTCATTTTTTCACCTACTTCTCCGATATGCGCGCAAATGCTCACACCCGCGTCTTTCATTGCGGCAATCTTGGAAGTTGCAGTTCCCATTCCCCCGGAAATGATGGCACCTGCGTGCCCCATTCTTTTGCCAGGAGGAGCAGTTTGACCTGCGATGAATCCCACAACCGGCTTTTTCACGTGAGCTTTGATATAAGCTGCAGCTTCTTCTTCGGAAGTTCCGCCGATTTCGCCGATCATCACGATTCCCTCAGTGTCCGGATCTTCGTTCAAAAGGCGAACTGCTTCGGTATGATTCATTCCCGGAACTGGGTCTCCTCCGATACCGATACATGTGGATTGACCGAGTCCTGCTGCAGTGAGTGCTGCTACGGATTCGTAAGTCAAAGTTCCGGAACGGGAAACGATTCCGATTTTACCAGGGTTGTGGATAAATCCGGGCATAATCCCCATTTTCACTTTGTGAAACGGATTGATGACTCCTGGGCAGTTTGGTCCTACCAGCTTTGTCTTAGAGTTACGAAGAACGCTGTAAACTTTAAGCATGTCGTGAGTAGGAATTCCTTCCGTAATACATACCACAAGAGGGATCTCGGCAAAAATGCCTTCCAAAATGGCGTCAGCGGCAAACGGAGGCGGAACAAAGATGATTGCAGCATTGGCTCCGTCTTCTTTCATCGCGTCTTTGATTGTGTTACGAACAGGAACGGACTTGCCGGTTTCAGAAGTCCAAGTTTGGCCACCTTTTCCGGGAGTCACTCCCGCAACAACTTTGGTGCCATAATCTAACATCTGTGTTGCGTGGAAAGTTCCTTCTTTACCGGTAATCCCTTGGACTACCACTTTTGTATTAGCATCTACTAAAACAGTCATATCTTCTCCCTACTTCCCTATGAGCGAAACGATCTTGTCGGCCGCATCACGGAGTCCTTCCACTCCTACGATATTGAGTCCTGATTCGTTCAGGATCTTTTTACCTTCTTCCGCGTTGGTTCCTTTCAATCGAACGACAACTGGAACATGGATGTTTACTTTTTTTGCAGCTTCGATCACACCGTTTGCCACTCGATCGCAACGAACGATTCCACCGAAAATATTTACAAAAATACCTTTTACGTTCGGGTCGGATAAGATCAGACGGAAACCGTTTTCTACCGTTACAGGGTTCGCTCCGCCTCCCACGTCCAGGAAGTTAGCCGGTTCTGCACCCGCTAATTTTACTATATCCATAGTCGCCATAGCAAGACCCGCACCGTTTACCATACAACCGATGTTTCCATCGAGTTTTACGTAGTTTAGGTTGAATTCTTTCGCTTTTACTTCGTAAGGATCTTCTTCCGTAACGTCGCGGTAAGCTTCGTTTTCGGTGTGTCTGTAAAGTGCGTTTTCATCCAGATCCATCTTGCAGTCACCTGCAACGATTTCATTTCCTTTGGTAAGGATCAGAGGGTTGATTTCAAGTAGCGCCGCATCTTCTTTGATATAAGCGTTGTAAATGGAATTTACAAGACTAGTGAAGGATTTTTGAGCTTCCGTAGGAATTCCCAATGCAAATGCAAGTTCTCTGATTTGAGAACCTTGAACACCGATACCCGGATCGATTTGGATTTTGATGATTTTTTCCGGATGGGTTTCCGCAACTTCTTCAATCTCCATACCACCTTCGGTGGATGCCATAATGATTGTTTTGCGGAATGCTCTGTCCAGAAGAATAGAAATATAATATTCTTTTGCGATGTCGATTCCTTGTTCCAGGTAAACCTTAAGGACTTTTTTTCCTTCCGGACCGGTTTGAGGAGTGATGAGTTGCATACCTAAGATTTTGTCTACGGCTGCTTTCGCATCGTCTTTGGTTTTGGTAACTTTTACACCGCCACCTTTTCCACGCCCACCGGCATGGATCTGCGCTTTCACCACCACTACGGGTGATTTTTGAACTACTTCATTGTATGCTTTTTCCCAGTCAGCGGCATTATCGATGACTTTTCCGAAGGGAACGTTAGCATTATGTCTACGTAGGATTTCTTTTGCCTGGTATTCGTGGACTTTCATGGATTTCCTTGTCTCATTTGTGGAATCTAGCGTGCTAGCACTAGGTAACTTGGTTAAAAGTCGAATCTAAGGGCAGATTGTCAAGGCAGAAGATGGGGGAAAATCTGAGGAAAGATACTGTGAAAGGAATGGGCATCCGAGTTTGGGTGAATTGGCAAAAACAGTGAATCAAATTCAGGTTTTGTTCTGCCGGGTGAATAGATTAACGAGTGTAATTTGTGAAGTTAAGGGTTGGTTTTGGTTTAGGACGGATTTCCCCGCCCTGATCTGGGTGGGGTTAACCACCCGCCACCCAATGAGTTTCCTTTAGCATGAATTAGGCGGATTTGCAAGCTGGTTTTGTATTTCCGAAAATTTATTTGAAATAAGTTCGCCTTTTTGCCAAAGAAAAGTGGTTTTCTAAAAAGAAGAAACGCAACGGGTAAACAGTGTATTTGTAGATTTTAACATATAGGAATGTTCTCCCGCACCAAACCCTACGAACCATGCATTGGTCGGAGCTGTTACGGTTGTTGATGAAGTCCAATAATAATTGCCGGTACTCGTATTTGGAAAGTAAGTTGGATTGACGGTTGCAGGATCGGGTGTTCTGTAAAAATCCACAAGACTTTCCAATTCCCTTGCATTGGGGAGTCTCCAGGTTCTTCCTGCAAGACTTAAGGAATTGCAGGTATTCATTGCAGTCAACCAATTGGAAGGAGTTGCACTTCCTCCCGTACAATTTGTAACATTGGAAAATCCTACGGAACATTTTTGCCACACTAAGGAAGTGTTCAAATCGGTAACAGTTCCATTCTGGTTGTCTAAAAGTCTTTTGGTCGAATCGAAGGTATTTGTAACACACCTTAGATAATGTCCGTCCGTAAATGATCCCGCTCCGTATGCCCCTTCTATTAAAGTCGGATACCAGGTGTTACCCGGTGAGTTCGGGGGAATGGTATTCGTTTTATAATTGTATGAAATTGTTTGAGGGAAATACGCCGAAAAAACAGGAGGATTACTTACCGCGAGATTAATTATATGCGGATATTCTTCCCGTTCGGGAACCCTCCATCCTTTTAAATTAGCATACCCGGCTCCTGAGTTGGCGGAATCCAAACTGCTACAAGCGGCTTGAGCAGTGCTTAAAGTATATGTGTTGGCAGAGCCGGTAAGACAGTTGATATCCGATTGACCCATATTGCAGCTTGTCCATGTAAGTCCTGTTATATTGTCTTTGGTAATCGTATCGGAACCGACCAGTGTCGGCCCGGTAAAATCGCGGGTTGTTCCTATTCTTAGAGAACCATCTTGGCCTACCGGGCTTGTACAAGTAGGATCGGAAGTACCGGAGCTATCCCAGCAGCTTGTGATATTGGTCGTAAAGGGAAGCTTTCCCATAAACTTAGGAGTGAAAGTGCAGGAAGCGGTTCCGAGGGAATTGGAAGCTGTAATTGTGTAGTCTTTGAAAAAGCCCTTGTATGCCGTGTAAGAGCCTGTAATCTTTCCGGAGGATTTGTCCAATGTAAGCCCGGCGGGAAGATCGGAGCTTATGGAATAATTGAGTTCCGTTCCGTTCGTTGTAACTTGCATGGAAACGGAACTGCCGTTTACAATCGGAACTGAATCCGATGGGCATTGAAACTGAGTGGCTGCTACTATAACTTTGTTGCTTAGGGAAGAAGAAGCCTTTCCGCAAAAAACACTATTATCTCCTAACAGTGTTCTTAGTAAGATGGTGGATTTGTTTTTTTCTCCGAATGGATCGCATTCGTCATCCATCGAAGGTTTGCAAAACAAAATCGTGAGTAAAACCATAATGAATAAATATGTTTTTCTACTCTTAAAACCCTTATGGCCCCGAATCATAAAATAGAAGCTAAAAAAAAGATTCTTCCCAAGAAAGCAAAATATATAATTTTTTGACAAAATTAAAATTGGCAATCACTCAAATGAGTAGTTCGTTCCGCATGGTATTTTTTGGATTTTTGGAGCCCGAAAAAGCATAAAGTTTAAGCAGTCTGCAATTTTATCAGTCCGTTAGCTTCATTAACACGTCTGCATACCAAGCACAGTTCAAATTCAATCTTTCATCCTCACTTGCATCTCTTGTACTTACATCCATTCTAGACGTATGGATGCCGATAAGACTCCAGTCAAAATCTCCTCTTTTAGAAACTCCCGAATGGGTTTTCACAACCACCGGAGCTCCGCTGGAACCTCTATGCATTTGCGCATCGGTTAAAAAATAACCGTGACCTTGGAAGCGAATTCCAAAAGAGGAAGAGATGAGTGCTTGTCTTGCCACAGGAAGTTTATGAAGAGTGTCATAAAATCCCAAAGGAAATCCTACGATCACGGCCGAAGTACCGACTTCGATTTGATCCAGTTGTTTGATCAGGTGGTTGACCGTAAAAGCACGCAAGAAAGTAGTTTCTCCCAATGCTTTTCTATCCAATTCAATCACACATACGTCCACGGCTCCGCCTGAATCGTATCCTTCTTTCCAAACAGGTTTGCCGTTTTTATAAAGAGGTATGGAGAAATCGGTGGTAATCGTTATGTTCTGGCGATCTATATGAAGGTTGATGAGTAGTGAGTTGGGTTCGTGGTTTGTTTGTTTGTCGAATACCACATGTCTTGCTGTAACTAGATATAGGCGATTTTCTCTTTCAAAGAAAAATCCAGTGGCTTTGGTAAGTTCCGCCTGATTGAATTTTGTCGTAATGCTGGTGAGCGCTAATAATAAGGGTTCTATCAAGTATGTTTTGCCTTCTTTGCAATATTTATGAAAGCGAAGGAAAAAGGCAAGAATAGAGTTTTGTTTTTAGAATTTGTTTTATTACCTTTTTTCTTTCGACAATATGTGTATTTTATAATCAGAGAGCCGTATTTTACTGTTTATTCCAATAATAGGAAAGACGAATGGAGTCGCAAAAACTACCGACTGACTTCGTATCTATATAATAATAATTATCTATATTATGAGGAGCGAGATAAATTTTCCCGTCGGAGGCAAGCGCTCCTCCCCGAAATGTAGTGTTTGTCGGTGAATTGGGATTGGTTCCGAAATTAGTTATAGTATCGTTTGCAGTATCAATATATGTGAAAGTAGCGTTATTATAAGGTATCAGATAAATTCTTCCGTTCGGGGCAAGAACGTTTCCGTTGAATTTTCCGGAAGGGGATGATGACAATGGGGTTTCGAAATCAACTACAGTGTTATTGTTCGTATCTATATATCTGAATTGAGTTTCGTCATACGGAGTGAGATATATTTTCCCATTTGGTGCTAAGGTGGCGTTGATGTATTTGTTTGCATTGGGAAGGGTAGGTCCGATCGAATGAATCGTATCATCCTTTGTATCAATGTATTGAACGGAATTGCTACCGAAAGGAATAAGATAAATGAAACCGTTGGATGCCAAAACTCCTGCAGAAAAACTCCCGGCCACTGTTGTTGCGATTCTTCCGATTGAATTGTCCTTTGTGTCAATGTAACGGACATACGGTTCGGAGTTTGGAACAAAATAAATCTTTCCGTTCGGTGCTGACACAGAACCGCTGTAAGCTTGCGATCCGATTCCTAAATTGGTATCAGTTCCATAATTTTCAATAGAGTTATCGTTCGTATTGATCGACCTGAACACATTGTCCTGATGAGGTGCCAAATAGATTTTTCCGCCCGTCCCTAAAGATCCTCCTATGGAAGCCGCATATGCAGGAGTTGAACCGAATGCGTTAGGAATACCCGTAGATGAATCCAATTCATGGTATTTCGAACTTGCATAAGGAAGGAAATAGATCTTTCCGTTCGGAGATGCGATCCCTCCTTGGAATGCTTCCGAGGAACTTCCCCCCAAAACAGATGTTACAGAAGAACTGAATTGAACGACTGCTTCCGAACCGTTCACACCTTTTGCAATTTGCAGATTCATTTCTTTTTTTACAATTTCCCAATGTGCGGCATCGGCAATTTGGGTGTAACTTAAGTTACATGCTTTGGTCTCGGAAGAAGTAGAAGTTTGGGAAGTATTTCTTTTGTTCCAACAAAGGGAACTATGGTCTTCGAGAATGTCTTTGAGCAAAATCAAACTCAAAAATTTCGTTTGAGTTGTGTCGCATGCATTGGAAGAGGGGAGTCGGATACAACCCGGGAAGATAAGTAGAAATAAAAAAAAGAAAATATACCGCGTCATAAAACCTTTTAGACAAAACTATGCTGTCGAAAAAACACTAGTCTTCGGACTGAACGAGTTGAGGGGCTAAAAACAATAAATCGTTGTTTTGCGCTGGTCCCAACGGAAATCAGTTCGAATATTTGAACAAAAAGAATGAGCGGATGTTTATATTTGTGGCCAGTATTGGATAGAGTGCGGGAAAGTAAAATATATATTTTATAGTTTTGTGTTTTTTGCCGGCTTCTTTTATTTTAAAATAGCAATCCAGATTTCTTCCAAAGTCGCGACGATAGTTCCTGCTTCGTTTTTTGCTTCAGAGCAGATGATGTATTTTCTTTTGTCTTTTTCTTTCAGCCAGGTTCTTATCTTTATTTTTTCTTCCGATACAGGGGCTAAATAACGTATAGTAGCGGTTCCCGTCGCTCCGTATCTATAAATATCTTCCAGTATATAATGGATAAAAGCTCCCTGACTGGAATCCATCACTGTATAAAGCGCACCTCCGTGCAGGATTCCGTTCGGATTAAAATGTTCCGAAGAAGCAATGTATTCATACAGACATTCTTCCTTAGAAACAGAAATACATTTCGATCGGAATAGACCACCTAACTTATCATTCGTTTCGAAATGTCTAATGTAATCCAGAGTATTTTTTTCCATAGATCGTTTTCAGACGAAAATATTTTAACCTTCTTTTTTCACAGGAACGAAAGTTCTGCAGGATCCCTTTGTTTTGCAAAATTGTTTTTCCACCATATAGGAGATGACTGCCTGAATCCTTTGTGTATAAATCGGCCATGCAAAATAATGATCTTCTCTCCAAAGCGGGAAGGTTATATTTCCGGGGATATAACTGTCTGCGAGTAGAGTCAGTCCGTCACTCGGACCCAGATGGCGGATCTCTTCGAAATAAGGTCTGGCTCTTTCGGTAACATGTCTGTCTAGAGGAACACCCATGATATTGACTAATAGAATATGATCCGGTTTTTCCAATTCACCTGCTACGGGAGAATTGTCTCCACCCTGCATATCGATGAAGCCCTGCCAATTGTAACCTTTGGTCCAGAAATAAAATTTGCCTTCCGTGCGATAACGCCAGTTATTTAATATGGCATTGATTGCAAATGTGCCTTTGTTCAATCCGCCTATGTTGTACCAAGCCCGGATCGTTTTGAAAAAAGGTTCCTTCCCGCAAATCTGCATGGCTTTCTTTACATCACTGCTGCCTTTGCTGAGAGAAGCCAGTATAACACCGCTTATTTCCTTGTTTTCACTCAATTCTTTTATATAGGAACATAAGAACTTACCATTGTCTTCTATGGTTCCTGTTTGATCGATCGGTACTATCGTTTCTTTGATTCCCAAATCGGCAGCGATCGTTCTTAGTAATTTTCCATCGGTCCCCAGGTTGGGATTGTCTTTATAGAACATTCCCGGTACGAATGCAAAGAGAATTTTTTCCTTTTCATAATTGGGAAATTTTCCTATATACTCTCTTTCTTTTTTTACAACATAATCCAAAAAGGATTTTGACAACGGGTCGTTGATCGCTCTGTGGTAAAACAAAGAAGCTGCACGATCTACGTCTCCCGAATCTTGCGCCACTTTTTGCAGCACCTCTCGGGTAAGATCGGCTAACTTCGGATATTCTTTCGTTTTGGCAGCAAAATCAAGCTGAGCTTCTTCATCGTCACATATATTTTCAATATAATATTTGTTTTTTAAACAACTGAGGCTACTCTTCGGCCCGTTGGTAAGTGAAACATTTTTATCAATATGGCATTGGGTTAGGAAAATCAGTAAAAGCGAGATCGTATATTTTGATTTCATAGTTTAAAAAGTAGGGAATATCCAAGCCTTTTTAGGATTTTGGACTCGGTCTACTAAAAATCATATGAATCCCGATTCCATGTTCGGGAATTTTAAATCTTTTTAGGGATCGAAACTTTTTGATCAGCTATTGCATTTCCGAAAGGACCGCACTTCTCGTTTGAAATTTTTTTCCTTCGGGAGTAATGGTCGGGAAAAATCCCTCTTCCGTTTCTTTTTCCCTTGCCAAAGTTTTTATTTTTTGAATCTGGATATAACATTTTTCCATAAACAATTGATGTCCGCATCCGAGCATGTGGTATCCTTCATGGACCAATGTGGATTCGGGGCTTGTGAATAATATCTGTAAGGTGGAGATGTATTTGGATTTGATATATCCTCTCGAATGGGTTTTCGAATCGACTGCACCATGGATTTCCAGTTTCAAACCCACTCCCAGAAAAATTCCTAGAGTGAAAAACTCGTAAACTATATCTCCTATGGTTCTACCTTTCAGATAAAGAATCCGATCACACCCAGGTTCCAACTCCAAATCATAAAGATAAGAAAAGATAGCTCCTCCCGTAAATCCGGGTCTTGCCATTTTCCGATAAATCAAAGGAATAACTTTCAAAGAATATAAATTCAACTCCTCGTTCCAATAATCGAATAACTTGTTTGTTTCTTCTTCCGAAACCCCTGTTTCCAGGATGGTGCAGATTTTGATTTCCGCAGGAGGACCGAAGTTGATAGCGGCTCTTTGGGAATCACTGTGAAAACCGACTGTTGTACAATGGTTTAGAACCATTAACCATAAGAATAAGGATCTTTTTCCAAATCGAAAACAGAGAGATAAGTAGGATCGGTAAAAAGACATATTATGAATCTAAGTTTGTTTTGGTTTTTTCCAAATCAATTCTTTATTGTTTTGTCTTCAAGTTCGGTTATTCTCTTGATAAGGTAAAAGATATCAGAGTGGAACCAAACTCGCGTATTACGTCCGATTTTATTAGAATCATTCTAGTTAAAAGCAACTAAACATTCTTAAACGGTGTATGGGTTTTTAAGTTTTGTAATCGATTTGAAACATGGACTGGTTCAAAAAAAAATTTTTCGATTGCTATTGCTCTTCCCAAGTGCCAGACTTCGTTACAATGAAAAAACTAATCACCTCCACTCTAATTGTTTGTGTGATCACTCTGGGATCTTTGATGGCTCAAACTGCTCCGAAGGAGACGCCTAAAAAAGATGCGCCTAAAGAAACTCCGAAAGAAGCTCCTAAAAAAGAAGCTGCCAAGGACGCACACAAGGATGCTTCGAAAGAAGCTCCTAAAAAATAATTCAAATTCTCTAAGTCTTTAGAGTCGTTGAAGGAAGACCATCGATCCAAAGTCGGTGGTTTTTTTATTTCCTTTTCTCTTTGAGACTCGGTTTCAATTTACTAATTTCGTTTCTCTTGCCAAAACTGTGTCATTTTCTTTGTTTGGATGGAATGAAATCTTTTCCTCATCTACTCGCACCTCTCGATTTAGGATTCACTACACTTAAGAACAGAACCTTGATGGGTTCCATGCACACAGGACTCGAAGAAGCGGAAAACGGCTACCAAAGAATGGCAGCCTTTTACGGCGAACGGGCGAAAGGAGGATGCGGGCTCATCGTAACCGGTGGAATCGCTCCGAGTGAAGCCGGCCGCGTCGGAAAAGACGGAAGTGTTCTGGATACTTTGGAAGTCGCGCTTCACCACAAACCCGTGACGGAAGCTGTTCATAGAGAAGGCGGAAAAATCGCCCTTCAGATTTTACATACGGGAAGATACGGTTATCATGATAAGATCGTAGGAGCTTCCACACTTCGCGCACCCATCAATGTATTCAGGCCGCATCCTTTGACGGAAGAGGAAATTTGGAAAACCATAGATGAATTTGCGACTTGCGCAAGCCTTGCCCGGGAAGCGGGTTACGATGGAGTGGAAGTGATGGGGTCGGAAGGATATCTGATCAACCAATTCATTGCTAGGCGAACCAACGATAGGACGGACGATTGGGGCGGAAGTTTTGAAAATCGAATCCGTTTTCCTTTGGAAATCATCAAAGCGGTTCGTAAAAAAGCAGGCAAAGATTTTATCATCATCTATCGACTCTCTATGCTCGATCTTGTGGAAGACGGGGGAAATATAGAAGAAGTACTTCAACTTGCCAAAGAAGTGGAAAAAGCGGGTGCAACGATCATCAATACGGGGATCGGTTGGCATGAAGCGAGAATTCCTACGATCGGCATGATGGTCCCTCGTGCTGCGTTTACATGGGTAACTGCAAAGGTAAAAGGCCATGTCGGGATTCCTTTGGTTACGTCTAACAGAATCAATACGCCCGAAGTTGCGGAAGAAGTTTTGGCAAGAGGAGATGCGGATATGATTTCCATGGCGCGTCCGTTTCTTGCCGATCCGGATTTTGTCAACAAAGCGAAAGCGGGCAAACCGGAAGAAATCAATACTTGTATTGCATGCAACCAAGCCTGCCTCGATCATATCTTTGTGGGAAAAATCACAAGTTGTCTTGTCAATCCGAGAGCTTGCCATGAAACGGAGCTTATCATTGAGCCGACGACGAAAAAGAAAAAGATCGCTGTAGTCGGTGCTGGTCCCGGAGGAATGTCTTGCGCTTCCACTTTGGCGGAAAGAGGACATGAAGTCGTTCTTTTCGACGCTCATGAAGAGTTAGGCGGTCAATTGAATATCGCCAGAAGGATTCCCGGTAAGGAAGAATTCAAAGAAACGATCCGTTATTTCGGAAACAAAATCAAACAAACGGGTGTTCAGTTGCATTTGGGGAAAAAAGTATCCGCGGAAGAATTGATTTCAGGGAAATACGATGAAGTGGTTCTTGCGACAGGAGTTGTTCCTCGTATGCCTTCCATTCCCGGTATGGAAAAATCGAATGTACTCAGTTATGTGGATCTTGTATTGAATGGAAAACCTGCCGGAAAAAACGTAGCTGTCATAGGTGCCGGCGGTATCGGGTTTGATGTGAGTTTATACCTTACCGATGCGGGACATCCTTTTACAAAAGAAAATTATTTGAAAGAATGGGGAATCAACACCTCCATCAGTGAAAACGGTGGTTTATCCGTTAAGCAGGAAATGAAATCGGATCGTAAAGTTACAATGTTGAAACGCTCCAATAATAAATTCGGTTCCACACTCGGTAAGACCACAGGTTGGATTCATAAAACATCTTTGGAAGACAGAAAAGTCGATCAGATTTCAGGGGTGACTTACAAAGAAATCGATAAGGAAGGAATCCTGATCGAAGTGAAAGGAAAAGATAGAAAGGTGGAAGCGGACACGATCGTAATCTGTGCCGGTCAGGATCCCAATCGGGAACTTTTGGAGTCATTGGAAAAAGCGGGTGTTAATGTACACTTGATAGGTGGTGCGGATTTGGCTGCGGAATTGGATGCCAAACGTGCCATAGATCAGGGAACAAGACTCGCGGCCAGATTATAAACTTAGTTTGGGGATCGCCCCGATTAGCAATGTTTTGGCAACATCGGGAAGGTGATCCAGGATAGGATGATCTTTCCCGTAGGTTTGACTTGCGGTGTAAGCACCTTCAATTAAAAAGGCAAGCCCTTCTGCCAAAAGTTTCGGCCTGGGTGCTTTTGTTTTTTTTGCAGTTTCAAACAAACGAAGAAACAGTTTTCTTTTGTTTTCCGCCACCATCAAGCGGGCAGGGTGGTCTCTGTCCGGAAATTCCACGGCGATATTGATAAAGGGGCATCCTCTATAGTCGGGATTTTTCGCTCTCTCCATCAAATCGATAAAAAACTGTAGCAACTGTTTGGCGGGATGATCGGGATGTTTGGAAAAACTCGCTTCCAGATAATTCCAAAATTTTTCATCCCTTCGTTTCAGGTATTCCAATAACAAAGCATCCTTGGATTCGAATTGTCTGTAAAGAGACATCTTATTGACTCCCGCCAATTTGACTACCGCATCGACACCTATCATGCGTGCCCCTTCCTTATAGAATAAAATTTCTGCGGCGTCCATGATCTGAGCCTGGGCTTCCAGTTTAGGAGTGAACTTTCTTGGGGATTTTTTCTTAGAGAGTCGGGAAGATATTTTTTGTTTCATATGTTTCTCCTTGACTTGTTACCGATCGGTACAGTTTTTGGAATAATTGTTACTGCTCGGTAACAAAATTGGATTTCCTGGAAATTCTGGCAAGGGGAAAATATATGTTATCATTCACGAGCTGGCTTGCAAAAAGAACTGTAGAAAGGTTTCATTATGCTTGGGTTGTAGTCGGTATTACTTTTTTTATTATGCTGATCACAGCAGGGACCAGAGCCACTCCCAGCGTTTTAATGGTTCCTTTGGAATCCGCGCTCGGTTGGGATAGAGCGACGATTTCATTCGCACTTTCCATCAACCTGGCACTATTCGGTTTGATGGGACCTTTCTCCGCGGCGGCTATGGAAAGATTCGGGCTTAGAAAGACGATTCTTTCCGCCTTGGTAGTTCTAGGTATCAGTGTGGGACTTTCCAGCCTAATGTTGTACAGTTGGCAGATGTGGGTGGTATGGGGAGTGATCGTAGGTTGTGCTACCGGTGTCACTTCTACAACGCTCGGAGCCACGATTGTAAGTCGTTGGTTCAAAGAAAAAAGAGGGCTTGCCATGGGGATTTTAACAGCAAGTTCCGCTACAGGTCAGCTTATTTTTTTACCTCTGCTTGCAAAGATAGTGGAAGTTTACGGTTGGAGGCCTGTGATTCTTACGGTCGCTTGCGGGATAGCTCTTATCTTTCCTCTTGTGTACCTTTTGTTACCGGAATCACCGGACTCTTTGGATCTATCTCTTTATGGAGAACCGGAAGGAACCAAACAGGTTCCCGGTGATTCCAAAAAAAATCCTATCCTGATCGCCTTCGGTGCATTAGGTCGCGCCGTAAAGGTAAAGGATTTTTGGTTGTTGTTCTTTAGCTTTTTTATCTGCGGAGCAACTACCAACGGTTATATTGGAACACATTTCATCGCAATGTGCGGTGATTATGGGATGGGTGCGGTGGAAGGTGCGAGCATTCTTGCCATTATGGGCGGATTGGATTTGATAGGAACTACATTGTCCGGATGGCTGTCAGATCGTTGGAACAATAGGGTTTTGCTATTTTGGTATTACGGACTGAGGGGACTCGCGTTGTTATTCTTGCCTACCGCATTCGGTATCAGTTATTTCGGACTTCCCGTCTTTGCATTGTTTTATGGGCTGGATTGGATTGCAACGGTTCCTCCCACGGTTCGGTTGACAAACGATGTTTTCGGTGCGAAAGACGCTCCTATTATTTTCGGATGGGTTGTCGCAGGGCATCAATTGGGTGCGGCTTTCGCCGCTTTATTCGGAGGTTTGGTAAGGGATAATTTCGGAGCTTACACGATTGCGACCATGGTTGCGGGAGGATTATGCCTGATTTCCTCGGTCTTGGTATTAAGAATCAATCGGGTCAAAATAAATCCTGTCGCTTTAGCAATACATAACTAACAATTCTAGTTATAATTCCTTCCGGATGGCGGGGTCTTTCCCTTTTCTTTGAAAGAGAAAAACCCCTTTACAATCCGTTCCCAAATCATATAGATAGATTCTTATACATGAATCTTTTGGAAAAGGAAACCCTGTGAATCTATTCAATCCCAGAACTGAAACATTTTCTCACTTAGATGAAAAATCTAGAAACCTTATGTTGAAAACCGTAAAGTTTTTCGAAACGAAAGGAAAACGAAAACTCATGCAAGACGACCATGATAAAGTGTGGTATGCTGACTTTTTGGAATTTGTAAAAAAAGAAAAGGCTTTTGCGATTCTTATGACTCCGAGCGGATACGGAGCAAGTGATTCCCGTTGGGACTGCAACCGGATTATGGCCTTTAATGAAATCCTAGGATTTTACGGACTTTGTTACTGGTACACCTGGCAGGTTTCCATGCTCGGACTCGGTCCGATCTGGATCAGCAAAAACGAAGAGATCAAAAAGAAAGCCGCCAAACTTTTAGAAGACGGTGAAATTTTTGCGTTCGGCTTATCCGAAAAAGAGCACGGCGCCGACCTGATCGGAAGCGATATGATGCTCATTCCCAATGGGGACGGAACTTACAAAGCGAGCGGAGATAAGTTTTATATTGGAAACGGAAACAAAGCGGCGATCGTATCCACATTCGGAAAGATGCAAGATACGGGAGAATTCGTATTTTTCGGAGTGAATTCACAACATAAAAATTACGAACTCAAACAAAATATTGTAACATCTCAAAACTATGTAGCGGAATTCGAACTTCATGATTATCCGATTACGGAAGCTGATATCATTTCAAAAGGAAGAGCAGCTTGGGATACTTCCCTTGCAACGATCGCATTTTGCAAATTCAACTTGGGTTGGGGATCGGTCGGAATCTGTACTCATTCCTTTTACGAAGCACTCAATCATGCGGCACATAGAAGACTCTTCAATCAGTATGTAACCGACTTTCCTCATATCAAACAGATCTTTATGGATTCTTATACACGGCTCATCGCAATGAAACTTTTCTCCATAAGAGCGACCGATTATATGAGAACAGCTTCAGCAACTGATAAGCGTTATTTGTTATTCAATCCGATGGAAAAGATGAAGGTGACTACGCAAGGTGAGGAAGTAGTGATCGGACTTTGGGACATCATTGCTGCAAAAGGACTGAATAAAGACGCATATTTTGAAATGGCGATTCGAGATATCCAGATGCTTCCGAGACTGGAAGGAACCGTACATGTAAATATGGTTCTCATTATGCGGTTTATGCAAAATTATTTTTTCAAACCGGAAACAAACCTTCCTGTGATTCCAAGAGTTTATGACATCAAAGATGATAATTATCTATTCAACCAAGGTGCAACAACCAAAGGATTCGATAAGATTTTCTTTCATGATTATAACATTGCTTATAATTCCTATAATCTTCCCAATATATCCATCTTCAAAGAACAGATCGCGGTATTTAAGGAGCTATTGGAAAAGGCAGCTCCTACGAAAGAACAGAATGCCGATATAGGTTTTATGCTTACAGTCGGTGAGATGTTCACTCTTGTAGCTTACGGGCAATTGGTATTGGAAAGTGCGAAATTGGAAAAAACCGAAGAAGATATCATCGACCAGATCTTCGACTTTTTAGTAAGGGATTTCTCAAAGTTCGCAACTCAATTGTATTCCAAGCCGACTAGTACGACGGCTCAGCAGGAATATTGTTTGAAGATACTCCGTAAACCTGTGTTAAATGAAGAAAGATTCAATCGTATCTATAAGGACAAATTACTTGCCTTGGTGGATACTTACGAGATGAATCCTTAACGAAAGTGATGTTGGCAGTTGTTGTCCGAATTTGGGCAACAACTGTTAAGTTGATTGTTTTTGCCGGTTTAGCTCATCTGCAAGTTGCAACGGTTCCGTCCGGGTTGTACTTAACACTTGCTCCGGATGTGAACTGAATGTATTTTACCCCGTCAACACAGACTTCATCGTATCCAAAATATTTGGCACACCCTCTCGAAATACTTCCGCAACCGACAAGTAACAAAGAAGAAAATAATATTAATTTTTTCATGGGTTTGTATTGATCCTGTTTTCCTTGATATAATTGGCAACTGATTTCGGGATCTCCCGGCAATTGCAATTTTTACTGTGAAGTAGATGCCAGCTCACCCTTTCTTGCATGGAGGGATTTTTAGGCATGCGATGTTTTTCATGCCATTCGCGATTGGTTTTGGGAGAAGATACTGTTTTTTTCATACGGCACCTAACGAAAGATCCTCTATTTCCGATTTGGTAATTTTATAAGGGTATCTTTGGATGAACTCATTCTAGCGGATTTGTAGGAAAGGGAAAGAGAAAAAACTTTACTTATAGAGGATTTCGTCGGATAAAAACAAGCAATGAGTTTAATCATTCAGTCGGTATTGGGCTATGGAATTTTGGTTTTGATTCCATTTTTACATAGAACTGTTGAACCCGATCCTACCGGACGGAGGTTTTCTTTATTATGGATGGCTGCCGGCGCGGGCGCTTTGAGCTTGTTTTTTACCGTACAAAGTCATTTCGGAATATTTTTTGCCGTATTATGGTTGTTATGGTGTATCGGTAATTCTATTACGAAATTTTTGAAATTTCTGATTTGGGGACAGGATCATTTCGGAGTTTTTTTGAATTTCATAGCATCCGTTCTGCTTGTTGGAGGAAGTATCTGGCTTCTTTCCACTAGATTTTCCTTTCCGTTTTTAGGCTTCGGCGAACCTTGGAAAACTTTAACAGCAGTTCATTTTCATTTTTCGGGATTCCTACTTGTTTCCGTTTTTGCAGTTTATAGAGATAAAGTGCGCAATTGTTCCTCGATTCTTGAATCGAAAATTTACATTGCATTCAATTGTTTTTATCTTTTCGGTTTTGTATTGGTTGCTATCGGTCTTACGGGACTGCGGACTATCGAGCTTTGGGGCACATCGGTTTTATTCTGTTCCGCACTAGTCAATCTATATCTTTTATTAAAGTCGGTTTGGAAAGATTCGCTTATCTACGATCAGGCGGTGATTCTTTGCATCGGAGTTTCCGGCTTTATTTCTTTTTCTTTGGCATTGATGTATTCATGGCGAATTTTTCCCACGTTGAATGTTCATTGGATGATTTTGACTCATGGAATATTGAATGCGTTTTTGTTACTGCCTTTGCTCTTTTACTTAACGGATAGGCAGAAAATTAGATTTCCCGTTCGCAAATTTTCTTTTAGCAAAATCCGTTCGAATGGAAAAATAGAATCCGATTTTTTTCATTCCTATCTTTCCGAAGAGAATCAAAAGGAAGGTTTGACGGATGATTTTTCGGAATTCAGAAGAGAGGATTTTGATCCGGATTTGATTCATCCTTCCGTAAGAAATTTTTATGAATCTACTAACAAATATGAACTGAATGTAAAAGTAGCGCCGAATCGTTTCTTTCGGTTTACCTGGAAATTTTTGGTAAAACCTTTTTTTGCGAAACTGCAGCAGTTGAATTTACCGGACAAAGATAAAAAAATTCTGGGAACTATAAATTCGATCTCCTGCGAAAAAGACGGCCGTCCTTCTCCCAGAGGATGGATGAGAGTCGATGCAGAAACAGGAAAGCCGATTTATGCGGCGGCTTATTCCATGCATAAAACGGATCGGACAACTTATATGAATATCGCATTTCCGCTTCCTTATTTCAATATGACAAGTGTTTTGCATATTGAATATTCGGATCGCCCTTCCGGGATTCAACTAACAACGATTCATACACTGCATCCTTTGGGAGACCAAGGTGTGTATTTGGTATTTGCTGGTTTAGGAGTTCGGTTGCCTTTGGATGAAACCATTGAAGTTTGGTTTGACCAGGGACTCAAAGCGAGGCATAAGATGTGGTTTTTGGGTTGGCATTATTTAACTTTGGATTATACGATGGATTTAAAACATAAGTAACCGGTTGAAATATGAAAAAGGAAATTCTGCGTTCCCCCAAATCCAAAACTAAAAAAATCCGATTTGAAAACACTTTCGTTGCTGAAGTGTTTGCCGGATATCCTGAAAAGATCAGGGAGAAACTGCTTTCTCTGAGACAGCTCATCTTAGATACAGCTTCCAAAAGTGAAGAGGTCGGGAATCTGGAAGAAACTTTAAAATGGGGTGAACCTAGTTATCTAACTACCCAAACGAAATCGGGAAGCACGATTCGCATCCATACGGTGCGGGAAAATCCGGAACAGTATGCTGTTTATTTCAACTGTCAGACGAATTTAGTCGGTAGTTTCAGAAAGAAATACCCCACCAAATTTACATTTGGTGGAAATAGAAGTATTATCTTCCATTTGAAAGACAAGATTCCGGTTAAGGAGCTGGAAGATTGTATTTCGCAGGCTTTGACTTATCACAAAAGGAAAGCTTGAGTATTTATCTACCTTCCGCCCAGGATTCCTTTCTAGGATCGCCCGCTCCTTTTAAAGCTCCTGTTTCCGGATCTTTTAGTGAAATACAAGGAGCGCCGAAATCATATTCCCACTTGGGTCGGCCGATCACATCATAACCTTTTTCCTTTAAAGCGGTTCCGTATTTTTCATAAATTTCTTCTTCCAATTCGATTCTTCCCGGATAATAGGAATGAGGTGAAAAGGAGTCCGGCCAATTGAGGGATCGAAATCTGGGGGAATTAACTGCTGTTTGCGGGTTCATTCCGAATACGAATAGATTTAAAAAGACTTGCACTGTAGCTTGAGTTTGCATATCTCCTCCCGGTGTTCCGAAACTCATTAGGAATTTTCCCTTATGAAATACCAAAGAGGCATTGGGAGTGATCGTAGGTCTTTTGCCGGGAAGTAGAGCGGACGGATGATTTTGATCCAGACGAAACTGAGTCATTCGTATTCCGAGTGTGATATCTCCCGGAATCATGGGAGATTGGGGAAAATCGCTAGGAGTGAGTGAAATGGAATTTCCTTTAGGGTCGATGATGCTTAAATACGTTGTATCTCTTCCTACTTTTCCACTATCCGTTCTTTCCCAAAAATACCGTGTAGGGTTATTGTTTGATAAACTAACTTCACTTATACGGTTTTCTTCGTAAGAATTTAATTTTGTATTTCTTTTTGGAATTAAATTCGATTGAGTTTTGTTTTTTTGTCTTTCGAATTGGAATGGATTTCCGAAAGGAGGAGTTTTCCCGAATGCGTTTTTCTGAATCAAACTTCTTCTTTGTTTGGCATATTCTTTGCTGAGAAGCCCTTCCACTGGAACTTCTACAAAATCAGGATCCCCGAAGTATTTGTCCCGGTCAGCCATGGCAAGTTCAATTGCCTGAATCACTGTATGGATGTATTCCGGTGAATTGTGGCCCATAGATTTCAAATCGATTCCTTCCAGAATTTGTAACACAATGGGAACTATTCCTCCCTGGTTCCAAGTCCGGTTGGAAAATATCGTATAATCATTATAAGTTCCTTGTAGCGGCTTTTCCCAATGACCGGAATAATTTTTCAAATCATCCAATGTCATCGTTCCGTCATTTTCGCTATGTGCTTTTGCGATTTTTTCTGCGATTGTTCCTTTGTAAAAATAATCTCTAACAGAGGTTAATGCTTCGTTTCTGGATTTACCCAAAGCCAAGGATTTTTTTTCCGCGTCAGCAAGTTCGGATAAAGTATCCGCAAGTTCGGGTCTCGTGAATTTTTCCTTATGAAACAAAGGTTTCCACCATTTTCCTTTGAGATAGACTTCGGCATTATAAGGCATAAGCAGTGAAAATCCGAATCGTTTGATAGGATTCATATTCAGGTTTCTCATTAGAATTTTATGAACGGGAAAACCTTGTTTTGCCAATTGAATGGCAGGTGAACTGACTTCGGAAAAACTCATGGTTCCGTATTTTTGAAGTAAGGCGATGATTACGTCGGGGGAAGCAGGAACCAATTGAGAGGAGTATTTGAGAGTGGGGATGGTTTCATAACCTCTGGATCGGAAATAATCGATAGTGGCAAGAGAAGGTGCGACTCCCGCACCGGTATAACTTTCCACTTTTCCCGAGGCGGAATCAAAATAGAGAAGAGGTGCGACCCCCGGAAAAGAAGCTTCCTCTCCTTGTGTTACATTTAATACAAGTAATGCGGCAACTCCTGCGTCCGCAGCGTTTCCGCCTTTTTCCATGATCGCAAGAGCGGCTCGTGTGGCATAAGGATGACCCGTAGCGGCTATCATTTTTTTTCCGGAGGCAACCGGTCTATCTGTATGGTAAGGATCATCGAATTCCAAAATTTCTTCCGGTCTGGAATTGAAATAATAGAGTAAGAAGGATAGGATAAAGAATGTTAATAACGAAAAAATGATTTTTTTCAGTTTGGATTTCATAAAATACATCCAAGATTTAAATTAGATTTTAGATTAGGAAATCATAATATTAATTCGGATCAAGCGATTTCATACATAGGATTGTTTTTTTAGACTGCGTGGTTTTCAGATCCTATCGGAAGTTTCTTTTGCAGAGAATAAGCCCGGATTGTCCAACCGATCCATGATTTCCCGTTCGGGAAAATGTCCGAATGATTTTAGAGTTTCCTCATTTTCCTGAAAGCTGGTGTATAAAATATCCAAAGAAAATCTTTCTTGGGAGTAATCTCCTCTATGCAGTAGATGGGCCGAGAATACGAGTAGATCCCTTTTTGTATGAGGGACTTTGATGCTTCCGTAAATCTCTTCGTTATTTTTATGACCATCTAACTCCAGTCTAACGATTCTTTCTTCCTCAGTGTCCCATCTGGAATGGGAACCTGGAATGAAATCCAAACCCGGATCATCAAGGAATGGAATCCGGAAATGAATGACTGAATCTTTACGAATGATTTTTTTCTGTTCTTCTTCGGAAACACCTAAGTATTGTACATCGCGGTGCCAATATGGTGTTTTGGATTTGTCTTTCGGGTTATAAAATATCTGCGTATTTAGAAAGTAGGGATCCGTCGGTATCATCTTTTTTGCGATGGAAAAAAGTTTTTCCCGAGAGATCCATCGGAAGAAACGAATCCTGTCTTCTTTGTCTTTACAATAACGAATCGAGGTAAGGTAATTGCTATTCACGTAAGATGGATGAAAATTTACCTTTTGCCATTCGTCGTTTGCTTTCGAAAGAATCTCACTTAAATCATCAAGTTCTTTTTGGGAAAAGAAATTTTGGAAAAGATAAAATCCTTTTTCTTCGAATTCCGGATAAAAATCAATCATCGAAGAGAAACCACCTAACTTAAGAGAGTTTTAAATCGGATTGTAAATTGATAAGCATCTCCCGGCCATCTGGCGGAAAGATATTTTCCATCCAAAACGGTAAAACCTACATCCGGATCATCCAAACTATCCCTTTGAGACAAACTTCCGCCTGTCTTGAATTGTTCTTTTGATTTTAAAAGTCCGGTCACTTCCGCTTGTACGGTGAGCGGATAAGTTTTATAATAATTTCCAAGCCAAAGTCTAGTAGCGTAATATGCGAGTAGTTCCTGTTTTTGCAAAAGCGCGGTCGTTTGTTTGTCATATAACACTGATTTGTTTGTTTTCGGGTCGATGCTTCTTGCCGCAAGTAAAACTCCGTGACAGATGGCTGCCACAGGTTTTTCCGAATGAAAAAAATCCACCACCGTCTTTTGTAAGATTTTTGATTCCAGATACTCTTTCATGCCCGGCGCATGTCCTCCGGGCAGAAGAAGAGCCTTGTAATCTTTTTCTTTGATACTTGAATAAGAAATCGGATTTTGAAACTCTTTCGAATTTTCCATTTCCGCATAAGCGTCTCTTGCGTCTTTTCTGGCAATAAATCCCGGTTTTAAAATTCCCAAACCTTTTCCGGTTAACATTCTTTCGTCGGCTTTCGCTTTTTTACCATTCGGTGTGGCGAACTGAAATGTAAAGCCGGCACTAGATAATAACTTCCAAGGAATGGATGCTTCACTCGGATCAAAATCGTTACTTGGGAGAGGAATAAGGATCATCGTTGTTTTTCCTTTGCTTGGGAATTCGAAGCAATAGGTAAAACTTGATCATACCGAATATAAAATCAAACCATTACGGGAGCTTCTTTCTTGATTTGAGAAAGAATTTCGTAAGAACGGATTCTCTTCTCATAATCGTAAACCATAGTATTTACGATCAATTCGTCCGCTCCCGTTTTTTCTATAAAATCGTTTAATTTTTGTTTTACGGTAGAAGGGGAGCCGAGAACGGAAGATCCCAGTCTTTGCTCTATATGTGCTTTTTCCATCGGTGTCCAATGACCTTCCAGGCTTTCCAAAGGAGGGCCCATTTGTTTCGGATTTCCGCGAAGTAGTCCCAGAAAACTTATGATTTGCGAAGTAGCAAGTTTTTCCGCTTCTTCATCGGATTCGGCCGCCACAAGATTGACACCTAACATAATATAAGGTTTATCGAGGACGTCGGAAGGAGTGAAAACCCGTTTGTAAAGATCTATGGCATACATCAATTGTTCGGGGGCAAAGTGGCTTGCAAAGCTGAATGGCAGACCGAGTCTACCTGCGAGCTCCGCACTGTATCCGCTGGATCCGAGTAACCAGATCGGAGTGCTGGAACCCATTCCCGGAACGGCCCTTACTTTTTGTCCGGGAAAACCGGGAGCCAAAAAATATCTCAGTTCGTCCAATTGATCGGAAAATTCCTGACCGCCTGAGATTTTATCCCTTCGTAGTGCATGCGTTGTTAGTTGGTCTGTGCCGGGTGCTCTACCCAAACCCAAATCGATTCTACCCGGAAAAAGCGCCTCCAGGGTTCCGAATTGTTCTGCAATCACCATCGGGGCATGATTTGGCAGCATGATTCCGCCGGAGCCCACTCTGATCTTAGAAGTTCCGTTCGCCACATAACCGATGATAATTGAAGTGGCGGCACTTCCGATCCCGAGCATATTATGATGTTCTGCAAACCAAATCCGATTGTATCCGAGAGCTTCCGTCTTTTTGGCCAAATCCAAACTACGTTGGATGGACAGGGAAGGACTTGTTCCTTCCGTTATAGGAACTAAATCCAAAACGGAAAGAGGGATATTGGAAATGGATTTGGCAGCTGGGTTCATGCTATTTGTTTTCGTTTAACGGTTGTTTTCTGGAGATTGTAAATCGTTTCGAGAAGACCGGGAAACTTGGAGTCTATCTCATCTTTACGAATTACATTCATCACTTCGATTCCCTTTTTTTCGGAACGAACCAAGCCTGAATCTCTAAGCACTTTGTAATGAAAAGAAAGAGTGGAAGGAGCCAGGTTGTCACAGGTTTGGCTACAGCTTTTTCCTTCGCATCCTATCAAATTGAAAAGGATCAACCTTCTCGTCGGGTCGCTCAATGCGTGAAGCAATCCGTCAAGTGTGATTTCTTTCAGTGATGGATGATAAAATGGTCGTGGCATAAAGAACAGTTTTTCCTTGGTTCTAAATTGTTACAAATAATTCTTCTTTCGGTCTTCTTACTTTTTTTGCGGACACAAGCGGGTCCGTTTCCTGGTTACGATAACCTAATGCAAGTAAAACTACCGATTTTAATCCTTTTTCCTTCAAACCTAAAATATCGTCCAAAGCATTGGAATCGAATCCTTCCATCGGAGTTGCATCTACTTTTTCCAAAGCGGCTGCGGCAATTCCGGTTCCTAAGGCGATATAAGCCTGTCTCGCAGTCCAGCTAATCAATTCTTCGGACGATTTGTTTTGCAATTCCTCGGCAATCTTATTTCTAAAAGGGGCAAGGCTTTCCAATGTCACCGATCTTTCGTTCGCGATAAGTTGCATGTATCTGTCCACATTTTCCAAACTCGGATTGGTCCATGCGGCAAAAACAATCAGGTGGGAACTCTCTGTGATTTGAGGTTGTTTGGATGCCTTTAAGGAGATTTCTTTTTTTGTGTCGGGATTTTCGATTACATAAATGGTATAGGGCTGGAAACCCATGGAAGAGGGGGACAGTTGGATTGCTCCTAAAATTTTATCCAGTTTTTCTTTAGGGACTTTTTCTCCGTTCATTCTTTTGGTAGCGTAACGCCATTGCAATTGTTCTATCAGTTCCATATAGGCTTTCATCCTTTCACTTCAATACTTCAAGAATATTGAAATAATGATCTTGATGCCAATAAAGAAACCCATACTTTTTTTGTCAAGAAAAGGATAAGTAGGGGTTTCTTAAGTCAGGTAGCCGAATCATTCGAAACCAATTTGGTTTCGAGGCCAGCCCAAATGGAATCCAATTTTTCCAAATGCCAATTGAGTTGGTTTTTGTGATACAGGATCGTATTGTTTTTTTTCAGATTGTGAATGCTTTTGGGAATGGTGGTGAGTTTGTCCAAAAGTACAATCGAATCTTCCTTGATGTCTATGTACTTTTCCCGGATCAGTTTTTTAAAAATAGGATCGAGCCCTTGTCTGGAGAAATTTTTTCTCAGGCTAGAACCTTTTTTCAAACCGGGATATTCCTTTGTAATGCGGTCGTTGAAATCATTCAAAACCAAATTCAATTTTTCCGTAGAAGTCTTTACTTGGTTTTCCAACTTGAATAGAATATAAGACAATAAATTTCCCGTCGTTAAAACATAACCGCTTCCCAGTTTTTCTTCCACCAATTGGGTAACCGTATCCGCATCCATTCCTTCTTCCAAAGAGAAAGGATTTCCATAGGAAATATGGAGTGTGGATTTGTCCGTAGAAATGGAATCATAAGTGAATGTAAAAGAATTGAATTGTAGATTTCCTATTTTGGATTTTAGATAATAAGCACCTTTTCTGATTTGATTGAGATATCCATCATGGTTGTAAGTTCCTTCCGGAAACATAAATAAATTTCTTCCGTCTTTGATTTTGGAAACAAGGAAACTCCATTCCGCTTCCACGGTTTCTCTCAATTCTCCTTTTTTCATCAGATCGCGGGCATTGTCCCGAAAGGGACGTTTGATCGGAGCGCATCCTATATAGTTCAGTAAAAAAGGAATGATATGGGATTTGTCAATGGCGGTAAGAATCAATTTTAGAATTCCCTTTGTACGGAACTCCTTTTGCAAAAAATCCTTTTTCAGGATATCTTCCCTGGCGGGAATGATGACTTTGACTCTGGGACTTAGTCTTCTGTAAACGGCGGAGAGTGCGGAGATGTCCGCCTCGGAAACATGGTTTGCGATTAATGCGGATGGGTAAGGGGAAGCGAAACTATCTCCCTCATCCGAAAAATGTTCTTCAATGGAATGGAAAATCAGTCCCCTGGACTTATAAACGAGGTTGATTAAAAAATCATAGGGAAGGGTCGCACGGATCGGGTTTATTTTTTCTGGTTTCATTTTGTACGGTTTTGCCAGTCTCTGTCTTTGGTAAGAAATAGTTTAACATCAATCTTTTCAGTCAAGGATTCTTTAACTGAAATTTTAGAGTCTTTCTAATGCCGAGTCATGCAACGGGAATGTAGTTTCCACAAAAAATTTTCGTCCGATAGTTTATAATTAATTTCTGGAAAAAGAAAAGAAAATTCGAAGCTAATCCAGATTATGGTTTTAGAAAGTAATTATTTTAATTAGTGGAGACTGTTATATCATGTCGGATCAAAACATTCAATTCAGAGAAAAAGGAACATTGCTCGCCAATAAGGTAAGGATCGCTTTTTCTAGCATGATGGTATCCATCAATGTGTTTGCTCTTTTCACGATTCCCTCAGATGATATTACTAACAGTGTGATCAATACCTTATTGGAAGGCTCCGTTTTATTATATGGAATATATTTAATTTACTTATCCAAAAAAGGTAGATTCTCCAACAGACTTGCAATCAGTTCGGTCATTCTCGATATGGCGATTTATTCTCTGGTATTCAATCTTCTGGTAATTAACGCAGCAACGATTCCCGAAAAAGTTTCCATGGCAAATCTGCCTTTCTTTATGATGGCATTGATTTTCATCGTTATGTATTCCGGATTTTTATTATCGCCTGCCGTTACTTTGGTTGTCGGTTATCTCGGAGTTCTTTCCTTGGCGTCTATGGCATCTTTGGCAGTCTATGCCGGCGCAAAGATTCCATTTCTGGCAGCCTCTCCTGCAGATATGTCCGCTCTACTTGTGGGAGTGAATCTCATGGCATTCTGTATGGGAGTGCATATCACTAGTTCCGTAGTTCGGTTTATGGCATCTGCGACGGAAGCCGCAGGAAAATCCGCAACGGAATCATTGAAAAAATCGGAAGAAGCACTTCAAACAAAAACCCGCATCCAGACCGAAGCGGACTCTTTGAACAAGAATGTATCCAAGATGCAAAAGTCCATGGATTCTTTGAATACCGAAATCCAAACTCAAGTTTCCAGTGTGGAAGAGATCAGCGCCTCCATGGAGGAGCTCGCAGCGTCTATGGACAATGCCTCTCAGTTTGTTCGGACTCAATTCAAGAAGATTGAAGAGTTGAATATGGAAAGCAATACATTGAATCAAATCCTGAAAGAAGTCCGCTCCGCTACCGAATCATTAGGAGAAACCACTCTTGAATCTCAAAAGTACGGAAAAGAAGTTTCCAGTGCAATGGATTCATTGAATGAAAATTTCCATGAAGTGGAAGGCTCTTTCCAGAAAGTGGAAGATGTAAACCAAATCATGCGTGAAATCGCGGACCGAACCAACTTACTTGCATTAAATGCTTCGATCGAAGCCGCTCGTGCAGGAGATCAAGGTAGGGGATTTGCGGTCGTTGCACAAGAAGTCGCTAAGCTTGCGGATAGTGCCGCGGAAAACGCATCACTTATTTCGAAAATTATCTCGCAAGCCGCCAAACAAATTCAAAACGGAAATAAGGCAGCACTTGATACGAAATTGAGAGTCGGCACGCAAGAGAAAGGGTTTTCCACATTAGTGACTCATTTGGATCAGCTGAAGGATCGGGTAGGCAAACAAGGAGAGATTCATAATTCCTTTTTGACATCTTTTCAGGATTTATATTCCATATCGGAACAACTCGAAACGATTACTTCTGAGCAAAAATCCGGAACTGCGGAAGTGTCACGGGCTTTGCAAACGATAGAACAATCTTCTTCTCTCATTGCAGATAGTTCTTCGAACTTCCGTGAAAATCTGGAAGAACTCGCTGTACAATCGGATCGCCTTATAAAAGGGGATTAAATTTTGAAAGGAAGTAGTTATATTTAAAAATAGCTTCTTCCTTTTTCCGTCAATATACCTTTGAAAAAGATCTGTATGAAAAATTGGTAAGCGGAACTTACGTTCATATTGTACTTTGATAAAGGTTCGTAAGATATGAAATTCCTTACATAATAGATGAAAAAATCGGCAATTAATTCTTTGTTGATGTCTTTGGTAATATAACCTTTCGATATACCTTCGTTTAGTACTTTCTTAAATAATGCGGGGAATTTCACTCTTCGAAACTCCTGCACCTCTTCCCATACTTCCGGGGCTTGAAATTCCAATTTTTTCAAAAATTCTTCATCGGCAAAATGAAGGTCTTCGTGGAAGACATTTAGGATATCTTTTATCTTCTCGGAGTATTCTTTTTTGGTATTCATAATAGAATCCATTTTTGTAAGAATATCCGTGTTTGTTTTGTTAAGCGCTTTGGAGAAAAGCTCTTCTTTGCTTTCGAAGTATTTGTAAAGAGTCGGTTTTGTGATTCCGATTCGGGCTACGATTTCATCAACAGTAATCCTACTGACTCCTTTTCGCAGGAACTCTCTTTGAAATAGGGAGATGATTTTGGCGGATTTTTCTTGTGCCATTTTGTTTCTTTGTTTTATATTTCGTCATTCGATCGAGACGGGAAGAAAAATCTTTGTTTTCGCTGGTTTTTTTGTTTACGAGCTTAGACAAACTTTACTAAAATTACTAAAATAGTAAATATAGGTGTATTCATGAGTCTGAATGCTTTCGAATCTTTGTTTCATTTTTCTGCCAAACATCTTTCCTCACTTTCCAAAGATTCTTCCTGGTTGCCTAGCCCGGCTGATTTGGAAGGATTTCGCAAAGCGCAAAATCTGGCTTATTCCGCAGCAGTAACCGTCTCCAAAGAATTGAGACCCGGTATGACTGAGAAGGAAGCCGCAAAACTTTTAAAATCATATCTGCATGATCATGGTGCCAGATCTTTTATACATCGTCCTTTTGCCTGGTTCGGAGATCGTTCCCGATTTCTCAACTTGGGTTTTTACATGAGGTATTTGCCTTCGGATAGAAAATTAAAAGAAGATGATGTTTATATCCTGGACGTTTCTCCCGTTGTGAAGGGATATACGGGTGACATCGGTTATACGAACTCGTTATCACCTCATCCGGAACTCACACGGGCCAAAAACTTTTTATTGGAACTTAGGAAAGAAATACCCGTATTATTTCTAAAAGCGAAAACCCCCGGAGAGGTTTGGAGACGGGTGAATGAAAGGGTATTGGAAGCGGGATTCGCCAATTGTCATGCACTTTACCCTTTTGCGGTTTTGGGACATAGGGTCTATCGCAAATTCCCGTTCGCAAATTTCAGTTCCTATCTTCTTCCCGTAAGCTATGTTAGTTGGTTTAGCTACCAGGCTTTATTGTCTTTTAGCAAAAGGGGAGTGTTTCCTGAAACGTTGACGGAAGAACACAAAGGAGAAAAATTAGGTCTGTGGGCGATTGAACCTCATATCGGAGGAAACGGTTTCGGTGCCAAGTTTGAAGAAATCATCGTTGTCGAAAAAGATAGGGTTTATTGGCTTTCCGATGATGTCCCCCATATTACGGAACAGAAAGGATAAATACATATGAAAATGATAAAAATTGTTTTTTGTACAATCGCAGTATCTTTCTTTAGTTATTGTTCGACGGGGAATATAAAAGTAGGCGAAAAATATTCATTAGGTGATGTTCCGAAGGAAATTTCGGATGTGGAAGCCGGGAACGATCCTTTTCTGACAAAGTTACAAGTGGATATGAAAGAGCTTGTAGGTCATGACGATTTGATCTTTGATTCCGATTCAAAATCGGGATATGCTTCCGGGATGGACGGTTGGATTTGGAAATTGGATTTCCAAAAAGACATCGCGGAACAGTGGGTGAAACCTCCGGTTAACCCTGCCGGTATGAGTTTTTCCAATGCAGTTAAAGATAAAATCGTATTTTGTGCCTCCAGACTAGGAGGAGAGTCGTATTCGGAAACGGACCGTGTAGGTTTGTATGAAGTGGATATAAAAACAAAAACAATAAAGGCATTGGTTACAAATCTGCCTAAGACCGACAAACAGGAGTTTGAAAAGATTTATCTTTCGGAGGAAAGACAAGCGTTTTCAAAAAATCAATTGAATTCGTCAAACTCTCGACCTTTTTCCTTGTGCAATGACCTGGCCGTTTCCGGAGATGGCAAACGGATTTATATTTCGGAACCGTTTGAAAGAGAAGATGCTTCTATGGGTAGCGGTGCAGTTCCCGAAGCAATCGGACTTTACCCTCACGGTAAACTGTGGTTATACGATCGTGAAAAGGATTCCATTTCCCTTGTTCTAAACGGATTTACTTTTATCGACGGAATTCTTTTGGAAGAAGGCAAAGGAGGAAGAGAAGAATCGGTTATCTTTACGGAAACGACCAAGTTCAGAATTTTAAGAGCAGATATTTCCGGGAATCATTCAGGTAAGGTGCAGGTATTGTTTGAAAATCTTCCCGGTTTAGCGGATGGATTGGAAAGAGATGAAAAGGGTAGAATTTGGGTGGGGATCATCAAACCAAGATCGGGGCTTGTCAATTTCGTACATAGAAACCCCTGGGTGAAATCATTCTTACTTTCTTTGCCTCAGAAATTATTGCCCATCGCTAAAAAAACGGGGATTCTTGTTTTGGATGCAAAGGGAGAGAAGGCTCTTTATTATGTAATGCACAACGGAACCAAGATCAGAGATATATCCGTTGTCGTTCCGTACGGTAAAAAAGCATATTTTCCCGTGTTTGATAAAACATCAAAAGGACTTTATTCCATTCCTCTCGAGACATTTCCACTAGGGAATTGAAATGTTTACGGAAGACTATATGCTTATATCTATTTTTAAAACAATACCAATTGTCCTGAGAAGAAATCGCGTTTATTGATATAAAACAATTCAATCCTGTCGTGGAACACATTGACTTTTCGTGCAGTTAGAAATCGCTGATAAGTAGAATCAACATTCAAACAAAATATTATTGGAGTTCTACTTATGCTATTATTCGAAACGATTCCCTGGTTTTCCGCTCTCATGTGGATTTGTGTTTGTTTATGCCTTATGATAATAAGTGAAATCACAAGAGCGAATAAATGGTTATCTCTTATCGTCTATCTTGTGGTTCCTATCGTTTTAACCATTTTTGTTTGGCCACATACTGCGGTAAAAGGTTCAAGTGTCGGTACTTGGTTTCATTGGGTAAAGGTATATTCCGCATTGGCGGGATGCCTCGGATTTATGGCTTTGCGCTTTTTGCCAGGTTTTGCTAAAAATAAATATTTGCTGTTGTTCCCTCCTTTGATTCTCGCTTTGAATATTTTGGAAGCAGTTGTTAGGGATTTTCAAATTGACCGAGTGAACGGGATTGTCGACGGAATGCTGATTATTGGCGGACCTTGGAATATTATGAATGGAATCGCAGGCATTTTGAATATTTTGACTATTTCGGGTTGGATGGGTATTTTTATAGGCAAAGATAAAAAGAGAGATATGCTTTGGCCCGATCAGCTTTGGTTTTGGATTATCGCATACGATCTTTGGAATTTTGCATATGTATACAATTGTGTTCCGGATCATTCGTTTTATGCGGGAGCGGCGCTACTCGCTTCTTGCACGATACTCGCATTTGTAGTTAAAAAGGGAACTTGGCTGGAACATAGGGCTCAAACTCTTGCCATATGGATGATGTTTGTTATGTGTTACCCTCTTTTTGTGGACAGTTCCGTTTTTGCAGTGAAATCATCTCATAATGAAGTCGCACTATGGTTGGTTAGCGGACTATCTCTTGCTTCCAATATAGGAGTATTTGTTTATCATTTCTATCGAATTCGAAAATATAAATTGAATCCGTTCCAAGAGGAAGTTTATAAGGATTTGGCTGCCTATCAGGCAGTTGTAAAGAACCGAGCCTAAGACCGGTTTTTGATTTATTAGAAATAGGAATCAGCGAGAGGGATAGGAAGGGCCGCATATGCGGGTCGCATGCGACCGAAGCGTAAGCGAAGCCCGCACTAGCCCGGCCCCAAACGACTGTTTGGGGACTCGCCCGAAGATATGAAACCAAATATAAGGTAAATTCAAGGTTGGGAAGGTTTGCCCTTCAATGTGACTACCAAGCTAGCGTTTGTTAACGTGAGTCCTGTTTTCTCCAGATAACTCTTAGAGAGATTCTCGAAGATTTGTTTTTCCAGATCTTCTTCCAGTTCTATATCCGTAATTTCGCCGGTTTCTTCATTGAAGGCATGATGGTGGCGGTCCATGTTGGAATCAAAATGAGTGATCCCCGATTTTAATTCCAAGGTTCCGATCACTCCTTTCTCTGCAAAAAGTTTCAGGTTATTGAAAATGGTCGCTCGGGAAGCATGGGGAAAATGCATATTGATCAGCTGAAATACTTCATCGGCTTGGAGGTGTTGGTGTTTGGAAAGGATTAGATGTGCCATTTCCAGCCTTTGGGAAGTAGGGCGAATTCCGGCTTTCTCCAAAATTTCCTTGGTTCTTTCGTAAGCTTGGTCCATACCACTAAACTCCTATTTTTTCTTTTTTTGTCAACATTTAGACTGAATCTAAAAAAAGTTCTTGTCTAAATCTTTACATTTTTTAGACTTAATCTAAATTAATACTAAGTCTCGAATCAGCTCTTGACTTCCTTTTCGGGATAGAGAAGCGGTCCAGGGACGAAAGGAGCCGGAAATGGAACAGACAATGTTGGCAAAACAGGGGGAAGGGCCGGGAGGAAAATCACCAGCTTCGACCTGGGAAACTTTCCGTTCTACATTTGTAAATCCCGACAAGAGACAGGCAGAAATTTTCGATGTCGCTCGAAAAGGGGATCTGATCGGTTTTCTGGCTCTGGGAATCACTCGCGAAGAATTGGAAATGAAAAATGACAAAGGTTATACGGCGCTTATGTTGTCCGCTTATAACGGCAGAGAGAATTTAACTCGTGTTCTGTTAGAATACGGGGCAAATCCCAACTCGGTTGATCATTCGGGGAATTCCATTTTGATGGGAGTAAGTTTCAAAGGAAACCTTGACCTGGCAAAGATTTTGATAAGGGCAGGCGCGGATTTTCGTTATATAAGCCCGAAAGGACAGACTGCACTGCAAATGGCTGTATTATTCGGAAGAACGGATTTGGTCGAATATTTGGAGAGTTTGATACATTCCGATTCGAAAGAAGAGGGAATGAATTCGAAACCTCCGTCACTATACCGGTCTTTCGTCCGGTTCGCAAAAGCTTGGGCTCAGTATTTGTTTTCATTTGTTTTTCAAAACCAACTCTATAAAAGCAAAAAAGGAGGCTTAAGATGAGTAATAAAACTTTAACAACCGCAGGCGGTCAACCGGTTCCGGAAAACCAGCACAGTGTAACTGCAGGACCCAGAGGGCCGATCCTTATTTCAGATACTCATCTGATTGAAAAATTAGCGCATTTCAACAGAGAAAGAATTCCGGAAAGAGTCGTACATGCAAAAGGGGCGGGCGCATACGGAGTCTTAAAGATCACAAAAGATATGTCAGCTTATACTCTTGCCAAAGTTTTTTCGGAAGTAGGTAAGGAAACTCCTCTCTTTCTTCGGTTTTCCACAGTGGCGGGAGAGAAAGGTTCTGCGGATACGGAAAGAGATCCACGTGGTTTTGCGATTAAGTTTTATACCGAAGACGGAATCTGGGATGTAGTAGGAAACAATACTCCCGTATTTTTCGAAAGAGATCCTTCCAAATTTCCGGACTTTATCCATTCTCAGAAAAGAGATCCGGTCACCGGTTATAAAAATCCGGTTCGTATGTGGGACTATTGGTCGCAAGCTCCGGAAGCGTTACACCAAATGACGATTTTATTCAGTGACCGGGGAATTCCCGATGGATATCGTTTTATGGACGGATTCGGATCCCATACATTCAGCTTTTGGAATAGAAAGGGAGAAAGGTATTGGGTGAAGTTTCACTTTAAATCCAAACAAGGAATCAAAACCTTAAGTCCGGAGAAAGCATCCGAGCTTGCTGGGTCTGATCCTGATTATGCGACTAGGGATTTGTTCGAAGCGATTGAGAGAAAGGAATTTCCCGAGTGGAGATTTTGTGTTCAGATCATGCCGGAAACGGATGCGGAAAAATACAAAGTCAATCCTTTTGATTTAACAAAAGTTTGGTCTCATAAGGATTACCCTTTGATCGAAGTAGGGACTTTGAAATTGAACAGAAACCCGAAAAATTATTTTGCGGAAGTGGAACAGGCGGCTTTCTCTCCTTCCAACTTGGTACCGGGAATAGGTGCTTCTCCCGACAAGATGTTGCAAGGAAGATTGTTCGCATATCCGGATGCGCAAAGATACAGATTAGGAGGAAATTATCAGCTAATTCCGGTAAATCGACCTAGGAATTCGGTGAACAATTACCAAAGGGACGGAGTTCGCTTCGATGAGAATGGTAATTATGATAATTACGAACCGAACCATTTCGGCGGACCTGTGCAGGATGAAAATGCGAAAGAACCTCCTCTTCGCATTTCCGGGGATGCGGACAGGTACAACAGTCATTTGGGGAATGACGATTATTCCCAAGCGGGGGATTTGTACAGATTGTTAACTGCTGACGCGAGAGAAAGATTAACATCCGTTATTGCCGGAACGATGAGAACGGTACCGGAAGATATTGTGAAAAAGAATCTTTCTCATTTCTCAAAATGCGATCCTGAATACGGCAAAAAGATTGCCGATAAGTTGGGAATCAAAGTTTAAAAATAAACGAACCAAGGTCTTTCTGTTTGGAAGGGAAGGCCTTGGTTTTTAGAGGCTCGAATTTGACTGGAATGATTTCCTGGAGATTGTCAGTTTGTACAACTTGAAGATTTTTCCAGCCGTGCCAGAAGATCATTTCAAAACAATCAAAGACAAGTTTGCAAATGGAAAGATCGTTTCCGATTCGGAATTCGATTCGATTTATCCCAAACACTTGAGCGAGATTTCAAAGTACCAATGGAGTCCGGTCGAAGTGATTTTGGAAGCGGCGATATTTTTGGCAGAGGATCGAAATGCGAAAATTTTGGATGTCGGTTCCGGTTGTGGTAAGTTCTGTCATGTAGGAGCCCTTTTCCGGAAATCCGAATTTTACGGAGTGGAGGAACGTTTTCATCTTTATGAAGAGGCAAGTCGGATTTCTAAAAAATTAGGATTGAATTCGAATCTATTTCTTCATGCAAATATGAAAGACATTGATTGGAGTCCGTACGATTCCTTTTATTTATTCAACCCGTTTTACGAACATATCACGAATAAAAACAGTATTGATGAAACGATCCCTAAAAAGGTAAGCCAATTCTTCGCATACATTGAGATTGTAAAAAGAAAACTATTCAGTTTGAAATCGGGGACGAAAGTTGCCACCTATAATTCGTTCGGTGGAAAAATGCCTTTCGGCTATAAACGAGTTAAATTGGACAAACGATTTGAATCGGAATTGGAGTTCTGGGTTAAAGAATAAATATTCCATATAATAGAAGTTTATCGATCCTGTTTGCTGTGCTTTCAATCCTGAAAGACCGGCTTCTTTTGTTCCTGTTTGAAATGAGGAAATCTTTTCTTTGGATCGGAAAAACATATCCTCATCAATGAATCTTTAAAAAATGGGCCGAGGAAAAAAGAAATCATATGAATGCGTTAGAAAAAAAATTTTATGAGATGAGAGATAAAAAGAACAACTCGACGGAAGATTCTTTTGCACTTTTTGATCGTCTGGATACGGTCGATATCGGTTTTATGATGGGGCGTTGGCATGGTTCCGGGTTTCATACCGGACATACTATGGACGGGGCGTTGGAAACATTCAATTGGTATGGAAAAGAATTTGAGGATCCCGATAATGTTCATCCCTTGGTTTTTAAGTCGTTTGGAAAAACTTTATTTAAAGTAAATCCTTCCTTAATGCCTGTTCGTCTGGCAACTTTGGTTCCCTCAACGAAGCTTTGGCCGTTAAGGTATTTGTTTTTAGCAGTTCGGTTTTTGTTTCAAACGGGAGAATCCAAAGCCCGCGTCCGATCGCTTGAATTCAGGGGAAAATTGACGGCAGCGATGATCTACGACAATTTACCAATCCATGATATATTTAGAAAGGTGAATGAAGATACTCTTCTCGGATGTATGGATTACAAGGGAATGAAACAACCTTTCTTTTTTGTTCTGGAACGGGATCGTATTTCCTGATCTTAGGATGGGGATATAGGTTGAATTAATGTTCGTTAGTTTATATGTGGGTTTCCGCGAAAAGGATGCGAAGGGCGCGGGCACGCGGTCGCGTTATGCGACCGAAGCGAACGCGAAGCCCGGAGCGGCCTGACCCCGAAGGTCAAAAAGGCGAACTAAAAATTATTTTTTCAAATGAAATTTGAAATTGTGTCTACAAAAACGGTGGGCCGTGGTATAGGAAGCCATTGGGTGGCGGGTGGTTAACCCCACCCAAGATCAGCTACGCTGATGGTTCTTCGAACACTTCTCCGCTTCTATTGGCGCGAAGAAGGGGCGGGGATATTATACCGTTGAACCCCCTCCCGCAACCTAACGAAAAATAATCACCCGGTTCTTCCAGGTGATTCCCCTGTGCTCCAACACAAATCGCAATGCGCGCGCAAGAACTACTTTTTCTATATCCCTTCCGTGTAACATAAGTTTATCTTTCGTGAAGCTATGATCCACCGATACCACATCCTGAGCAAGAATTGGTCCTTCGTCTAATGATTCCGTAACAAAGTGGGCTGTAGCGCCGATCAGTTTGACCCCCCGTTCGTAAGCTTTCTGATAAGGGTTCGCGCCTATGAATGCGGGAAGAAAGGAATGATGTATATTTACTATCTTTTCCGGAAACCGGGATACGAACTCTTTCGATAAAATCCTCATGAATTTCGCAAGGACGATATAATCAAACTCCTGTTTACTTAATATGTCCAGGAGCATGGCTTCATGTTCTTCTCTGGTAATCCCTTCGTGCCCCACATAACGGAATGGTAGGTGAAAATCGGTGACGAGTGATTCCAACTCTTTGTGGTTGGAAATGACCACAGGAATATCTATCTCCAATTCTCCCGATCGATGACGAAGCAATATATCACCCAAACAATGTGTTTCTTTGGTGGCAAATAGAATCACTTTTTGTCTTTTTTCCGTATGGATTTGAATCCAGGCTCCTTCGGGCAATAGTCCCGCCAAACGGGCTTTCAACTCTTCCGACGGAATCGTTCCGAAAAATTCGGTGCGCATAAAAAAAACGGAATCGATCGGTTCCACAAATTCGTGATTGGAAACGATATTACATCCTTTTTCCAAAAGTAGGCCGGTAATGGAATGGATGAGTCCGGGGCGATCTGTACATCGGATCAGCAAAACTTCTCTGGAGGATTGGGGCATGTGCACAGAATAAGTATCGGAAATCAGGCTCCGGTTCTTCTAAAAATGGCCCGGAAAGTAGAGTTCAGTGATTGAACGCTTTGCTTGACGGATGGTGCTCGGTTTTACATTTTGAAAAGCACATGGGACTTAAGGGGCGAAGCTTTGCTCTTGGGCCTGAAAAGAGAAAAGGTAACAAAACCAAATGAAAGGGATCATTCTTGCCGGCGGATCTGGGACCCGACTGTATCCAATTACCAGGGGAGTTGTAAAACAACTGCTTCCCGTTTACGACAAACCTATGATCTATTATCCTTTGTCCGTACTAATGCTTGCAGGCATCCGGGAGATTTTAATCATTTCCACACCTCTGGATACGGACCGGTTCAAAGAAATGTTTGGGAACGGATCCGATCTGGGTTTAAGAATCGAATATAAAGTGCAACCTTCACCGGACGGTTTGGCACAAGCTTTTCTTTTAGGAGAAGAGTTTTTGGATGGGGATGACGCCTGTCTAGTTTTGGGGGATAATATTTTTTACGGACATGGGCTCACCGATTTACTCCGCAATTCCGTGAAAAAGGTAAAGGAAGAAGGTTCTTCCGTCGTATTCGGTTATTTTGTAAACGATCCGGAGAGATACGGAGTTGTCGAATTCGATTCTACCGGCAAAGCATTGTCAATCGAAGAAAAACCAAATCAACCTAAGAGTAATTATGCGGTAGTCGGGCTTTATTTTTATACTTCCGATGTGGTGAAGGTGGCAAAGGAAATCAAACCTTCCGCCAGGGGAGAATTGGAAATCACTACGGTTAACCAGGTTTATCTGGATCGCGGTAAATTGGATGTAAAACTTATGGGTCGCGGATATGCCTGGCTTGATACAGGAACTCACGAAAGTCTTTTAGAAGCATCTAACTTTATTGAGGTGATTGAAAGGCGGCAAGGTTTGAAGATCGCTTGCCTCGAGGAAATCGCCTTTGAAATGGGATATATCGATCGGGAAAAATTATTGAAACTCGCGGAACCCCTCAAAAAAAACCAATACGGCCAGTATTTATTGAAGTTAATCGAAAGAAAAAACACCAGCGGCAAAAAGTAAAATCCAGTGATAATAACAGAAACAAGTTTAAAAGATGTCTATTTGATCGAGCCTAAGGTTTTAGGCGACCATCGGGGTTATTTTTTCGAAAGCTTTCGGGATGATATACTGACTGAAAAAATTCGAAAAATCAACTGGGTTCAGGACAATGAATCCCTTTCCGTGAAATCAGTGTTACGTGGTCTTCATTACCAATTGCCTCCTTTCGCTCAGACAAAATTGGTTCGCATCATAAAAGGCCGTGTTTTGGATGTGGCTGTGGACATTCGAAAGGGATCTCCCAATTTCGGAAAACACATCGTTGTGGAATTGTCTGATGAAAACAAAAAACAATTATTCATACCTCGCGGATTCGCTCACGGATTCGTAGTATTAAGCGATACTGCCGTGTTTTCCTATAAAGTGGATAATTATTATTCAAAGGAAGCCGATAGATCCATTCGTTGGAATGATCCTGAAATCGGAGTGGATTGGCAGGTAAAATTGGAAGATGTCCAACTCTCGGAAAAAGACATTCAGGCAAAACTACTGAAAGATTCGGATCTGTTCACTTATACCGAAAATCTATATGCATAATGTACTTGTAACAGGCGCTAACGGACAACTTGGTTCCGAGCTGAAGGATATTTCCGAAAAATACTCCGATCGATTTGTTTTTCATTTCGTAGACCGATCCGGTTTGAATCTTTCCGATGCAAACGAAGTAGATAAATTTTTGAAGGAAAAAAAAATCCAATCCATCATCAATACGGCTGCATACACCGCAGTTGATTTGGCGGAGTCGGAAAAAGAGAAAGCGAGTGAGGGAAATGTTCTGATTCCGAAACTTTTGGCGGAATTATCCTTTCAACATCGAATTTATCTCATTCATTTTTCCACAGACTTTGTGTTTGATGGAAACTCTTCGGTTCCCTATAAGGAAGAAGATTTGAAATCTCCCGTTTCGGTTTATGGAAAAACCAAGTCGGAAGGAGAGGATTTTGTTTTATCTTCCAACCCGAATGCTACGATCGTTCGCACTTCCTGGGTGTATTCGAAGTATGGCAAAAATTTTCTGAAAACAATTCTCAAACTTTCAAGTGAAAGACCTGAATTGAAAGTGATATTTGATCAAGTGGGAACTCCTACCTGGGCTAACGATTTAGCAGGTGTTTGTATTTCATTTCTCTTGAAACCTACACCGGGAATATTTCACTATTCGAATGAAGGTGTGGCAAGTTGGTACGATTTTGCAAAAGAGATCGTTGATATAAGCAAAAACAACTCACGTGTATTGCCGATAGAAACAAAAGATTATCCTACACCGGCCAAGAGGCCGCATTATTCCTTACTAAACAAATCCAAGATCAAAACTTCTTTGGAAATTTCCATTCCCCATTGGAAAGACAGCTTGAAAGAGTGTATGAAAAGTTTGAGCGGAGCTTAAAACAAAGTGGCAACCTATTATTCTTTAACCAAAAGAAAAAATCCGAAACTTCTGTCTTTAGTTATACCTTGTTATAACGAAGAAAAAGTGATTCCTTTCCTGCAAGATTCTTTGAATGAGATTTTGCCTAAAATTCCTGCAAATACGGAAGTCATTCTTGTGAATGACGGAAGTTCTGATAAAACGATAGAATTTTTGATTTCCTGGGCAAACAAAGATAAAAGAATCAAAGTCATCAGTTTCGCGAGAAATTTCGGCCACCAAATTGCTGTTACAGCCGGGATGGATCATGCTTTGGGTGAGGCGATTGTCATTATGGATGCGGACTTGCAAGATCCACCTGAAGTGATTTTGGAGATGCTCGCCAAATACAGAGAAGGCTATGATGTGGTTTACGGTAGAAGGGAAGAGAGAGCGGGGGAAACATTTTTTAAAACTGCATCCGCTTGGCTGTTCTATCGTTTGATGAAGATTCTGGTTCATAAGGATTTACCTTTGGACTCGGGAGATTTCCGACTGATCTCCCGCAAATGCCTGGATGTTTTGAAAGATATGAGGGAAAATCACAGATTCCTTAGGGGGATGGGTGCTTGGGTCGGCTTTCCGCAAACACCTGTTATTTATAAGAGGGCTCCGCGCGCTGCGGGAGAAACCAAATATCCTCTTAGGAAGATGTTGCGTCTTGCGATCAACGCTGCGGTTTCTTTTTCTCCTTTGCCACTTCGGTTCAGTTTATCTTTCGGGATATTCATTGCATTTATAGGATTCTTGGTCGGGATAAGCGCCGTAGTAAAAGTGCTGATGTATTATTCCGGGCTTTATCCTAACTTTGTTTACAACCCCGGATGGGCGACTGTAGTTACTTTGCTTTGTATTATAGGCGGTGCGATTCTCATTGCGATAGGAATTTTGGGAGAGTATGTCGCTCGTATTTTCGAAGAGGTGAAAGGTCGGCCTTTGTACGTAATCGATTCTAAAATCAATATTGCAGATAGGAAGAATAGGAGATAGTCTTGAAAAGTATTTTGGTTACCGGCGGAGCGGGATTCATAGGCTCCAATTTTCTTCCCTTTTTTATTGAGAAAAACCAGGATTTTAAAATCATCAATTTGGATCTTTTGACTTATGCGGGTGATTTGGAAAACTTACGTGAGTTAAGTGGCCATCCTCGCTACGAATTTGTCAAAGGGGATATACAGGATAAAAATCTAATCCGAGATCTTTTCCAAAAAGAGGACATCCGAGGAGTAGTTCATTTTGCCGCAGAAAGCCACGTGGATAATTCGATCAAAAACCCAGAAGTGTTCCTGCAAACGAATGTGATCGGAACTTTCGTTTTACTGCACGAGGCTTACCAGTATTGGATGGACAAACCGTTTCATTTCAAATCCGGTTACGAGAATTCCCGTTTCCTTCACGTTTCCACGGACGAAGTGTACGGAACTTTGGGGACTGAAGGCCTGTTTTCCGAAACCACACCTTATGCGCCGAATTCTCCTTATAGCGCAAGTAAGGCGGGTAGCGACTTTGTAGTCCGTAGCTATCATCACACATACGGATTGAATGTTGTTACTACGAACTGTTCCAATAATTACGGACCGAAACAGCATTCCGAAAAGCTGATTCCTACGGTAATCCGTAAAAGTCTATCCGGTGAACCGATCCCCGTATACGGACAAGGAACTAATATTCGTGATTGGTTGTATGTTTTGGATCATGCCAAAGGAATCGATCTTGCTTTTCACACGGGGAAGGCGGGCGAGACTTATAATATCGGCGGTCGTAACGAAAGGAACAATAACTATATCGTAAATAAAATCTGCGAGATTTTGGATAGGAAAAAACCGAAGTCGGACGGTAAAAGTTATAAAACGCAAATCACTTATGTTGCCGATCGTCCTGGACATGATCTTCGTTATGCGATTGATGCGACCAAGATCGAAACCGAACTGGGTTGGAGGGCGGAAGAAAACTTCGAATCCGGTATTGAGAAAACTGTGGAATGGTATTTGTCTAAGAAATAGGGTAGATAGATATTCTTGTGGTTAGGTGTGATCGGATGTTTTGATAGGCGAAAAGCCAAAGACCTTTTTGGTTGACAAATCATAGAATCGGATCAATTTTAAAACGTGGCAAAAAAAAAATCTTCTGAATTGACTCCGGAAGTCCTAAAAGGAGCGGCTGATGCCGCTCGCAGGAAAGCATTTAAAAAAAACCTGCCTGTTGCAATTCTCAAGGACGGTAATGTAGTTCTTGTCTACAAAGATAAGAGTGAAATCATTGTTACATCATCCACGCAAAAACAGGTGCAACCACCCGCTAAAAAAAATATTTCCAGACAACCCAGAAAAATTAAGTGATACCTCGTTTTCGCATGTTTGCCGGACCGAACGGGTCGGGAAAAAGTTCATTATACGATTATCTTAGGAACAGAAAAATCATCCATACTGAAGTTTATGTAAGCGCAGATAGGATTGAAGCTGAACTTAGGACCAGAAAGTATTTTGTATTCAACGCATATAGAATTTCCACCACGGAAGAGGAATTTTTTCTACATGTTATTTCTTCCGGTTTGTGGAATAACAAATCAATCAAACAATTAAATGATTGGTTTCAGTTGAAAAATGGAGTTTTACGAGTTAAATCGAAAGGGATTAATTCTTATACGGCCTCTTTTATAGCAAGTTACCTCGTTGATAAACTACTATTAACTAAACAGTCGTTTTGTTTTGAAACCGTAATGAGTCATGATTCTAAAATTTCAATACTCAAAGAAGCGAAAAAGAACGGCTATCAAACTTATCTATATTTTGTTTTTACTCGAGATCCCGAACTCAATATTCAGAGAGTCAACTTAAGGGTTAGGCTAGGTGGTCATAATGTTTCTTATGCAAAGATTAACGAAAGGTATTCCAGATCTATTCGTTTGTTTCCCAAAGCACTCGCTATTTCCGATCGGGCGTATTTGATCGATAACTCCCTTTATTTTGAAACAATAGGGGAAAAGAAAAACGGCTCTTTTTTTTGGTCAAAAGGTAAGAAATCGAAATTGTTCCCTAAGCTCTGAATCATTTCGGTTTCGAAAGCCAAAAACTTTTTCTATCACAAACTGCGCTGTCCTATTTCCGTCATTTAGCCCTTTCCCCGTAAGTATTATGTCCCATATATTCTTTGTTCAAACTTTGAACAAAACTGCTTGCCTTATCTAGTTCAACTTTTGAACATGGGTGGAATTCTTGTTTTTTTATAAGAATGGGACTCATGGGGCGAAGCTATGCACCCTCTGTTTCGAAATTCGATTTTATGTCTGAATTGGCTGAATTACATAATTATAAACTTTTAAAGTTGTTGGATGATAATCCGAACCTTTCCCAAAGAGAAGCTGCGGATGTTCTCGGGATTAGTCTTGGTAAGGTCAATTATTGCCTGCGTGCCTTGATTGATAAGGGATGGGTAAAAATCCAAAACTTTAAAAATAACAAAAACAAACTGGCATACTCGTATCTTTTGACTCCTCATGGAATCGAAGAAAAAGCAAGGCTTCTTCGCGAATTTTATGAAATCAAAAAGAAGGAATATGAAGAGCTTAAGAAAGAAGTCGAACTTCTAAAAACCGAGGAATAGATGGATTTAAATTCAAAGATATACGTTGCAGGTCACAAAGGTTTGGTCGGTTCTGCTCTGGTTCGCATTTTGCAACTGGAAGGATTTACCAATATTATAGGAAAAACAAGAACTGAGCTGGATCTGACGGACCAGGGAAAGGTGAGTTCTTTCTTTGAAAAAGAAAAACCGGATTATGTTTTTTTGGCCGCTGCGAAAGTGGGGGGGATTCATGCTAACAACAGTTTTCCTGCCGAATTCATTTTTTCTAATATTCAAATTCAAAACAATATCATAGATGCTTGTTACCGTTATCAGGCAAAGAAGTTGGTATTTCTCGGCTCTTCCTGCATCTATCCCAAATTCGCAAAACAACCGATGGACGAAGGTCAACTTTTGGACGGAAAACTGGAACCAACGAACGAACCTTATGCGGTTGCGAAGATCGCAGGGATCATTATGTGCCAAAGTTATAACAGGCAATACGGTACAAATTATATTTCTGTGATGCCTACGAATCTTTACGGTCCGGGAGATAATTACCATCCTCAAAACTCGCACGTTTTACCCGCACTTATCAGAAGATTCCATGAAGCGAAAGTAACGAACGCACCCGAAGTGGTGGTTTGGGGAACCGGCAAACCTTTGAGAGAATTTTTATATTCCGATGATATGGCGCGGGCTTGCGTTTATCTTATGAAAAACTACGATGTAACAGGTGATCCGAAAGGCGGAGAACATGTGAATGTCGGTTCCGGGATTGAAGTCAGTATCAAGAAACTAGCTGAAACAGTTAAAGATGTAGTAGGTTATTCCGGTAAATTGACTTTTGATCTGACAAAACCTGACGGAACTCCCAGAAAACTTTTGGATGTATCCAAATTGCATCAGATGGGTTGGAAACACCAAGTGGAATTGAGAGAGGGGATTAGCGTGGCTTATGATGATTTTTGCAAAACAGGCGGAGTGGAAAGGTAATACCTGTCCGGATCAAACCGACTCTATTCTTCCATTATCAATATGAATCATCCAACCTCTTTGAAAAGTTTAATCCTGTCCGTCTTTAAGAACCGTCAGCTTGTTTTGCAAATGACAAAACGTAATTTATTGGGAAAATACAAAGGGTCTTTTTTCGGATTGCTTTGGTCTTTTATCAATCCTTTGTTTATGTTGGGGATTTATACTTTTGCATTCAGTGTTGTGTTTAAAGCGAAATGGGGACTCAAAGAGGAAGGTCATATCGACTTCGCATTGATTCTGTTTGCAAGCCTTACCATATTCAACTTGTTCGGTGAAATCCTGAAAGAATCGCCTCTTTTGATTGTAAGCCAACCTAACTTTGTTAAGAAGGTAGTGTTTCCTTTGGAGATTTTACCTATCATCAATCTTTTATCCGCTTTGATTCATTCGGCTATCAGTCTTTGTGTTTTTCTCTTATTTTACGGAATCGCTCATTTGGCACTTCCCGTAACGATACTGCTCTTACCATTGGTGGTGATTCCTTTGGTTTTGATCTCTCTCGGGATTTCCTATATCCTAGCTTCTTTGGGAGTTTTTTTACGCGATATAGGATATTTTATGACCCACATCATTACTATTTTATTATTTACAAGCCCGGTATTTTTTTCTTTGGATCGAATCCCTGAAAAATTCAGATACTTGATGCTTGCAAATCCTCTGGCTTATTTATTGGAAGATGCGCGCTCCGTCATGATATTCGGAAAATATCCCAACTGGAATGTATTAGCTGCTTATACCGCTCTGGGTCTTTGTCTTCTTATACTGGGTTATTGGTGGTTTCAAAAAACCAGAAAAGGTTTTGCGGATGTGCTCTGAAGTTATGTTATTAGAATTAATACTGGAAAAATGGAATGCTTAAAAACAAATCAATTTTAATTACCGGCGGAACCGGATCGTTTGGAAAACAATTTGTGAAAACGATTTTGGAAAAATATCCTGAAATAAAAAAGGTAATCGTTTTTTCTCGTGATGAGTTGAAACAATTTGAGATGGCTCAGGAGTTCAGTCCTTCCCGTTATCCTCAAATCAGATATTTTCTGGGAGATGTTCGGGACAGATCCAGGCTTGATTATGCGTTAGACGGAGTTGATATCGTCATTCATGCCGCGGCATTGAAGCAGGTTCCCGCAGCGGAATACAATCCGTTCGAAGCGATCAAAACGAATATCTTGGGTGCACAAAACGTAATAGAAGCATGCCTTGAGAAAGGTGTGAAAAAGGTAGTCGCTCTTTCTACGGACAAAGCTGCCGCTCCGATCAATTTGTACGGGGCTACCAAACTTTGTTCGGATAAACTCTTTGTTGCGGCAAACTCTTATCGCGGAAGTCACGATATCAAACTTTCCGTGGTACGTTATGGCAATGTAATGGGAAGCCGTGGAAGTGTGATTCCCTTTTTCTTGGAAAAGAAAAATACGGGAGTATTGCCCATTACCGATCCGAAGATGACCCGTTTTAATATCACTCTCAGCGAAGGAGTGGATTTGGTTTTGTTTGCCTTGGAGAATATGTGGGGTGGGGAAGTGTTTGTTCCTAAAATACCAAGTTACAGGATTTTGGATGTCGCTGAAGCGATCGGCCCTGACTGCAAAAAGGATATCATAGGAATTCGTCCCGGTGAAAAAATTCATGAAGAAATGATCACTGAAACGGACGCTTTGAACACTTTGGAATTTGAAAAGTATTTTGTCATATTACCTTCCTTCCAACCGACTTGGAGCATTGATGAGTTTAAGAAAACATTCAAAGGTGAGTTTTGTAAATACGGCTTTAGATACAATAGCGGTGAAAACTCCGAATGGCTGAGCGTTCCCGATCTCAAAAAACTGATTTCGGAAAATACTTAATCCTGACCTTAATTGAAATAACAAAGATTAATTTATATGAATAAGCCAATACCTTACGGCAGACAAAATATTACGGAAGAAGATATCTCGGCGGTAGTTGAGGTTTTAAAATCCGATTTTTTAACACAAGGTCCGAAGATACTTGAATTTGAGCAGAAATTTGCAAACTATGTAGGTTCCAAGTATGCTGTAGCCGTATCAAACGGTACTACTGCATTGCATCTTTCCGTATTGGCGCTCGGCTTAAAACCAAAACAAAAAATCATTACAACTCCTATCACTTTTGCGGCCTCCGCAAATTCCGCGTTATATGTAGGTGCTGAAGTTGAATTTGCGGATATTGATCCTGATACGGCACTCATTGATTTGAAAAAAGTCCGTAAACTTTTGGAATCTTCTCCTAAAGGAAGTTATTCGGGACTGATTCCCGTAGACTTGGCGGGTTGTCCCGTAAATATGGAAGAAGCTAGAAAGATAGCGGATGAATTCGGTCTTTGGATTCTGGAAGACGCATGTCATGCCCCTGGTGGGTATTTTACGAATGTTGCCGGAGAAAAATCATTCTGTGGAAACGGTCGTTATGCGGATGCTAGTGTATTTTCTTTCCACCCTGTGAAACACATAGCCTGCGGGGAAGGGGGAATGATTACTACAAATTCCGCAGAAGTTTACGAAGAACTCCTACTACTTAGAACGCACGGAATCACCAAAGATTCCAATCGATTTCGACTTTCTTCCGAAGAAATCGCACAAGGAGGTTGGTATTATGAAATGCAGGAGCTTGGTTATAATTATAGAATCCCCGACATTTTGGCGGCTTTGGGTGTTTCTCAATTAAATCGTGCAAACGAAGGTTTGGCGAGAAGAAGAGAGATTGCTGAAAAATACGATCTTGCTTTTTCAAACCAACCACAGATTAAGCCACTGACTACTTTTAAAGATTATCCGGGACATGCCTATCATCTGTATATAATTCAAACTAAAGATAGAAAAGAATTATATGAAAAGCTGAAAGCCAATTCCATCTATTCTCAAGTTCATTATATTCCTCTTCATCTGCAGCCTTATTACAAGTCCCTAGGATTTAAGAAAGGTGATTTTCCATTGGCGGAAAAGTATTACGAAGAGGCTTTAAGCATTCCCATGTATCCTAGTTTGAGCGATTCCGAACAGGATTTCGTAATTCAGAGTATTCTTAAAGACTAATGGAAAAAGCAGTCGCTATCATTACTGCCCGGGGTGGCTCCAAACGGATTCCTAGAAAAAATATTAAGGAATTTGCCGGAAAACCGATGATTGCCTATCCGATCCAAACTGCTTTGGATTCCGGAATATTCGACGAAGTAATGGTCTCAACCGATGATAAAGAGATTGCCGACCTTGCGATTCGGTTCGGTGCCAAGGTTCCTTTTTTCCGCTCTGAGGCAAATTCGGATGATTATTCGGGAACTGCCGAAGTTTTATTGGAAGTTTTGGACGAATACAAAAAGATAGGTCGAAATTTTCAATATTGTTGCTGTCTTTATCCTACGTCCCCTTTGCTCGGTAAACATAGATTAATCGAAGCATATCGCTTATTGCAAGAAAATCAGCTGGATAGTGTATTTCCTGTTCTTCGGTATTCCTCTCCGATCGATAGATCGTTAGTTGTGAATGACCATGGATTTGTCGCTATGCGATGGCCTGAAAATTTGAACAAAAGATCTCAGGATTTGCCTACTTCGTATTTTGATGCGGGCCAGTTTTATTTTTTAAATGTGAACAGTTTTTCGAAAACGAAAGAGTTATGGATGGAAAAAAGTTCTCCCATCATTTTGAAAGAGATGGAAGCCCAAGACATAGACAACTTGGAAGATTGGGAAATCGCGGAATTCAAATATAAGTATTCAAGATCTTTGTATGGGATATCTGATTTTCACTGAGCTTCTTTCTTCAACAGGGCTTGGTCATTTTACAAGATGTTCATCTTTGTATGATGCACTTGTTTTAGAAGATAAAAATCCTGTTTTTGTGTTAAATCATGATGGAACCGCTGAAGATTTTTTAAGTGGGTATCGGATTAATAAAAGTCGTTGGATTTCCTTGAATGTCCTTGAGTCTTTTCTGAAAGAAACGAGGCCGATCGTTTCTTTCGTTGATTCCTATCTTGCTAGTGAAGATGCTTATTCTTTAATTGCGAAGTATAGCAAAAACATAGTATGTTTGGACGATACGATCAGGATTACCTATCCGAAAAATTCTATTATTTTCAATCCTAGTTTGAGTGGAAAGTTCCTTCCTTATCCGCAAACTTATAAAGTTTTTGCCGGAGGGGAATATGCATTACTTCGGAAACCTTTTCGACGTAATATTGAAATTCGAATTCCTTCCGAAAAAATCGAATCGATTCTGCTTAGCACGGGTGGCAGTGATTCCGAAAATTTAACACCTGTTTTGATCAGAGAGATCAGAAAGGTTTATCCGTTTCAGAAATTATACGTCATCATAGGGCCTTCTTTTCATAACCTGAAAGAAATTGAAAAAGAAGCGGATGTTAATGTCGAATTGGTTTTGCAACCGAATGCGGATAAGATGTTTGAAGTCATGTCGAAAATCGACTTGGCCATCACTGCCGCAGGTCAGACTACTTATGAATTGGCTAGGCTGGGTGTACCGATGATCAGTTTTATGACAGATGATAATCAACAATCGAATATAGAAGGATGGCTTGGAATAAAAGCGATTCTGCATACAGGAAATTATTTAAAAAAGGAATGGCACGATCTTTTGAACTTTAACTTGAAATTGGTTTCGGATTTTGAAACCAGAAGAAAGTTAGCGGAAGTTTGTCGCCGATCCATTGACGGACAAGGAAATCAAAGATTTATAAAAAGTCTTCTCGGGCTTATAGGAAATTAGAATATTATGAACCAGATTATAGTGGGCGGTGGACTCGCCGGTGTTGTTGCCTCGATTCTTCTCGCGAAAAAAAACAAAAAAGTCGTTTTGATTGAAAAAGATGAATCGTTAGGCGGTCTTCTTCGTTCCTTTACGGATGATGCGGGAGTCTCTTATGATTTCGGAACTCATGTTCCTATGCAATTCGGGAATTCCGCTTTGGATGAAATTCTCTTCGGAGGAATGACGGAAAACGAATGGCATTATTTGGATATCTTAAAGCCGTGCAATTATACGTCCGGAAAGATGTACAATTTGTCCCAACTACCTTATATTCCGCATTTCCCAAAGGATATTCTCCAATCCGCATTTTTCGAAATTTTAAATCTTCCTGATTTTGAGATACAAAAATGCAAAAATGCGGATGAATATCTAAGGCATGAATATGGAAATACACTGACTGAATCATTTTTCGCGCCTGTGATAAAGAAATTAATGTCGGAAGATCTGGTCAATCTTCATCCGATGGTGCACACTTTGTTCGGATACCAACGTTTGATATTAGGCGATCCTTTGTTTTCAAGAGAAATAAAAAAATCCGCCTTCTTTGATCGCAAAATCGCATTTCATAGTTTCAACGAAGGTTCGGGGGGCAAAACCAATTTTTATCCCAAACAGGGAGGGATTGGCAAATGGATCGAGTTGCTTGGTAAAAAAGCAAAAGATGCCGGAGTGGAAATACTAACGGGTACTACGATTCAATCTTTGGATACCGACGGTTCCGTTCTTAAGAAAGTGAAAACCGATAAAGGTGATTTTGAAATAGACAGATTGATTTGGACGATTCCTCCTTCCTTGTTCTATATGACTCAGAAAATGCCTATTCCCGGTGAAGCGCCGAAATTTCAAGGAATGTGTCTTTTGAATCTCACTTTTAATAAGAGATTCAATACTGACAATTATTTCGTATATTGCAATCAGCCGGAATTCAAAAGCTTTAGAATTACATTATATCCTAATTTACAACAGAGACCTGATTCAGGCCCCTTTAATCTGACAGTAGAAGTTCTTGATCGGGAAATCGGAGACCTTGCCGCTTTAAAATCCAAGGTATTGGATGAATTGATTCAAATGAATCTAATTGATAAAGGTCATTCGGTTCTTTCGGAAAAGATCATTAAAATTAGTAACGGATTTCCCATTTATACGAACAAGTTTGTAGAAGACAGTGAAATTCAACGCAATAAAATTTTAGAAAATTTTTCAAACATCACATTACTTGGAAAAGCATCGGGTAAAAACTTTTTTATGCACCATGTTCTCCAGGAAGTCTACGAGGTATTGTTATGAATCACACAAAGATTAAGATTAGAAATCAAGAAATCTCCAGATATTCCCAGCCGTATATAGTTGCCGAAGTAGGTATCAATCACAACGGAAATCTTGAAAACGCCTTTAAGATGATTGAAGTCGCTAAAGACGCGGGAGTGGACGCGGTTAAGTTTCAAACATTTAAAGCGGAAGAGTTTGTAAGCGATAAGACTCAGATGTTTACTTATTATTCGCAAGGCAAAGAAGTTACTGAGTCCATGTTGGAGATGTTTCTTCGTTACCAATTCACTCCGGATGAATGGCAAAAAATCTATGACAAATGTAAGGCGACAGATATAACTTTCCTTTCAACTCCGCAGAATCTAGGTGATTTGGAATTGCTTTTGAAATTGGGCATTGAAGCGATCAAAGTCGGATCGGATGATTTTGTAAATATTCCCTTGTTGCAAGACTATGCTAAAAAAGGATTACCTCTGATTTTATCTTTGGGTATGAGCAATTTAGGAGAAGTATACCACACTCTCGAATCGGTGAATGCGTTCGATGGTTTTCCCGTAATTTTATTATTATGCACTTCTTTGTATCCGACTCAACCGGAAGATGTGAATCTCAAAAAATTGGATACGCTGAGAGGCGCATTTCCGGGACTCATTCTCGGATTTTCCGATCATACGCAAGGGCCATTGGCATCTTCTTTAGCTGTTGCGAAAGGCGCTGTTTTCTTTGAGAAACATTTTACCTTGGACCATAATATGGTCGGTCCCGATCATTGGTTTTCCGAAAATCCGGAAGGGTTGAAGGTTTGGGTGGATAACATCCGGACCGCCTATAAAATGTTAGGTACTCCGATCGTTCGGCCTACCGAAGGGGAATTGTTCAATCGAAAGGAATTCCGAAGATATATTGTTGCCTCCAAGGAAATTCAAGCTGGTGAAATTTTGTCAGAACAAAATTTGACTCTGCGCAGGGTCGCAGGTGGTGCGGGTCTTCCTGCAAGTTTTTGGCAACATCTTCAAAATGCAAAGGCGTCCAAAAAGTTCAATAAAGGAGAAGCGATCACACTTTGATGAGAGTTTTGTTTCTATTAAATAAATTAAATGAAACAGATCTCTCTTCGTTGATCGAACGTTACTTAGGTGGATTTCAAGTAGAGGTTTCCGATATTGTTCCGGAAGAGACAGCCGATTACGATTTAATCGTTCTTTGGAATTATAAAAAAATTCTCAAAGGGATCGGCCGAAATCGAAATGTAATGGTGTTTCATTCCACGGATCTACCCAAAGGAAAAGGTTGGGCACCCATATACAATACAATCATCAGAGAAGAGAAGGAATATTGTATCACCGGAATTCTGGTCAATGATGAGATTGATGCAGGCGAATACATTGTGAAAGCTAAGTTTTCCATGAAGCCGAATTATTTGGCTAAACATTTGAGAGTCTGGGACGAGGAGCTTTGTTTTTTACTCATTGGAAAAATATTGAATCGATTTCCCTCGGGAGGTCTGAAAGGAATTCCTGAGACGGGGGAAGGTGATTTTTATCCCAAACGGAAAGCAGAAGATAACCGGATGGATGTAAATACTTCTCTACTTCAAAATATAAACCATTTGAGAGCTTGTGAAGACGGACACCCCGCTTATTTCATTCAAAACGGAATCAAATATACTCTCAAATTGGATGTGGCAGAAGAACCCGAATTTCCAACGGATATAACAATTCAATTTTATGATCAACCACAATCGACCTAGTCTGGGACAAGAGGAAATTGACGCTGCCGCAGCAGTCATCAGATCCAATTATCTCGTCTCTTCCGAACAAATTGAACGGTTTGAAAACGAATTTTGCGATTACCTGGGACTTGATCACGGGTCTGCCGTTGTAACGTCCACCGGAACCTCCGCATTATTTCTCGCTTTGCTTGCGTTAGATGCTAAATCCAAAAAGGTCGCATTCCCCAGTTATGTTTGCAGTGCTCTTCGGAATGCAGTGGCATTGGCTTCGGGAAATGAAGTTCTTCTGGATATTGAAAAAAACGGACCGAATATTGACATTGAAGCGCTAAATAAATCCAAACCTGATATTGCAATCATTCCTCATTTGTACGGACAACCTGTCACTTTGGATAAGATAGATAAGGATATTCTGATCATCGAAGATTGTTGTCAATCTATCGGGGGAACTTATAAAAGCAAATCTCTCGGGACGATCGGTGATATCGGTATTTTCAGTTTTTATGCTACGAAATTACTCACCAGCGGTGGCCAAGGCGGCATGGTGGTTTCGAAAGATAAATCGAAGATCGCAAAGATCAAAGATTATCTTGATTTTGACGGAAGAGTGGAGCAGGCAAATCGTTTCGGCTTTCCTATGACTGAAATGCAAGCTGCGATAGGAAGAGTTCAATTGAAAAAATTGAACGGATTTCTTTCCAGGAGGAAAGAAATCTTTCACGAATACGAATCAGCAGGTTTGAATATGATGAAGAGCGTTCCCGGATCGATTTACTACCGTTCGGTGATGTATTCGGAGAATCCTGTTTCCGTCATTGAAAAGTTGAAACAAAATGATATCAAAGCAATAGTTCCGATTGAAGATTGGGAAATTTTGGGAAAAAAAGAAGATTTTCCCAATGCACTTCGAATGTCCAAGAACACCGTATCGTTGCCTTGTTATCCTTCTTTGACAGATGCCGAATTGGAAAAGATCATCAAGGTATTAAGATGATTGTCAGCATTCATCAGCCCGCTTTCAACGGATGGTTGGGTTATTACGAAAAAATCATCCGAAGCGATGTATTCGTGTATTTGGATACGGTTCAGTTCGAGAAAAACAGTTTTACGAATCGGAATAAAATCAAGACGAACGCGGGGGAACTTTGGCTTACCATACCTGTCAAATTAAAAGGGCATATTGATCAGACTATCAAAGATATTCAAATAGATAACTCCACTCCTTGGAGAAAAAAACATCTCAAAACAATCGAGCTGAATTATAGGAAAGCTCCGAGATTCGATAAAGTATTCTCTTCTTTGGAATCAATATACAATTCGGAACATACCGATTTTGCTTTATTCTGTTATGAGTTTTTGATTTGGACCTTGAAGGATTTGAATATCAAAACGAAAATTGTTCGCGCAAGTGATTTGGAGTTTGAAGGAAACAAATCCGATTTGGTATTAAACATCTGTAAAAAACTAAATGCTAAAACTTATATTTCGGGAATCTTCGGGAAAGATTATTTGAACTTGGATGATTTTCAATCCAACCAAATCGAAGTATTGTTTCAAGATTACAAACACCCTCTTTATCCTCAGATCGGTAAGGATTTTATTTCCCATTTGGGTATCTTGGATTTTTTATTCAACACTGATGATCTTTCAATTATATACAAAGGGTGATACATGTCATTTTCAACTGATTGGGATGTGACTTATAAATCGGGAGGTCATCGTAGTCGCTGGCCCTGGAGCGATTTGGTTAGTCTTTTTTTTCGATACCTTCGGGGAAAAGATTTTTCGAAACTAAGGGTTTTGGAACTGGGATGCGGCGCAGGCGCAAACATTCCATTCTTACTTTCGTTAGGTGTGGACTATCACGCCTTGGAAGGAAGCGAACATATAGTAAACGAATTGCGGGAAAGATTTCCCGAAATTCAATCGAAGATAAAGAACGCTGATTTTACAAAGGAGATTCCCTTTGAAGGAAACTTTGATATCATCATTGATCGTGCATCTCTCGTTCACAATCATTCGGAAGCAATCACGCATGCGATCGAACTTTGTTATGGAAAGCTGGAGAAAGACGGTTTGTTTATCGGAGTCGATTGGTTTTCCGATTCGCATACCGATTTGAAAAGAGGGGAGGCGGCGGAAGATCCGAATACCAGAACCAAATTGGAAACGGGAAGTTTTGTAGGTTTGGGCAGAGTTCATTTTTTTTCCAAGTCGGAGCTCTTGCGGACTTTCGATAAGTTCGAGGCCTTATATCTTGAACATAAAAAAAACGATGTTTTGATTCCTGCTTCCGATTATACTGTCGCAGCTTGGAATTTTATTTTTAGAAAAAAATAATTATGAATAAAAAAGATATCATACTGGTTATCGCCGCTCACCCGGATGACGAAATTTTAGGATGCGGTGGTACGATTGCCCGTCATGCGGAGGAAGGTGCGGAAGTGCATGTTCGCATTATGGCGGAAGGATTAACCAGCAGAGATCAAAAAAGAAATAGGGATAAATTGAGTAAAGAATTATCCGAGCTTGCTATTATCGCTGAAAAGGCGAATCGTCACTTGGGTGTAACAAGCTTTAAACTATTTGATTTACCCGACAATCGGATGGACTCTCTCGATTTGTTGGATATCGTTAAAATCATAGAAGATGAATTGTCTATAGTTAAGCCGAATTTAATATACACTCATCACGCCTGGGATTTGAATATAGATCACCGTCTTGTTCAACAAGCAATTGTTACCGCAGCAAGACCGATACCGGGACAAACTTTGAAAACATTATTATTCTTTGAAGTTGCATCCAGTACGGAATGGCAACCTCCCGGCAGCGGAATTCCTTTTCAACCGAATTGGTTTGTCGATTTGAGTCGGAAAGGAAGTAGGGGAAAAACATTCTTCGAATTAAAGAAAGAAGCATTGGAAATTTACTCTTCGGAAATGAGGGAATGGCCTCATGCAAGGTCTATCAAAGCTGTTGAACATTTGGCTTCTTGGCGAGGAGCAAGTGTCGGCGTTGAAACTGCGGAATCTTTTATGCTCGGTCGCAATTTGTTATAATTATATGGAAAGAAATATTTAATGATACAAAATGAAACGGTAATCTCACTGCGAAATGTATCCAAAGCATACCGGATATTCAATAACCCGACCGACCGCTTGAAACAGATGTTAGTTTCTCCTATTTCCCGTTTTTTTCCTTCTTTGAAGGGAAGAAAGTATTTTCAGGAATTTTGGGCATTGAAGGGAATCAATTTAGAAATCAAAAAGGGCGATTCCATCGGAGTTTTGGGCAGAAACGGAGCGGGTAAATCGACTCTACTTCAGATCATAGCGGGAACTCTTTCTCCTTCGGAAGGAGATATTGATGTGCAAGGAAAGATCAATGCTCTACTTGAACTGGGAAGCGGTTTCAATCCCGAATTTACGGGAAGAGAAAATGTTTTTTTAAACGGAAGCATTTTGGGTTTTTCCGAAAATCAGATTTTGAATAAATTTCAGGAAATAGAAGAGTTCGCCCAGATCGGAACCTTTATCGATCAGCCTGTAAAAACTTACTCTTCGGGAATGTTCGTTCGTCTTGCATTCGCCGTACAAGCGTTACTTGAACCTGAGATTCTGATTGTGGACGAGGCATTGAGTGTGGGAGACGTTTTCTTTCAACAGAAATGTCATACTTTGATAGAGGGGTTATTGAATAAGGGCAATACCACTTTTCTGTTTGTGACTCATGACACAGGAAGTGTAGTCAAATATTGCAGCAAAGCCATCGTCCTTAAAGAAGGGGAAATTTTCTATGAAGGCGATTCCACCAAAGCATCTTACATCTATTATAAGATAGATAGTTTTAAAAACGTTCAAATGGTGAATGAATATATCGAGAAGATAGAAAATGCGAATTCAGGGTTGAATCAAAATCTCAGAACGGACGGAAAAAATTCTTCCGTTGAGATTGAAAACTGGCCATCAGATTCCGAGTTTGTCTTTCCTGCGAATATCAAAGTTAATGAAGTTGGTTTGGGTGAGATCGAATTAAAAAGTTATATCATCAAAAATCATAAGGGAATTGCCACAAGCCAGTTAACCACCGGTGAAGAAGTTACTTTTTATTTTAAATTCAAAGTTAATAAAAAAATCCTAAGACCTTGTTTTGCAATCTTTATCAATACGAAAGAAAACGTCACAGTTTATAGCAAATACGATTTTCAATTCAAAGTAAATCAAGGAAAGGCGGATTACCTTCTTCCGGGAGATGTCGTTTCCGTTTGTTATAGATTGAAATTGAACCTGCTTCCTCTTGAATATTCCTTTGGGATCGTAGCGGGTGCTTTGCCCGAAAACGAACTACTCAACATAGAATCTATTTCTATGAGCAGGTTTTCCGAAAATTTGAAATATATTTATGCGGCAACGTTGGATACTCTCCAAGTGCAAAACCAAAATGAAAGTTTGTTTTTGCCTTTTATGGGTTTATGCGATTTGCCCGGAGAGTTTGAAAATCATATCATTCGCAATGGAGAATTAATAAAATGAGCTCAATCGTTTCAAATCCAGATAATGTAAATTACTCCGTTCATCCGGCCTATAAAAGCTTAATCAATATAAGTATTAATCAAAACGGTTTGAATGAAGAGATACTTTCTATTTTGAAATCACTTGATTTGATCATTGATCAATTTGCAAAAAATCCGAAACAAAGCAAAATCCATCATTTGAGGATAACTGAGGTAAATCCGAAAATCGATAGATTATCTTCTTTGCTGATTCTAAATTCTCCGGAAAGATCTAGAATTAACAAAGGGATTCGAATCTCTTTGGATTTTTTGGAAGCGGAGATTTATAAACTACTTCTTCATTCTTCGGAAGCTTCCGTTTACACCCCTGAAAGGAAAAATTCAAAATCGGAAATCATTACGAACAAATTGAAAGAAAGTGGCATCGCGAAACTTTCCGTTCCGAATCAAATCATCGAAGAGTTGTTTCTGAAAACAGAAAACTTTCGCAATCAGCTCAAAACAAAAAAGCTGACGATGCCGGAAGATATGAATTGTTCCATCTCGTTACCGTTAGAAGGTGGATACTTCGAGATCATTCGGAAAATATTGGATGAGAACGGTGTCATCGAAGGAGTTTCCAACTATTACGGTAAAAAGTTGGATTTGTTTTACTGCGCGCTTCAATATTCGAATTCAGCGGAGTCTTGGTATAAGAACTGTTATGCTGATAAGAATATTCCCACGGGCAAACTTTCTTATTTGCATTCCGATGAAGCATTTTATGCGATCAAAAGTCTATTATATCTTTCTAAAGTTGAGAAGGAAAACGGTCCGTTTTCTTATATAGAAAATTCACCTAACCTAAATACCGTTAAATCATTGACCCTTTTTTACAAAGGGATGGATTACGGAATGCGTGATGCCTACCGAGGAGTGGAAAAACAAAATCATCCTTATTATAGAAAAAGATATTTGGAAGAAGAATTTAGAAAGGAATTTGTGAACTTATTACCGCCTGTGTTGCAAGGTAGTAGCCATTTCGGAGATGACCTGACGGAGGAGATGGAACAATTCAAATCTCTTTCCGATTCCGAAAGGGCTATCACTTCCGATGAATCCAATTTTTTCATATTTGACGGATGTTACCTTTTGCACAGGGGAGGGCAGCCGGACAAAGGAGAGAGATGGGCAATGCAAATTGCCTATGCGGACACTAAAATGTTTTCCGTCGCTTATTCGAGAGAGTCCGCGAAAGTGGCTACAAGCAAACAATCATTAGGTTTGAAGGCGAGAATCAAATCTTTACTTCCCGGCAGAGTTAAAGCTTTTTTAAGGGATTCTTTGTTCTTCCGCTTCAAACTGATTTTAAAGGTGCTACTTCAAGGCAAAAATTATGCAGCTTCACTTCGACATAGAGAGGCGCCGGTTTTAAATCAACCTTATCCTTATCACACCGGAGATGTTTCGCAAAAACCTGTGTCTTTAAGAGAAGAATATCTTAAGATCAATAACGGCGAAAAAATTCAAGTAGTCGATATTGGAGGAGCCCATTCCTTACAACCTAGCTGGTATAAGCTGATCGGTTATGCGGATTATCTGATTTTCGAACCGCACAAGGAATCTTTCGATGTGATCCAAAAACTATACCAACGTCCCGAATACGAAGGATCCAAATTCATACTTTCAAGAGCAGGAATTTCTGCAACCGGCGGTAAACAAACGTTAAATATAACGAATACTCCTACAGGCAGTTCGTTGTTGGAACCAGATCTGGATTCTGATTATGTAAAAAACTCGAAATATTTTTTTCCAATGCGAAAGGAAGAGATAGAGACGGAAACACTGAATTCCGAATTGAAACGTAATAATGTTTTGCCTTCCGCCATCAAATTGGATGTGCAAGGAATCGAGCTGGATATAGTAAAATCCATCGACAAAGAATATTTAGACGAACTTTTACTAATCGAAATGGAAGTCAGTGTCATGGGCTCCATGAAAAAATCGGCAACGGTGGAAGATTCGCTTATTTTCATGAAAGAGAACGGATTTGAAGTTTTGGATTTCAGAACCAATCGGGGGAGTCGCAGCCCGAATGCGGATGGAGAATTGTATTATACTCATTTGTATTCGGTGAAATACGGAAATCCGTCGATAGCGGAAAGATTGATTGAAATCGATTTGATCGCGGTCAGAGACTATCGGTTGTTAATTAAGCAAAAAGATACGAAGAAGATTTTGAAATTGATCAGTTTGTACTGTGCCTATAATTTTTATAATGAAGCTGCATTTTTGGCGGTGAAAACCTACGAAGAAGGCTTGATCGATTCGGAAAAATTGAAATCGATTTTAAGTTCTTTGAAAAATCTACATAGATTCAATCGCTCTCAGTTACATCAGTTGGAAAAATTTTTAGAAACCACTGAAAATCAGAATTGGGCCCAATATATGTGGGTTCCTTCTCCTTCTTTTTGATTTTCCCAATATGAAAATTCTATTTTATTCTCCTTTCTCTGCGATTTGGGTACATTCTTTTCCGGAAGCCATTATCGCGGATTCGCTCAGAAAACAAGGACATGAAGTGGTATTCATCAATTGCGACACGCAATTCAAAGAATACTGCGTGTCCATGAGTGCTTACGGATTGAACCAAAAATCGAATGAATCGGATAAAACGTCCGTTTGTCGGGATTGTCTTAAGCATAATTTTTTGCTTAGGGAGTTTTTCGGATTCAAATACGATTTTTTAGAACGGTATATATCGGATTCCGAAAAAAAAGAAGCTCTTCTTCATTTTGATCGTCTTAAGGCTGATTTCGATATTCAAGGAAAGATAGATTATCTTCCCATTATACAATATGCGGTATATGATATTTTATTGCAGTTCAAGAAGAATAATCTCGAGTTTACGGAAGAGGAAAAAAACGCATTTAATATAAATCTTAAAAATTCGATACTTACTTATTTTGGTGCTACCAATGTAATGAAGAAGTTCGATCCCGATGTTGTCTTGATTTATAATAATGCCTACGGAGTGAATCGGGTATTTACCGGAGTTGCCGAACATTTCGGTAAACCGGTCTATTTGCTTCATGCAGGTGAAAATCTTTCGGAGAGACTTGCGACTATGATATTCACAAAACATCATATTCGTTTTTATCGTTCGGAGCAGAGGAGACATTGGGCGGAACATTCGAAATTGCCGGTCAGTTCGGAAGAAGCGAAACAAGTCTCTAACCATTTTTTAGAAGTAATAGAAGGCAAACATTTCATTGCATATTCCGCAAGCAAATCCACTTGCGATTCCGTAAAAGACTTTTTCGGAGTGAGCACCAATCAGAAGTTAGTTGTTGCGACTTTGAGTAGTTACGACGAAAGATTTGCCGCAGAAGTGGTCGGGATGTTGAAAGAGGAAGAAGAACTGGTTTTTTCCAGTTTGATCGAATGGGTTCAAAATCTAATCCGATTTTTTGGCGAAGAAAAGGATATGTTTTTGGTTGTGCGCGTTCATCCGCGTGAGTTTCCGAATAAAAGGGAAACCGTTCGATCCAAACATTCCCTTGAATTTGAAAGGTTATTTCAAAACCTACCTTCCAATGTTAAGATCAATTATCCTTCCGACAATATTTCCATTTATGATATCGCGAAGGAAGCGGATTTGTTTTTGAACGCATGGTCCAGCGTAGGCGAAGAGATGTCTATGTTGGGAATACCAGTACTTCTCTATTCTCCGAACCTTGCCATTTATCCCGCTTCCATCAATGTAGTTGCTTCGGATAAAGAGGATTATTTTGCGAAAATCAAAAGTCTGATCCGGTCCGGTTGGGACATCAATTATAGTTTGTTTTCATTTAGGTGGCACGCGGTTAAGTTCAATCGTTCCGTTTATCGTATCTCCGATAATTTTCAATATAGGGAACGCAATGAATACATTCCCGCTTCGATAGGATATTTTAGAAAATTAAAAAACAGAATCATTTGGAAATGGAAACGTAAAAAATTCGAATCGCAAGGCATTGTATATAACGATTTTGTAAGAGATTGTTTGGACTATAAACCTTTTGATGCGAAGCAGTTTTCTTTGCAGTTGAATCGTGATTTTAATACCAGATTGGATTGTTATGATGAGAAGCCGGTCCGTAGTGAGGACGAATTGATCTATATAAAGAGAGAGATTCGTAGAATCAGAGAGTCATTATTTTCGCAGGAAGAAATTTCGAAAAATGAAAAACCGCTTTTGCTTCATTTCAACCGATTTCTTAAGGACTGATTTTTAAATGGGATTTTTTTCGAAAAAACAAAAGATAAATATATCGGAACAAACAGGATTTCCTTCCTTTTCTCAGGAAGGGGAAGACATGATCCTTCGTGAAATCTTTGAGAACAAAAATGAAGGATTTTACGTTGATATAGGCGCTTATGATCCAATTCGTTTTTCAAATACGAATTATTTTTACCAGCTGGGTTGGAATGGTATCAACATAGAACCTTCTCCTGATGCGATAGCAAAATTCAATAATTTGAGGAAACGCGATATCAATTTGAATTACGGAGTATCGAGGTCTTCTGGAAATTTAGAATATTATAATTTTGAAGAAGCCGCTTTGAATACATTCGATCCTGAAAGAGTGAGTTTTCTTGAGAAAAATTCCCCTTACAGATACAATAAGAAATTGAATATTCCGGTTGCTCCTTTGACTGAAATTCTTACGAAATATTCTAAAAACCAAAAGATCGATTTTATGAATATAGATGTGGAGTGGCATGAATTGGATGTTTTGAAATCCAATGATTGGGACTTGTTTCGCCCTAAAGTTTTACTGGTTGAAATTTTAAATTTCGATTTGAATACAATATCGAAAAACCCCGTTCACATTTTATTAAAAGACTTCGGATATCATTTTGAATGCAAGACTCCGAGGACTTCGTTTTATTTAGATACGAAGAATCAATGAACCCAGCTCCTATCGCATTATTCGTATATAAAAGGCCGGATCATCTGGCGCAAGTGATCGAATCTCTTTTAAAAAATGAAGAAGCCGGAAAAACCGATCTTTATATTTTTTCAGATGGTCCTAAAAACCATCTTGAAAAGGAAGCCGTACAATCCGTACGTGATTCTATCAAAGGGATTTCCGGGTTTGCTTCTGTTCGGATAAAATTGCACGAAGTCAACCAAGGTCTCGCCCAATCTATCATTTCCGGTGTAACCGACGTTACAAGAGAGCACGGAAGAGTGATCGTTTTGGAAGATGATATCGTTGTAGGAAAGTATTTTCTCCATTATATGAATACCGCTTTGGAAAAATATTTCCATAAGGAAGATGTAGCAAGCATTCACGGATACAACTTGCCGATCGCAGACAAAGGATTGCCTGAAAGTTTTTTCCTGCGCGGAGCGGATTGTTGGGGATGGGCTACCTGGAAACGTTCCTGGGATCTGTTTGAAACAGACGGCACAAAATTATTGAACCGGCTCGAAAGTGAATCTCTTACCGGTTTGTTCGATTTGGATGGCAGTCATCCTTATACTCAGATGTTAAGAGATCAAATTGCAGGTAAGAACAAATCCTGGGCGATCCGTTGGCATGCATCCATGTTCTTAGCTAAGAAGTTCACTTTGCATCCTACTGCGAGTCTTGTACAGAATATCGGCTTGGATAGTAGCGGAACTCATTGCGGGGAAGATGCATATTTAAGTCCTTATATTTCTCATAAAAAGATCTTATCTTATCCCGATCTTATCGAAGAAAATAACGAAATCAGAAACTTGATAATCGAATTTCATAAGAATCCTACCGGAATGGATTCGAACCAAGTCCGTTTTGTTTTCTTTCGAAAAGGACTTGAATTCCTTAAGCATCAAGTCCGTCGGGTTTTGAATTTCATAAAACGAAATCTAGCGAAAGATCGGATGCAAACCGATAAACAGAAAGAATGGTATCGAGGCGACTATGTTTCCTGGAAGGATGCAGTTGCAGATTGTTCCGGATATACCGCTCCGAATATATTGGAGAAGGTAAAAAATTCCCTTCTTAAGGTTAAAAACGGGGAAGCAGTCTACGAAAGGGACTCGATATTGTTCGATGAAGTCCAATATTCCTTCCCCTTGTTAGTCTGCCTTTTGTATGTTGCAAGCGCTTCGAATAATCGGTTGAAGTTGATCGATTTCGGCGGATCTTTAGGAAGTTCTTTCTTTCAAAATCGGAAATACCTAAATCATATTACCGATCTTAGTTGGTCGATCGTTGAACAAAAACATTTCGTCGCATGCGGTAATGAATTTTTCAAGGATCAACATCTGAGCTTCTTTGAAACGATTTCCGAATCTAAGGATATTAAAAACCCGAATGTTATCTTGCTTTCCAGCGTTTTGCCCTACTTGGAAGACCCGTATCGAATGATTGAAGAAATTTTGACATTTGATTTCGATTTTATCATAATGGATCGGACCCCTTTTCTTTTTGATGATACTTCGGACAAACTGCTGATACAAATTGTTCCGCCCGAGATATACGAAGCGGAGATTCCGATTTGGTTTATTAATTATAAGAAATTTATATCCCTGATGAATAGGAAGTATGTTCTACATAGTTCGTTCGATTCAATGGAAGAAGATTTTCCGAAAAATTTGAATATAAAGAATAAGTGTTTATTGTTTGAAAAGGAAAAATATGCAAATAAGTAGTCCTATTACCGGTAAAGATAATGTAAAGGTACTTAGAGAATTTTCGACTGGTGATATTGTTCGCAGGTGGAGCGAACTTTTCGGTTTGAATATTGAAAACGAATTCCATGGTCATGATAAAATCTACTTATGCTTATGCGTTGAATCGGGACTTAGATTTTATTTTCCATCCGACGTTGCAGGATCCGATTCTCTTTATAAAAGTCTTTCTGAAAAATTCGATTGGTATTATGGCAGTGAGAAATGGGAATTCGATATCGCTTTTGATATAATGAAACGGTTTGCTCCGAAGTCATTGCTTGAAATCGGAGCGGGGCGGGGGCATTTCATCGAGAAGATCCAAACACTGGGGATTTCCAGTTTGGGATTGGAATTCAATAAGGAAGCGCTTGCTTTTACAAAAAAGAAAAATTTACCGATTATAAATTCCACTATGGAAGCCATGATTCGGGAAAAGAAAAACTACGATGCGGTAGTGAGTTTTGAAGTCTTTGAGCATTTGACAAATCCGAAAGCTTATCTGGAAGAGTCATTAGCTTTGTTAAATAAAGGTGGTTTGTTACTCATCGCGGTTCCGAATGCCAAAAGTTTTATAAGACATGCCGATGTGGCATTGGAGATGCCTCCGCATCATATGTTGAGTATGGATGTAGGTTTTTTCAAATACATAGCCAAAACATACGATTTGGAAATTTTGAAGGTTTTATACGAACCTTTGGCTGAATATCATATCGATTATTATATTTGGATGATAAAACAAGGATACTTTTCCTTTACTCCTAGTAGAAAAGTGAATAAAGTAATATCCGTTTTCTTAAGTGCGTTCAGGAAATTGTTGGAATTCAAAACAGTCCGATCGTTTTTCCGAGGACAAACGATCATGGTTGTCTTTAGAAAAAAATAAACCAACTCCTATCAATTTTACAAAGGAATTTATTTGAAAATGATATCGAATCACTTAGACTTATCAGTTGTAAAAGAAATTGTATTTCAAGACCATAAGGATGATCGGGGGAGGTTGACTTCCGTTGAGTACGGAAAGAATATTCCTTTTGAAATCAAGAGGACATTCCTCGTCCATCAGGTAACTCCCGGCGGTCTGAGAGGTCGTCATGCACATACTGACACCGATCAGGTGTTAACTGTTGTTCACGGATCATACGAAATTTTTGTGAGCAACGGAATTGAATCCAAAACTTTTTTAATGAACAATCCGGGAGTTGGAATCTATATTCCTGCGATGTTTTGGATACGCATGGGTAAATTTGAGAATGATGCTGTTTGTCTCGTTTATGCGAGCACAATCTACGATATGAAAAAATCAATCAGAACATGGGAAGAATATCTTTCTGCCTTGGGAATCGAACAAAGACCGGAAGATCTATGAATTATTCGGAAAAAATATCAATCTCCATAGAGGCGATAAAAGGTGAAAATTCCATGGATGATTTTTGGTCCTGGTATAACACTCGTCTTGCGAAAAATGCATTCGATATCACCGAGATTCCTTTAAGAGATGTTTCAAATTGGAACTATAATGACGAGTCCGTTTCCCATTCTTCCGGAAAGTTTTTTAAAGTCTACGGAATCGAAGTTGAAACGGATTTTTACGGGAAAAGAAAATGGGATCAACCTATTATATCTCAACCGGAAATAGGAATACTCGGTTTTATCGTTAGGGAAATCAAAGGAATATTGCACTTCTTGGTTCAGGCGAAAATGGAACCCGGGAATATCAACATACTTCAGATTTCGCCTTCCGTGCAAGCAACTAAGAGTAATTATACGAGGGTTCATGGAGGCAATTCGACCCCTTTTATAGAGAATTTTCTTTTTAAGAAGGACGAGTCGGTTGTTTACGACCAGTTGCAATCGGAGCAAGGATCCAGGTTTTTAAAGAAAAGAAATCGAAATATGATTTTGGATCTTACTAATGTTGACTTTCCCGATTCTATTCCCGATGATTTTTTTTGGTTAACACTCGGGCAATTGAAAGCGTTATTGAATGTGGATAATATTATCAATATGGATTCACGGACTGTGCTTTCGGGACTTCCCAATTATACCGTTGGCAATACGTCTTATAAGAAAAACATATATTCGGATTCCCTCCGAGCGGATGATGAAAAATCATTTCGTCCTCTATCTTATTTATTCTCATGGATTGCCAATCTGAAATCCAATTTCGAAATCAAAGCGAATTTAAAACCTTTGATCGAAATGAAAGGCTGGGTTACATCGGATGAAAAAATTTCCTCTTCTGGTGATCGCTGTTTTGATGTGATCGGTGTGAAAATAGGCGCTTCCAATAGGGAAGTCAAATCCTGGTCACAACCGATTCTAGCGTCAAAACATGTACTGTTGAACGGGATTGTCATGCAGAAGTTAGGCGGTGTGCCTCATTTGTTATTTCAGGCGGCTTTTGAACCAGGCAATTTCGACGGAGTTGAATTGGCTCCTACCGTACAAAGCTCTCTTTTGGAATTCGATCATGATCCTTCGAATCCGAATTTGTCATTTGCAGGTTATTTCGATAAAGACTTTTCGGATAAGGAAGTATTGTATGATTCTCTTCAGTCAGAGGAAGGTGGGCGTTTTTATCACGATCAAAATAGATACAGTATCATTCATCTGAAAGAAAATACAATTGATAAGATCCCCGAAAACTATATGTGGATCACATTGAATCAGGCTAAAAAATTAATTTTGATTAATAATATATTCAATGTCGAATCCCGTAGTCTTCTATCTTGCATGATTTAGGCGAATACAATGAATTTGTTGATTATCGGATATTCTTCACTCGTTGCGAGAAGGGTTCTTCCCGCCGCTTTAAAAATTCAAAAGTTAAAAAAAATAATCATCTGTACCAAAAAGAAAATTCAAATAGAGAGTGAATGGACAAAGGCCAAAGAAATTGTTTTTTATGATCACTATGAAGTAGACTTACCTTCTCAAGATACATTCGTCTATATTTCCACACCAAATTCTTTACATTCTTATTTCGCGAAATACTATCTGAATCGTGGTTTTCATGTAATCATAGACAAACCTGCGGTAATGAATTCCGCCGAAGCAAAGGAGTTATCGGAACTTGCTTTGAAGAACCGATCGCTTTTGGCGGAAGCGAACGTTTGGTACAGACACCCTCTCGCAAAAGCTTTCAAAGAAAAATTAGATGCGAGTTCTAAGAATCATAATCTAAGAATTTTTCAGTTTTTTACCAATCCTCCTCTCGATAAAGATAATTTCAGATATGATACTGATTATGGCGGCGGAATACTTTATGACAGGGCTTCCTATACAATCAGTTTAAGTCGATTTTTGTTGTCCGAATATCCTGATGAAATTGATGTGCACATCAATGAAAGGAATGAAAAGGGTTTGGATCTTTCTTCGGAGATATTTTTTCGATACAAAGACAGAAGCATACTTCTTTCTTCCTATTTCAGTCTCAATGCCCAATATCTGAATCGCCTTCAATTGTTAGGTGAAAATATCTCTTTGGAAACCGAACGGATTTTTACTCCACCCGATAATTACTACGGAAAGATTCTATCTTCCAGCCAAGGTAAAAACGAAACAATCGATGTTCCCACGGGAGATTCGTTTCAGTTGTTTTTGGAAGAGGTTTTGGATTCGGTTGCCGGGGACGGATACGATAAGTATGCGAATGAACTCTACAGCGATTCTATCATTTTGGATAAGATAATTAATTTTAATAAATAAGGTATTTATGAATCAAATCATTAAAGTTTGGGATTATCTGGAAGAACTCCAGGTGGAAAAAGAAGACATTCTAAAGATCGTAGAGAAAGTTCTTTTTTCCGGTAGACTTATATTCGGTGAAAGTTTGATTTCTTTCGAGAAATCGTTTGCCGACTACATCGGCGTAAAACATGGGATAGGTGTCGATAACGCCACGAATGCTGCGATGCTTGCGCTTAAGGCACTTGGTATCGGTGAAAATGACGAAGTCATCACAGTATCGAATACCGCAGTTCCGACGGTGAGTGCTATCGTTAGCACGGGTGCAAGACCTGTTTTTGTCGATATCGATCCGGACACTTATTTGATGGACACAAATCTGATTCGAAAAGTTATCACCGCCAAAACAAAAGCGATTATTCCCGTACATCTCTACGGGCAATCGGTCGATATGGATCCGATTCTGGAAATAGCAAAAGAGTTTAATCTTAAAATTTTGGAAGATTGTGCACAGTCGCATGGAGCAGAGTATAAAGGTAGTAAGGCGGGGGCTTTTTCCGACTGTTCTACTTTTTCCTTTTACCCAACGAAGCCGCTCGGCGGATTCGGTGATGCAGGTATGATTTTAACAAATCATTCGGAAACAAATGATAAGCTGAGACGGCTGCGTTTTTACGGAATGGATAAGACGTATTATGCGGAAGAACACGGTTATAATTCCCGGGTAGATGAACTTCATGCAGCCATACTTGATTTCAAATTGAAGAAGTTGGATGAGAACAATGATAAAAGAAGAAGCATCGCTGTTCGATACAACGAAATCCTAAAAAATACGGGATTGAAACTGCCTATTGAAAAAGAATACAATAAGCATGTTTATTATCTATATGTCGTTGCTCATCCCGATAGGGATCGAATTTTGGAGGAGCTGAAGAAAAAGAACATTTTATTGAATGTTAGTTATCCTTTCCCCATCCATACGATGAGGGGGTATGCACATTTGGGTTATAAGGAAGGTGATTTTCCAATAACCGAAAAGATGTCCAAAGAGATTTTTTCCATACCGATGTATCCTTATCTTCCGGAAGAGTCTCAAATCCGTGTTTGTGAAGAATTAAAATCCTTAATCGGCTGAACTTCCGGCTGATGTTTGATTTTTCGTTACTTATTTTTTAATGCAAAATTACTGTACTTTATTTAATTCGAAATATCTTTCCCGCGGATTGGCTATGCTGAAATCTTTGGAGGAAAACACGAAAGACTATCATGTTTATGTCTTCGGGTTTGATGATGATACGTACAATGTATTGAAAAAACTCGCTCTTCCGAATGTAACTCCTATTTCCATGCAGGAATTTGAAGGAGAGGAGCTGCTTAAGATTAAGAAGGAGAGAACATTACAGGAGTATTGTTGGACTTGCACTTCTTTTTCCATTTCCTATGTCATTTCGAAATATAATCCATCACAGATTACTTACATAGATTCCGATCTTTTCTTTTTTTCCGATCCGATTCGATTGTTGGAGGAAATGGGAAGTAGTTCCGTTTTGCTTACTGATCATCGTTATACGAAGAAATACGATCAGTCCGAAGAAAGCGGGCGGTATTGTGTACAATTCCTTTCTTTTAAAAACGATGAATCCGGTATGGAAGCACTTCATTGGTGGAGAGATCGTTGCGCGGAATGGTGCTTTGCAAGACATGAAGACGGCAAATTTGGTGATCAGAAATATTTGGATGATTGGACGACACGGTTTAAACGTGTTCACGTATTGCGGCACTTAGGTGGAGGAATCGCACCTTGGAACTCCCAACAATATGATTTTTTCGAAGAAAACGGGAAATTGTCGGGAAGAGAAATTGAAACAAATGAGTCATTTCCTGTCGTATTTCATCACTTTCATGATTTCAAATTTCCTGACGAAGGTGCTTGGGGACATTCGGGAGATTATTATTTAAAATTCGATGTATATCAATTTATTTATAAAAAATATCTGCTTAAATTATTAGAACTCAATTCGATTTGTAAGGAAGTAAAATCGGATCTGATCAAACTTCCCAAAATTGTTTCAAAGTATGAATGGGAAAAATTATATTTACCGAAATTAAGTAAAGCGGATAGGGAATACTTTCGTTCCATTTATCAAAGTCATCATTCGAATTTCGTACTGAATGACGACTTTGATCGGATGGATGTTTCAGCGATTCGAAAACTGATACAATTCGATTTTCGATTGGAGCAAGGATACAACGATTATCAAAAAATACAGGAGTTGGTTTCCGAACCGAACGAACTCGCAGATTTATGGAATCAGAAGATTGCCAGAACTTCATTGTATCTTGAAAAAGAGAACGGTTACGACTGGAACAATTATATATCTACGAATGTAAATTCTTCATCGGAGATGAAATCCTTTGAAATAAAATTTGAGATTCGTGAAAGTCTAAAAGGTTTTCTATGGATGCCTATGTGGAAAAATTCCTGTGCAGTTCGAATCCGAACTGTCTTCCATCAAAATGGTGGAAACAAAGTTGAAATCGCTTTAAAGCCCGATCATACGAACGGGATTTACAAAGAAGATGTTTTATATTTTTTTCACTCTCACGCCACTCTTCAATGGGAGAGATTATCTCTTTCCGAAGGATCCATTGTTATTTCGGGAGAATGGAAGTCATTGAATACATGGGATGCTTATTTGGGAATCCGCGGACTATTGGAATCTCATGGTTCGAAAAGCGAATTGTCGATTCACGGTCTTATGGTTCGTTTCAAGTCGAAGTTGGTTAATCTTTATCGAAGGTTAGTTGGTAAATAATGCCTTTATTTTCTATCATTTCAGTCAGTTATAATAACAAAGATGGATTAAGGAAAACCTTAAAAAGTCTCGAAAGACAACGTTGCAGGGACTTTGAGGTTATCATCGTGGATGGAGGCTCTTCCGACGGAACGCAGGATTTTATCAGGGATGTGATGACTCCTCAGATCCGATTCATTTCCGAAAAGGATAAAGGAATTTACGACGCTCAAAATAAAGGAATCGGTTTTGCCTCCGGTGAGTATCTATTATTTTTAAATGCAGGCGATTCTTTTGAGAATGAGCATGTACTTGGGAAAATAAAAGACTCATCTGACAATGCTGAGGATATCTTATACGGTGATATCCTTATGATTGATAGAAAAAAAGACAGGTATTACATCAAATACCCCGATCAGATTTTTTACAGATACTGGTATCGTGAAAAATACTTATGCCACCAGGCGGTATTTTTCCATAAAAGGGTTTTTCAAAAACACGGAGTTTACGATTTAAAATATCGGTTTGCAGCTGATTTTGATTTGTTGCAAAGAGTTTGGTTTTTGCCTGAAACAACAAAAAAGAGAGTGGATACGGTTGTAGTAATTTATGATCTGGAAGGCGTCAGTGCCAAAAAAGAAAATGAGATCATTATATTCAGGGAATATAGGGCGATTAGAAAAGAACATCATCCTCTTCCTGTTTTTCTATTCTATTCTCTTTTTTATGATACAAAACTATTTGAAATTATACGTTATTACTCCGTTCGGATCTTCTTTTTAATCACCAAACCGTTTGTTATTTTTTCTTATCTTTTGAAACGGGTTTTGATCCGGAGTGATAAAAAATTATACAAAAGCATAATCATAGATAAACGGAAAAAACCGTTTGTCTTGCATCTTTCCACTTCCGATCAATCGGGAGGGGCGGCAAAAGCGGCGTTCCACATTCATCAAAGTTTATTGGAAGCCGGTCAAAATTCCTTGATGTTGGTTTCTAAAAAAGCGACTAAAGACGATCACGTGATACTTGCAAAAGAAAGCACCGGATTCGGCTTTCTCATCGATTTGATCGTTCATTTTAAAAGAAACCGGAGTTATAAGAGAGCCGTTTTCAAAAAAGAAGTAATGCACTCTTTTCAAAATTATTCCTTTCTGGACATAAAATTAATACTTCAAGTTTTAAAGCCTGATATCGTTCACTTACATTGGATTGGAAATAATTTCATAAGCATTGAGGCCTTGCAGGAGATTCAAATGCCTATCGTTTGGACGATGCATGATATGTGGCCTTTTCTCGGAGCCGAACATGTTTGTTTCGACGAATCCTATAAAACAGGGTATTCCTCCGATAATGTAAATCATACCGTTTGGGAAAGAAAAAAGGAAGCTTATTCCAAACTGGACATTCATCCGGTAGGTGTTAGTCGATGGATTTCCGATATCGCCAAAGAAAGTCTTTTATTTTCAAAATATCCGACTAATGTGATTCCGAATATTATAAGAACCGAGATTTTTTTTCCGAGAGATTCCGATTCATCGCGTGAATTTTGGCGTTTTCGTTCTTCCGAAACTTTATTATTATTCGGATCCGATTATAGGGATGGAAACAAAGGTTACTTTGTAATAGAAAATTTAATCAAAAAATACGAAGAAGAAAAAAGAAAAGATATTACGTTTATCGTCTTCGGTTCTATCCCGATCGAATTGAAAACGGAATTTGTAAATGTTATCAATATCGGTTATGTCAAATCTTCCGAAGAGCTTGCGATTCTGTATTCCTCAGTTGATATTACGCTTGTTCCTTCCAAAATCGAATCTTTCTGCCTAACTGCTGCGGAGTCGATTTCTTGCGGAACCCCCGTTGTTTGTTTCGATACATCCGGATTGAAAGATATAGTTATGGATGGAGAGACCGGATACAAAGCGGAATGTTTTAGTCAGTCATCCTTTGAGGAAAATTTGGATAAAACTATCATCGCTTCTAAGCGAGATGGTCTTTTTAAGAAAGAACGATTACATGATTTTATTAAGGAAAGATTCGGGGCATCCGTCGCTTCCGGAAAGTATTTGGAATTGTACGATAGTGTTTTAAAAAATAAAGGTGTCAGTGTATGATATTATTCATTGTTCATAGTGTTTTACTTTTTGTTTTTTCCTATTCCATCATCAGATTTTTAATTCCTGAAAAAAAGAATTTTGAAACGATCCTATATTCTTATCTACTCTTTTGGGCAAATATACTTTTTACCAGTTTCATACTTTCCTTTTTTAATATTCTGGATTGGAAAATTTTATATTTTTCCTTATCCGTATCGATTCAATTCGTTGTTTTTATCGTTCTGTTCAGAAAGAACATAGGATTTCGGATCGGGTTTCCGGAGTTTAAAATTCCAAGGCTTCGGTTCGATCTGTATTCGCTTGTTATCGTATTTCTTTCATTGATCTTTGTATTGCAGTTGATTCTTTGTTTCTCCTATCTTCCTTTAACACCTGATACACTTTCAAGCAAGCTGGTGAAAATTTACGCTTTTTTGCAGAATCATACTCTTCTTCCGAACCCCGACTTTGACGGAGATTTGGTATTCATGTCTCCTATCAATACTGCAGTGACATGGATGTATTTTATCATATATAAAGTATCGTTCAGGGCATTGCATTTTTTTTCCCTATTCAATTGGGTAACAATCGGATTCTCTTCTTATTTTTTATGTAGAAAACTGGAGATTAGCAAGTTAGCATCCGTTATGTCCACAGCGCTCCTTATCTGTTCCGATGTATTTCTTTTAAATGCCACCGGAGATAATGACGATATTCTTGCCGCATCCAGTTTCGCAATCGGAGTTTTGGCATTTGTAAATTGGTATTCCGAAAAACGGATGATTTATATTTTGTTAGCTGGTCTCGCCCTGGGAATTAGTTTGGGAATTAAACCTTTTGCGGCTTTATATTATCAACTTGTTATCGGTATTATTGTTTTTTATTTTATTAAATACGGGATCAAATCGACTTTTTCGTTTGTTCGGAAATTCCTATTTCACGGCATCGTATTCGTATTTGCGGTTCTTTTTATGTTATTCGGAGTTTTCTACGAAAATTATATGATGAGAGGAAATCCGGTTAAGTTTTCCAAAGTGGTAAGTGCAGTAAATAATTCGCCGTTTAGTTTCAAGATCGCAGGAATTAATCTGGTGAGCCAAAATATGGAATTATTTCTCACTCCTGCTTTGGTTCCTACGGGAGTAGGTCATCGGGAAGAATTGTCAGATGTGGCAAACCATCTGTCAAAAACCGTTATCAATAACCTTTTCAATACCACTCAGGAAGAAGTGAATACGAAATATTCCGCGCATACGAATATGACTACGATCGCATACCCTTTGTTTTATGATCATTCCGTGAATTTCGGTTTTTACCCTCATTTACTTTTGATTTCAGCACTGATAGGTTTTTTATCCTTTAATAAGGTTCGGCCGATCGTTTATGTATTGGGACTCTCTTTTCTTTTTGCGGATATAGGGTATTGCATCCATAATAAATATGTTATGGGTATTATGAGATATTGGATGATAGTGTTTACTATTACAGCTCCTTTGATCGGTTTTGCATTGGACCGTCTGAGAAAATTAAAATCCTCCTTCGTTTATAAGATCGGTTACCCTATTTTCTTTATCGCTTTCGCCTATTGCATATTCACTTCGTTTTACGGTTTGTTTAATAATTATTACAGATCCATCGGTGCGATTATAAGTTATACGAATTTCAATTCATACCGAAAACAAATATCCGATAGAGTCGCGGAAATACTTCCCAAAACTCCCGAATTCAATGTGGTTTATGTGAATAATTACCCGAATGCTTTGATTCATAATCTTGCTCCGGATTCCAAGATTTTATCGAAGAATCAAGTGCAGGAAGCGATTCCAAATATCATCATATCCCAGTTGATTCCATTGGGTATACAAAACTATTCCTCCGCCAGAAGGATTGTAAATCTTACAGTTGATGAATTGAAGGAAGATTATTTTATTCTTATCGGTAATTTCTTCGACGCGAAATTTTTTATGAATCGGGTTCCGAAGCAATTGCAACTGACTGATGAGAAGAAAGAAGTTCTATTCTATTTTTCCCAGCCTGTAGAAGCCAAGTCTGGCGAAAATATAACAAATACCGGGCTTGTATCCAAATTCAAAGAAATGGATTCCTTCGAATCCGCTTATTTTAAAACGGATAATGAAAATAAGGAAATTCAGATTTCTCCGTGGACGGATTTCAGAGAAACAAACTTGAAGTTTGGTAAGAAAGACAAAACAATCATAGTTAAGATCAGAAACAAAAAAACAAATAAGACTTATTCGAATTCATATCCTATTTGAATCGAATCGGATTCTTTAACGCTGAAAAGTATATTAAAAAAGGGAAACAAATACAATCGTGGACAAAATCGCAGTTATTTTACCGGCATATAACGAAGAGTTAACGATCAAGGATACGATTCTTGATTTTGCAAAAAAATTCACTTCCGCTCAAATTGTTGTTATCAACAATAATTCGAGTGATCGCACGGAAGAAATTACCCGCAAAACATTTAAAGAATTTAAAATCAACGGAACATTGATCAACGAAAAGAGGCAAGGAAAGGCTTTTGCCGTCAGAACTGCATTTCATGAGATTGAAGCTGACATATATGTGATGTCTGACGCGGATTGCACATACCAGGCGTCCGATCTGCCGAATCTGATCAAAGCTTTGTCGGAAAATTCAGCGGATATGATTGTTGGTGACCGACATCATAGCGGTGCTTATAAGAATGAAAACAAACGTAAATTTCATTATTTCGGCAATATGCTGGTGAAATGGTTTATCAATACTTTGTTCCAATCTAAATTGAATGATATCATGTCGGGATATAGGGTCTTTACCAGAAGATTCGTAAAAACATATCCTATTTTATGCAAAGGATTCGAATTGGAAACGGAGATGACCTTGCATGCCTTGGATAAAGGATTCAAAGTCATTGAAGAGAAAATCGTTTATAAAGACAGACCGGAAGGCAGCTTTTCAAAGCTAAGTACTTTTAAAGACGGTATTAAAGTAATAAAGACTATCATCTGGATCTTTAAGTTTTATAAACCTTTCCATTTTTTCGGCTATCTTTCCGCATTATTGTTCTTTTCCGGTTTATTGTCCGCTTATCCCGTATTCGAGGATTATTACCGTGAAAAATACATCTATCATGTTCCGCTTGCGATCCTTTCCACCGGACTTATGATTACATCCTTGATCTCACTCTCAATCGGTTTGATTTTAGATACCAGTTCCAGATTTCATAAGTTTGATTTTGAATTGTATCTCTTGAATTATAAAGATAAAAAACCTAGTGAACGAAAGTAAGGCGAAAAAATGAGTTTTAACAGTTTGAAACATATGTTTGGCAACTCCAGGAAATGGTTTAAATATTCGGTTGTTTTCTGTGTTATGATTCATTTTATATATTTGATTTCCTTGCCTTTGTATATTTCTCCCGACGGCTTTGATTATATCCGCCTGGCGAATCTTTTTTTTACGGATAAGATGTATGTGGATTGGAATTATCTACGAACTCCTCTTTTTCCTCTGATGCTTCGACTTTACGGATCTGTGGTAGGATTTAACGCTTTTACACATATATCCTTTTTGACTCTATTGGGTCTTTTTTCCGCGTTAAGTTTAGGTTATCTTGTAAAAGAAAAATCCGGAGCAGGGGTAGGAGCTGTGATTGTTTTCGTTCTCAGTTTGAATCCGGTTTTAATCGCGTTCGAACATTCTCTTCTGATGGAGACGTTGTTATGTTTTTCCTTTTGCCTGTTTTTGGTATTATTAAATCTTAAGATAAAAAATATATTTTATCACTCGTTGTTAATGGGGATATACGTAGGGATACTCTATTATATCAAACCCAACTTACTCGTATTTGTGTTACCTGCCGGACTTTTTTTGTCTTATGTATTTTGGATCAGAACGAATGAAAAATTGCTTAAAAAAATAACTCAACTTATCTTTGTTAACTTAATTGTTGTTTTGATTCCTATCATCATTGCGTCCCCATGGGCGAAAAAAGCTTCGGGTAAAAATGACGCCGCAAAACGGGGGTTTTTACTCGCCGGACTTCTGATTCAGGGAGTCTTTCCGAAAGATTCGGAAATGTTGGGCAAAAAGAAGACCGAATATGAAGAAGCTTTGAATCGGTTTTCGAAAACGGGTAAGTTGGAAATTCAGGGAATCATCGGTGATCCGAATTTTTACGGCATTTTGGATCAGTTATTTATCATTACACCGAATCCGGGACTCGATTTTGTATCTGTGGTTCGGGCAAATCCGAGCGCTTACTTTCACGGGCTTTTAAATAATATAAAACTTATGCTTGAGTTCGATCATCCTTATAATGAGACCGTAAACTTCGGCTTGATGTTATTTCATTCTCATAAAAACCTGATTTCCGATATTCGCGACGATCGGGTGTTATACGATTATGTTCAGGAAAGATATTCATTTTCCGGTGGTGTCAACAGAGTGCAAAGAGTTCTGACTCATAGTGTAGATCTTTATCGGATTCTATTGAGGATGGGATGGTTTTTTACGGTTTTGGTTTTTTTGTTGGGGCTTTGGAAAAAAAATCCGTTCTTATTATCCGTCTCCTTCGTTCCTTTATTTTGGGCTTCCGTGAACTTAGTTCTCCTTTTGTCTTCCGCAAGGTATTTTTTCCCGGTCAGCTTAATTGTTATATCGAATAGTTTTATTTTTCTATTTTATATGTATTCGTTATTGAAGAAGAATGAAAGACTCAGATTCCCTTTTTGATTTTAAATTCTTTAAAGTCATCAATAAGAAAAAATTCGGATGGTTTGTATCGGTCGAACCAGCCGTCGTTATCATTCCCGTTATACGGGAAAATGAACTGTTTAAATTGGGTTTGATCCGATGTACGAGACCTGCCATTGAAAAGACAAGCTGGGAGTTCCCCGGAGGCGGAATCGAGGAGGGTGAAATTCCGGAAGAAGCTGCCATTCGGGAGTTAAAGGAAGAAACCGGTTTCTCATCCGATGTTGCGGTTAATATCGGTTCCTTTTATGAATCTCCCGGCAAAATGGATTTCCTACATCATATCATTTGTGTGTTGGAGCCTGTTGAAGCAGGTCATGGTTTTTCTTATCCCGAATCGGAAAAGATTTCGGATTTTAAGTTTTTCGAATGGGAAGAGATTGAAAAGAAGATAATGAGCGGTAAGATCGTTTCCGGGCCTACCATTAGCGCATTACAGATGTTCGTAATTTTTTTAAAGAATAATCCTAAGGGGCTGACAGTTGATTCAAAAAAAAGATAAGATATTTATTTCCGGACATAAAGGAATGGTAGGTTCTGCCTTCTTGGACCATTTTAAGAAAGAGGGTTATTCCGAGATTATCATCAAGGATAGAAACGAGTTGGATTTAAGAAACTCGGTTGCGGTCGGTGAGTTTTTTGAGAAGGAAAGGCCCGACGTTGTTTTTATCATCGCTGCCAGAGTGGGTGGAATCAAGGCGAATATGGAAAAACCCGCCGATTTCATTTACGATAATTTGATGATTGAGAGCAATTTGATTCACAATTCCCATCTTTTTGATGCCAAAAAAGTGATATTTTTCGGAAGCTCCTGTATTTATCCTCGTGAATGCCCGCAACCCATGAAGGAAGAATATCTGCTGACCGGACCATTAGAGCCAACAAACGAAGGTTACGCTTTGGCGAAAATTTCCGGTTTGAAAATGATGGAGTATTACAAAAAACAGTACAATCTGAACGGTCTGAGTATTATGCCGAGCAATCTATATGGTCCCGGTGACAGCTTTCACCCGGAACATTCGCATGTATTGAGTGCGCTTGTTAAAAAATTTACGGATGCAACAAGAGACAATCTTTCCGAGGTTGTTATTTGGGGAACGGGATCGGCAAAAAGAGAATTCTTCCATGTTTCCGATTTGGTTCGCTCAGTCCTATTTTTATTGGAACATTGGAAAGAGGATGGGTTTATCAATGTAGGTGCCGGCGAAGATATCTCGATCAAAGGATTGGCCGAACTCATTGCAAACATGACAGGGTACCAAGGCAAGATCGTCTGGGATCATTCGAAGCCTGACGGGATGCCTCGAAAGTGTATGGATGTTGGTAAACTTACGAAATTGGGTTTTAAACAATCCGTTACTTTGGAAGATGGGATTAGAGATGTTATACGGGATTATAAAACTAAAATGGAAACGAAATAATGAAAATCACTTTAGTCATTTTAACTTTAAACGAAATCGTGGGGCTTAAGGAGATCTTTAGCAAGATCCCTTTAAAGTCGGTAGATGAAATCATTGCAGTCGACGGAGGCTCTACCGACGGTACCGTTGAATTTTTAAAAGAGAAAAAAATTCCCGTTCATTTTCAGGAGATCAAGGGCAGGGGCGAAGCATTTCGTGTGGCTTTTAAAAAGGCCAAAGGAGATGCATTGATACTATTTAGCCCGGACGGAAACGAAGATCCGAATGATATTCCTAAATTCAAACCCTTGTTGGAAGCTGGTAACGATATAGTCATTGCAACCAGAATGACAAAAGATGCGCATAATGAGGAAGACGAACAATTCTTCAAATGGCGAAAATGGGTAAACAACGCTTTTACGATACTTGCAAATATCATTTGGAATCGTAGCAAATATGTTACGGATACGATCAACGGATTCCGGGCCATTACCAAAAAAACGTGGAATGAAATCGCTTTAGACGGACCAGGTTATACGATCGAATTTCAAGGGTCCATTCGTGCATTTAAGAAGAAACTCAAGATTGCGGAATTCCCTACTTACGAAAGTTGTCGAATCGACAATGGTTTCGGATCACCTAGTTTGGGAACAGGGGTTGCGTTTTTGAAAATATTCTTTTATGAGATTTGGATCGGTAAGAAATGGCTTCCGTTGGATCGAGCGGAAGAGGACATTAAGAAAAAAAGCCTATTCAGGACATTCTGGAACGGTTGATATGTTTTTGAAAAATCTCGGCCCGTTGACTAACGGGCGTTTTTACATGGCTTTACTCGCTCTGCCGTTTTTGTTATTGGGCATGCTTCTATATACGAAAACGCTGCCCGAGTTTGCCATATTTCATGTATTGAATTACGATCCGGAATACATATATTTGTTGAACGGGCTCAGTTATGCGTTATATGAACAAATCGGATATATTGACCATCCGGGTACTCCTACAATTGTTATAATCAGTTATTTGATTCAACTTAAATACTTTCTCGTCTCGACCTTCTTTCCCGATCGAAACGTCGTAGAGGATTTAATCCGAAACTCGGATCAATATTTGCATTTTATCAATATATTTATAGTAACTTGTTTTTCTCTGCTACTTTCCGGATTCGGAATTTATATTTATCGCAAAACAAATAACTTGCTACTTGCTGTTTTCTATCAGATCGTAAATCTTCAATCTTCCGTATATATTGTTTTTTTACCAAGGATGACGAGCGAGTATTTTGTCATTATCGCATCGACGATCATTTCTTTTTTACTCTACCTGATTTTCTTGCGAAAAGAAAAAGATCGGTTTGTTTTGATTTTGCTTTTTGCGGGTTTTACGGGTTTTGCATTAGCTATCAAAATTCTTTTTCTGCCTGTCATCATCCTCGTATTTTTGATTTCTTATAAATACTACAGGGATTATTTTACGATTCTCGCCATTATGATTGCGGTTTTCTTTATCTCCATTTCCCCTGTTCTTGATAAGCTACAAGTGATGTATGAATGGTTCTCCGCGATTTTCACTCATACTGCGGTTTATGGAAGCGGGGAAAATAGAGTTTTCGATTTTTCAATGATGTTGAAAAACTTCATCCGTTTCGTTCGGGACGAAAAATTCTTTTTCGCTATCTTTGCATTCAATTCTGCTTTTTTTGTAAAAGCATTCCTATCTTATTTCAAAAACGGAAAATCCCGTAAAGATAGGGATTATCTTATGTTTTCTGGAGCAGTCTTAATATGTATCGGCTGTTTTATGGTCCAAGCTCTTAAACATTATGCGGGAGGCAGATACTTTATTCCTGCATTCCATTTAAATGCCATTTTAATCGTCATCAATCTGGCTGCTTTGGAAAAGACTGCTTCTTGGATGCAAATCAGATATGCTGTAGCTGGATTGATCTTGCTTTTGTTAGCTGCTAGGATTTTTGATTACAGAGCTTTGCTTGAGGAGCGAACCGATCTTTATGCCGATTGGCGGAAAATGCAATCGATTCAGGAAAATTTGGAAAAAAATTCCAGAATCTATAATGTCTACCAAGGTTATAATTACGAATCCTCTTTTGCTTTCGGAAATCATTATACCAAGTACGCTAACGGTGTTTTCACCCCTCATTTGAAAAAAGTTTTCGGAATGAAATATCTTTTTTGGGGCGGGGATAGAGGATTTGCCGATTGGGATTATAAAAACATGCAATCTCTGGAAGAAGTGAGAAAAAGTTACAAAGGAAAGATTTATATAATTGGAACTTTTGTTTTGGAAAATCCGAATTTTAAATATCGTTTAATTGAAAATAATAAAGTCTGGTACGTTTATGAAATATTGGATTAGATGACTTTTTATTATTCGTTTTTGTATTTCAAGTTTATATTTAATTTACTACACACGAGGTTATAATGATTCCTTTAATGAAAAATGCTTTTTTGAATGAAGTTGAGACGAAAAAAGCTCTCGCCGACTTTATTCTGAATGCTCCGCGCTTGAGTATGGACATCAAATGTCTGGAATTCGAAAAGAAGTTCTCTCTTTTTCAAAAAAGAAAAGAAGCGATTTTATTTAACAGCGGCGGAAGTGCCAATTTGGCGATTATGCAGGCTTTAAAAAATCTGGGAAGACTGAAAGATAAAGATAAAGTAGGATTCTCCGCTTTGACATGGTCTACAAATGTCATGCCGATTTTACAACTTGGTTTTGAACCGGTTGCAGTAGACTGTTCCGTGAAAACTTTGAATGTGATGGTGGAAAGCCTTGATCGTGTTCATAAAAAAGAAAAACTCAAAGCATTCTTTTTGACGAACGTTTTAGGACTCGTCGGTGACTTAAACCTGATCAAAGAATATTGTGAAAAAGAAAACATCATTCTGATTGAAGATAATTGTGAAGCTCTGGGAACCGAAATCCCTTCCGGAAAAGCGGGAAATTTCAGTGTTGCATCCAGTTTTTCCTTTTTTGTTGCACATCATATGTCAACAATCGAAGGAGGGATGGTTTGTACTGACGATACCGAACTTGCGATCATGCTACGAATTGTCCGTGCAAACGGGTGGGATAGAAATTTAACTTCTCACCAACAAATTGATATTAGACGAAAATACGATATTAGCAATGAATTCGAAGCGAAGTATACATTTTACGACTTGGGTTACAATCTAAGACCTACTGAGATTACAGGTTTTCTCGGAACATACCAGCTTCAGTTTTTAGATGAGAATATCAAAACGAGAGAAAAAAACTTCCTTCATTTTGAAGAGATCATCAAAACCAATCCGGATTTTCTTCCCGTTGAACATTCGCATATTTCTTTATTATCCAGTTTCGCAATTCCAATCGTTTGTAAAACTCCGGAGTTAAGGGAAAAATACATAGCTCAGTTTACCGGCGGTGGAATTGAAATCAGGCCTATGATCGCTGGAAATATCCAAAGACAGCCCTTCTATCATAAATACGTTAAGAATAGAATGGAATTGCCCGAAACCGAGTTTCTTCATTTTAATTCTTTTTATTGTGGGAATTATCCCGAATTGACAGAGATTGAAATTGAAGCAATTAGTAGTTGTTTAACGAATTATTAAGATTCCTTGAAACTCAGATCTCTCGTAAATTTTTGGATTACGATTTTCTCCTGTTGTTTCTTTGTTTTGATACTCTATCAATCTCTGACGCAACAGGAAGTCGGGATATTTCACGGAGAGAATGTTTCCTACGATACTTATTTATTAGGTGAGGATACTCTTTTTAGAAAAGTATTCAATATTTATAAAAACGATACTTTTTACAGAGGAAGAGAAATTGGAAATATATTCAATTATTTGGATATAAAATTCATTGAATTAAGTTATAATTCAGGTCATCTTACTTTTCTTTCCGTAGTTCATTATTCCGTTCTGACGATCGCCTTTCTCGGAGTTTTGTTTTTTCCTTTGGGGGGAGTTGCCAGGGAAAAAAAGAGAGTAATTCTCCTTTTGCTTTTTTTTATATTTTTACTCAGCCCTACGATCTTTGTGTCAGGGATCCTTCATTTTAGAACTTCCAAGATCATCGTTTGTTTTTTAATTTTTGTTTTGATGTTTTTGTTTTTTGAAACCAGGTTGGGATTTGTTTTAAAGAATAAATGGTTTCTGTTCACTCTGTTCGCTTTTCTTTCTCTGGTTGACGAGCAAGGTTATTTTGTTCTGCTTTTTTTAGTCATTAGTTCGTTAGGTTATTATATTTATTCCAATAAAAAAAGATTCTTCACTGTTTTTTATATCGGTCTTGCCGCAATCCTATTCAGGCAGATTTATTATTATCTGATTGGCCCGTATATTTACGAGTCATTGACGGGCAAAGAAGTTGATTTCGATTCTACCGCCAATCTCGTTTCCTCTGTTATTGTTCGTATATGGACATCTACTTTTTACGTTAGCTCCCTCCATCAATCCGTAATGAATGTAAGATCTTTTTTCGGTTTCGAAGCCGAGAATGCTGGTTCTATTGTTACGGGAGTTGCTTTTTGTTTTCTTCTGGCAATTGATATTTCCGATTGGAAAAACAGGTACAGACATCTCTATTATTTGAATTTATTCAATCCTTACTCTTACCGTTCCGTTTCTTTTTTGATATCGGTATTTGCATTCGGAGTTATGACTTTTTTAATCGGGAGTCCCATCAATGGGTTTTATTACTCCATTCCGCTGGCAGGTATCGTTTTTGTTTTATCCGTTTATGTATTGTTATATGCAAGCCGGAAGCAAGGATATCTTTTCCTTCCCGTATCTTTGTTTCTTGGCGGTATTTTATTTACAGTGTATGCCGGGACGTTCACTCATAAACTGAGCAGGTTCAATGTCGATATCGCCATGTATGAAAGGGAAACCGTAACCCTGAAAGCATGTTTGGAAAATCCGGAAAAACCGATTTCAGAATTCCCATTTAAAAATCCCCGATTTGAGTGGAATTACGATCACGAAATAATGATGGGTAATTTTTCTCATCTTTGCAAGTTCCTGAGAAGAAGGCATTTGATAGATAAAGCGGATCAGTTACACTGATTTGCAATCATTCATAAGAGAGTTATTCTGTTGGCAATTGAAAATAATAGATCCTTCTTCCGAACCATATCTTTTGTAAATGGACCTGCTTTACTGGTTTTATACGAAGCGGTTATACTGAATTTACTTTCTTACTTCATGGAAGTGACTGATCTTTGGGTTTTATTTTTTCAATTGCCGGTTTTGTATTTTTTTTATAAGTTCTTTTTGCAAAAAACGACTTTTCGGATCATAAAAAAATATTCGGTTCGGCCCGAGTTTTTATACTTTATTTTGCCTTTTTTTCTGACAATCGTATACGTTTCCGTTCTTTATCCTCCGAACAATTGGGACAGTATGACGTACCATATGGCGAGGGTTGCTCATTGGTTACAGAATCAATCGATCGGTTATTATTTTTCTTATATTGACCGGCAGAACGCAATGAATCCTGGAGCTGAGTTTTTGATTTTAATTCCGCAGGTCATCTTTCATTCGGATGTATTTGCAAATTTAATTCAAAGCTTTGCGTGGTTGTACTGTATTGCGATTGTGTTGCTCATTGCTTCTATCATTAAGGCGGAAAATTACAAAAAGATATTTGCTACTATTTTTGCCGCGTCCCTTCCAATGGGAATTTTGCAGGCCACAAGTACGCAGAATGATTTGTTGGCATCCGCATTCTGCTTGTCTTTGATCGGGAACCATTTCTTTCTGAAAGAACAAATCGTAACAGGAAGATTTCCAAAGTCCAAATGGGTTCTGTTGATCGCGTATTCAATATCCATCTTTTCCGCTTATTTGGTGAAGCCTACATCGGTATTATTCGCATCTTTCTTTCTTCTCGCTTCTTTGTTTCATTTGATTGCTTTTTTTTGGAAGAATAGGACCGAACTCGGTTTTATCGGAAGTTTACTGAAGTTAGTTCCTGTTTTTGTTATTTCCGGATTGATCGTTCTTGGTCCTGATCTATTCCGAAAGTACAATCAGTACGGAAGCCTTACTGGGAATCGTTCCGAGGTTTTTTCTTTAGGCCAAGGTTTGGAAGTTCGATTTGCAAATACTTTAAAAGGTATGTTCTATCATTCTCCTTTTTTCTTTATTTGTGATTCCGATTTTTATCTGCATTTGAATTCAAAAGTGGACAATCCGCATGGAACCGGTGATAATGTATGTTTGAATGTAAACAGACCGGATGAAGACTATATTGGAAATTCAATACACTTTGTTTTCATTGCATTCGTTTTTTGCATTCTGGTTTTCCGAAAGCTACAAAGGAAAAAAACAGTTCATTCCGAACTTGCTTTGGGAATCTTATTCTCCTGGGTGATTTTTCATTTTATGATAAAAGACCAACCTTGGATATCCCGTTTACAACTTCCTTTTTTTTATTCCTCATCTCTTCTGATTTTTACACTTCCTAAATACAATTTTAATCGGTTCCGCATTTTATTTTATGTTCCCATCGTTCTTATGATTCTCCAGTCTTGGACTGTTTTGGCTTTGAATGCAAGCCGTCCTTTTCTGATTGCTCATGGTAACTGGAATCGAGAATGGCATTATTTTAACAAGAGGCCTGAATTAAGAAACGTTTATGCTAATTTCATCGAATATATAAAAAGGAATCATATAGAAGACGTCGGCCTGGTGCTGAATGGCGATTCGTGGGATTATCCTCTTACCTGGCAGTTGATGCAAAACGGTACAAAGGTAAATCATGTGAAGGTACCTGTTTCGGCTAGGGTAGTGATTTCGGATTCGTTGGATAAAATTGACGGTTACAGTGTTGTTGCCGAGGGGCAAGGTTTCTTCCTATTTTTAAGAAATTCAAACTAAACTGTCTTTGTTTTGGATTTGTTTTTTTAAATTTCCCTCAGGGATGAATGAATTGATTGGTTTGCACAGAGTAAAAAGGAAACAAAATTGGTAATATTAATATGAAAGTAGTTATATTGGCTGGTGGTTACGGAACTAGAATCAGTGAGGAATCACATTTGAAACCCAAACCAATGATTGAAATCGGAGAAAGACCGATTCTTTGGCATATTATGAAAATATACTCGCATTACGGGTTCAATGATTTTGTCGTCTGCCTGGGATATAAGGCGTATGCGATCAAAGAATACTTTGCCAATTATTTTCTACATGAATCGGATGTGACTTTCGATTTTAGAGATTCCAATCGTATGACGACCCATATTCATAAAGCGGAACCTTGGAAGGTCACTTTGGTGAATACCGGATTGGACACTATGACCGGTGGAAGGGTGAAACGAATTAAAGATTATATAGGCAATGAAACGTTCATGTTAACTTACGGTGACGGAGTTTCCAATGTGGATCTGCCGAAGTTATTGGCATTTCATAAAAACCACGGTAAGGCGGCTACTTTAACTGCGATTCAGCCTGGAGGTCGCTTCGGAGCTCTGGAGATCACCGAAAACAATAGTGTAACAGGCTTTAAAGAAAAACCGAAAGGAGAGTCAGGATGGGTGAACGGGGGGTTTATGGTAATGGAGCCTTCCATTTTCGATTTGATCGAAGATGATAAAACCGTTCTGGAAAAGGAACCTTTGGAATCTCTTTCCCGATCGGGAGATTTGTTTTGTTATAAACATGATGATTTTTGGCAACCTATGGATACCATTCGGGACAAAATGTATCTGGAAGGGTTATGGCAATCCGGAAAAGCACCTTGGAAGGTTTGGACTTGAACAAAAGTTTTTGGAAAGGGAAATCCGTTTTTCTCACCGGCCATACCGGTTTTAAAGGCTCTTGGCTTTCGTTGTGGTTATCTTCCTTAGGTGCTAAAGTCACCGGTTACTCTTTGGAGCCACCAACAAACCCGTCTTTGTTTGTGATAGCTTCCGTACAATCCGCGATAGAAAAATCGGTGATTGCCGACATCCGCGACTTAGCTCGGCTTCAAGATGCTATGAGGGCCGCCAAGCCGGATATAGTGATTCATATGGCGGCACAACCCTTGGTACGGGATTCGTATAAAATACCTGTTGATACTTATTCTATTAACGTAATGGGCACTGTTCATATTTTGGAGGCGATTCGGACGGACGGTCCGAATGTGAAGGCTTTCGTAAATGTAACAACTGATAAAGTATATGAAAACAAGGAATGGTCTTGGGGTTATCGTGAAAACGAAACTTTAGGGGGATATGATCCTTATTCCAATAGCAAGGCATGTTCCGAATTGGTAACATCCGCTTACAGAAATTCATTTTTTCATCCGGAAAAAATCAAAGAACACGGAGTGGCGATCGCTACCGCAAGGGCCGGGAATGTGATTGGTGGCGGTGATTTCGCTTTGGACCGGCTTATACCCGATATCATCAGATCCATAATGGAAAACAAAAAACTTTCGATTCGTAATCCTAATTCAATCCGTCCATGGCAACATGTATTGGAACCTTTGAGCGGTTATATGGAGCTGGCAGAGGGATTGTACAATCACGATACTAAATTTATAGACGGTTGGAATTTCGGTCCGAACGAAGGAGATGCCAAATCTGTACTTTCCATCGTAGAAATTTTGAATCAAAAAATTTCGGAGAATGGAAAAGAGAAAAAATCACCTCTCCATTTTCCTGGATTCGAAATAGACAAAGGTCCGCATCCTCATGAGGCAAATTATCTTAAACTTGATATCTCCAAAGCCAGGTCAATCTTGGGCTGGAGTCCTCGTTGGAATCTGGATACCGCTTTGGGTAAAATCATCGAGTGGACCGAGTCTTATTTAAACAAAGAAAAAATAGATTCGGTTTGTATCCGTCAGATCGGCGAGTACATGAGTGCTTCCGGACAGTAAGAAATCATTAATTAAAATCCTTTCAGGTTATCATCAATGCAAACACGTGCAAAAATTTTAGTACAAAAAAGCGATAAAGGATTAGGCGAATCTTTGGTAATCGCTATCAACGATCCTGATTCAAATTCCGAATTTGAAGTTTATCCTTTAAAGACAATCCAGGCGGAAAATTCGATTTCCATCGATTCTAAAGATCTTCAATCGGGAGAGGTTGATTCCGGGATGTATGTGGATTTGAATCGATCCTATTATCTAAAAACGGATTCAGTTTTAAAGGAAGTCGCTTCCGTAAAAGAAGAATATTTGGGAGTCATATTTAAAGAACTCACTCTTAAATATTCGAAACAACATTATCGCGCGGTTCATTTGCCTAAAAAGGAAGCGGAGTTTGTTCCGGGAGTTTCGAGAGTAACTTATGCAGGTAGAGTATTCGATGAAGAAGAGATCGTAAACCTGATCGATTCTTCTCTTGAATTCTGGCTCACTACAGGCAGATATGCCGATGAATTCGAGAGAGGATTCGGAAGACTACTCGGTGTTAAGAATGCGATTTTGGTAAACTCAGGTTCTTCCGCAAATTTAGTTGCATTCAATACGATTACTTCTCCTTCCTTGAAAGAAAGACAGTTTAAAAAAGGAGATGAATTGATTACTGTTGCTGCAGGATTTCCGACTACGGTCGTTCCTGCCATCCAATACGGAGCAGTTCCCGTATTTTTGGACATTACATTTCCTACTTATAATATTGATGTTAGTCGATTGGAAGAGGCTCTTTCTCCTAAAACAAAAGCGGTGATGGTTGCACACACTCTTGGCAATCCGTTTGATTTGCAAGCGGTGAAAGATTTTTGCGTTAAACATAAACTTTGGTTGATTGAAGACAATTGTGATGCTTTGGGAAGTCGTTATTTTTATAACGGAGAATGGAAAAACACGGGAACAATCGGAGATATAGGAACGTCCAGTTTTTATCCTCCTCACCATATGACAATGGGTGAGGGTGGTGCCGTTTATATGCAAAGCAGTCGTTTGAAAAAAATTGCAGAGTCCATTCGGGATTGGGGTAGGGATTGTTGGTGCCCGTCAGGGAAAGACAATACCTGTGGCAAACGATTTAACTGGGAGTTAGGTGAACTACCGGAAGGATACGATCATAAATATATTTATTCACACTTCGGTTATAATTTGAAAGTGACCGATATGCAAGCGGCGATCGGTGTCGCCCAATTGAAAAAAGTTTCCTCTTTTGTTGAGGCACGTTCTAAGAACTGGAATACTCTTCGAAAAGGTTTGGATGATCTTTCCGAGTTTTTTATTCTGCCGGAGCCTACTAAAAACTCGGAACCATCCTGGTTCGGCTTTTTACTTACAATCAAAGACGGAACGAAGTTCAAACGAAAAGAGATTGTTGACTATCTCGAATCGGCAGGCATTCAGACTAGGATGTTATTTGCAGGAAATTTTCTCCGACATCCCGCATTTGATGAAATGCGAAAGGAAAAAACAGGTTATCGGGTCATCGGTAATTTGGAAAATACGGATAAAGTAATGAATGATACATTTTGGCTCGGTGTTTATCCTGGAATGAAACCGGAAATGTTGGATTTTATGATTCAAAAGATAAGAACCTTCGTTGGAAAATAGATGAAACCATCCTTATTAAACAGACCACTTTCTTCGGAACGACTTAGAATCAATGTAATCAATATGGCGAAGAATGGAAATTCCGTCCATATCGGTTGTGCATTTTCCATGATAGAGTTGTTCGCAGTCTTATATGAAAAATTTGTTTCTATCGATCTAAGTGATCTAAGAAATCCGGACAGAGATCTGGTTTGTTTGAGCAAAGGTCATGGGGTTATGGCCGTTTATTCCTGCCTTTACGAATTAGGTGTTTTGGACGAAGTCCATATAAAAAATTATTTCTCCGACGGAAGCTTATTGAAAGGACTTTCCGATTCGCATGTTCCCGGAATTGAAGTCAGCGGCGGTAGTCTTGGACACGGAATTACCGTATCAACAGGATATGCATTGGCGATACATTTGAAAAAACAAAATAGAAAAGTATTTTGTTTTGTGGGTGATGGGGAGATGAATGAAGGCAGTGCTTGGGAATCCTTATTATTTGCAGCTCACTGGAAATTGAAAAACTTCATACTGGTGATTGATGCAAATGATTTTCAGGCAATGGGAAGATCGAGCGATGTTCTAAATTGCGAATCTTTTTCGGATAAACTGAATGCATTCAATTTTGAAACTTGGGAATGCGACGGCCATTCCAGAAAAGAATTGGAAGAAGTATACACCAAAGCGACACAGAGTATTGATCCCAGACCGAAGGCGATTATAGCGAGAACCGTGAAAGGAAAAGGTGTTTCCTTTATGGAAGACGATAACATTTGGCATTATACCCGCTTGGATGAGGATACATTTCAAAAATCCTTAAGCGAATTGAAGGCGAATGCATGAGAGATATAATATCCAAATTTTTGACAGACAAAGCCACTGCCGATAAGAACGTACATGTTTTTTCGGGAGATCACGGTTATGCGTTGTTCGATGAGCTGAGAAAAAAAGCCCCCGACCAATTCATCAATGCCGGAGTTTCGGAACAAGCTATGGTTGGTTATGCGGCAGGAATGGCTAAAGAAGGAATGATTCCTTTTGTTTACGGATTGTCCGCATTCATTCCCGTAAGAGTTCTTGAATTTATCAAAATGGATGTATGTTACGAATCCCTCCCTGTAATTTTCCTGGGAGACGGAGCCGGCTTGGTTTATGCGACTCTCGGTCCGAGCCATCAATGCGCGGAAGACATTGCTTGCGTGCGGACTTTACCTCACATGACCATATTTTCTCCCGCCGATTCCTATGAGATGTTAGCTTGTTTAGAATATGCGTATACTCTAAAATCTCCTTCCTATATTCGGATCGGTAAAGCGGACAAAACCGTCATTCATTCCAAAAAACTGGATTCGCTTGAATTGGACGTCCTTTCGGTAAAAGAAACAAATTCGAATGTTTGTATTATTGCAACTGGTTCCATGATGGATGTAGGAATGAAACTATCCCAAAAATACAATCTATCTTTATATTCCGCTCCTGTGATTCATCCATTGGATCGGGATAAGATCATAGGAAGAATTCAAAAATATAAAACCGTAATTTCACTGGAAGAACATTCGATTGTAGGCGGACTCGGGTCCGTTTTATCGGAGTTTATTGCTGAATCGGAAACTCCGTCTCCAATCCGATTGATTCGTTTCGGAATCAGGAACCGTTTTACCGAAAGATGCGGTAGTTACGATTATGCTATTAAGGAACACGGTTTGGATTACGCAACGATCGAAGAAAAATTGATAAAAGAGAAAATCCTTGGATGAAAATCGAGGACTCCTTTCCTGTTGAAGATCTTGATTTTGTTCTTTCTCATACGGATTTTCAAAAACTAAAAAATGAAAAGATATTTTTAACGGGGGGAACCGGATTTATCGGAAGATGGTTCTTGGAAAGTTTTTTACATGCAAACCGGGTACTAAACCTGGATGCCCGACTCACTGTATTAAGTAGGGACCCTGAATCTTTCCTTCGGAAATATCCGAAGTACAAATCGCAAAATCAGATCGATTTTCGAAAAGGTGACGTCCTGGAGTTTCCGGCTTTAGAAAAAGATTTTACTGTTTTTATCCATGCCGCAGCGGAATCGGATTCCCGATTGGACTCTGAAAACGCTCTAGCTACGTCGCAAATCATCGTTCAAGGAACAAAGAATGTTTTGGACTTTGCAGTCGATTGCAATGCAAAATATTTCCTATATTTGTCTTCCGGTGCCGTTTATGGTTCGTTAATCGACCCTCATATAACGGAAAAATATGCAGGGGCACCGTTAATCGATCCGAAATTTACATACGGTGAATCCAAGCGTTATGCGGAGCTACTTTGCCGCATATACGCCGGAAAATCCAAAATAAAAATTTCAATTGCAAGATGTTTCGCATTCGTGGGTCCCGGGCTTCCATTGAATTCAGCATTTGCCATCGGTAATTTTATAAATAATATTTTGGAGCAAACCAAAATCCAGATACAAGGCGACGGAACTCCTTTCCGATCCTATATGTATCCTTCCGATCTTATGATCTGGCTTTGGACTATTCTTTTCCATTCCGATTCTTCGGAGATTTATAACGTAGGGTCCGATGTCGGTATTTCCATTTTGGATTTGGCGAAAGAAATCTCGGATATGGAAGGACTTTCCGATAATGTAGTAGTTCATAAGGAAAAAAATCCGAATGCACCAATCAGCTATTATGTGCCTTCCGTACAGAAAGCAAAAGAAGAGCTCGCTCTGAAGATCAGAATCAATCTACATGAATCTATTCGAAAAACAATACGATTCCATAGGGGAACAAAATGAAATCAATTTCCATAGTTACACCGTGTTATAATGAAGAAGAAAACGTAGAGGAAGTCTACAAGCAAGTAAAGGATGTATTTGCCGGATTAAAAAAGAATTATAAATACGAACATATATTCATAGATAATGCATCCAAAGATAACACGCAAAAAATCCTGCGTGAAATTGCTAAAAAAGATAAAAATGTTAAAATCATCATCAATGCACGCAACTTCGGTCATATTCGTTCTCCCTATTACGGATTGCTTCAGGCAAATGGAGATGCCGTTATATTGATTGTTGCCGATCTGCAAGACCCGGTGCATATGATCAAAGATTTTTTGGCAGAATGGGAAAGCGGATTTAAGCTGGTTGTAGGTGTAAAAAATGAGAGTATGGAATCTCCTCTGTTTTTTGCCATTCGTAAGTTGTATTATAATTTGATAGGAAGACTCTCCGATGTTCCGTTGATCAAAAATTTCACAGGCTTCGGATTGTATGATAGAAAGGTAATAGAAACTCTTCGTGAAATCAATGATCCGTATCCTTATTTGCGCGGATTAATCTGTGACATAGGTTTTACGATTAAAACGATTCCTTATGTTCAACCGGTTCGGAAAAGGGGATTTACCAAAAATAATTTTTATACTTTGTATGATATCGCTATGTTGGGGATCACGAATCACTCAAAGATTCCGTTAAGGTTAGCTGCATTTTCCGGTTTTGTTTTGTCCGCCCTCAGTTTCGTTGTGGCGGTTATGCAAGTATTGTTGAAAATGATTTTTTGGGAAACGTATTCCATTGGAATTTCCACTCTTGTCGTAGGCTTATTTTTCTTTGCTTCCGTTCAACTTTTCTTTATCGGGATATTGGGCGAATACATAGGTTCCATTCATACTCAGGTTTTAAAAAGACCCCTCGTAATAGAGAACGAAAGAATAAACTTTTAATTATACTTAGGTGGAATTTGTGGAAAAATATTTTTTTCTGATAGTTGCTTTATCAACTTACATTTTGGTTTTGATATGGGCGGTTCTTTTTAAAGTAGGGAAAGGTGATTCTCCTCTGACTGCATTCAATCAATTGCATATTCGCTTTTCATTGTTTTATCTTTTGGTATCTGCCGCCTTGTTTTTAGCATTTTACACACCGGATTTATATACGGTCTTTGATTTTTCTATCGGATATTTTTTTTATCTGGGTTTTCATTATGCGATATTCCAGAATTTTTACGGATTGGCGCAAAGAAGTATTTCCGCATCCTTACTGATTCTTTTGAAGCATAATGGCGGAGAAATGCGGGTAAACGATTGTTTGAAAAACTATGCCGACGGCAAAGGATTCGGTTATATCAAGAAAAGCCGTTTGGAAGATATGGTTCATTTGCAATTTGTTTCTTTGGAGAATGGTGTTTATAAAATTACATCGAGAGGCAAAAAAACTTCGTTCGTTGTCAGATCTATTTTAGGTTTTTGGGGATTGCGCCAATTAGGTAAATAATCATGTCATATTTATTTTTATTCAGTATTGTTTCTTTTCTCCTATTGATTATCATCCATTGGATTTTATGCAGACTTACCGGAAGTGAAAGATTTGTTTTGAAATCTTTGTCGGTAAATTTTCTTTTTATTGTTTTCAGCTTCTATTTCTTTTTTCTCCATTTTGGAATTTTGGATTCCTTGTTTATTTATTTAGGCCTTGTTATACTTTGGAACTCCTATCTTGTTTTCTTTATTAATCTGCAAAACTCCATTTCTTTTCGGATTTTGCTTACTATTTTCGATTCGAAAGAGAAGTCGCTTTCCTATGCAGAGATCACGAAATTTTATTCCGATGAAGAGAGTTTGAGAGATAGATTGAGTTCTATGGAGATTAATCAGTTTATTAGCTTAAATAAGGATTCGATAAAAATTCTACCTAAGGGAATTACGTTTGCGAATGTTTTTCTCTTCTTTCGCAATTTGTTCGGAATTCGTAAATTCGGCTGATCTTCGTTTCCTATCATAAACAAATTTAAATGCCTAAACTTTCGATTATCACAATCAATTTTAACAATAGAAAGGGATTGGAAAAAACAATCGAGTCCGTACGATCCCAATCGTGGAAAGATTTTGAACATATTATCATTGATGGCGGTTCAACGGACGGTAGTGCCGAATATCTGAAAAAGAATGCTCACTTATTTTCTTATTGGGTGAGTGAAAAGGATAATGGTATTTATCACGCAATGAACAAAGGGATCGTTCATGCGAATGGGGACTATTGTCAGTTTCTGAATAGCGGTGACGTATTGAATCGAATGGATTCTTTCAAGAATCTCTGGGAAAAATACGAAGAGGTAACCGGTGAACAGGTTTATGATTTAATCTATTCGAATATGGAGACTCATTACAACGGAAAGAGCCCGGAGAATAAATTATATCTAAGCGAACTTTCCCCTTTTTATTTGGCCATCGAAATCATAAATCATCAGTCGCAATTTATCAGCACTAAGATTTTAAAAACTATCAATGGTTATGATGAGACGTACCGATTGGCTTCCGATTATGAACTTTTTCTAAGATTGGTATTGATTGAGAAAGTAAAATACATTCACATACCCGTTATAGTATGTAATTATGATATGATCGGTTTAAGTTCCAGTCCGGAAATGGGAAAAAAATACCAAAAGGAAAGAGACGAGATAAGAAGTAGATACTTTCCCGATGAACTTAAGAGAGCTAAGGAAATGGAATTCTTTCAAACTTCATCTTCCTTTTCACTGGTAAAGCCTGATGATCTTGCATTGTCTTTGGCAAAAGTAATTTCAAACAAGTTGATAACTGCCGTATCTTCTTCGGGGATTCTTTCCAAATTGGTTCGAACGCTGGTTAGAATTTGTTATTTTACTTTTAATATTCTTCGACTGAGGTTCATTAAATAGGATACCAAAGTCATCCTTTTTTCGATCGGATGTATCGGATCCATTCAATTATGAAAATTCTTTGTTATATCAATCATTACTTCGGCCATAATCGATATTTTACAGGCCAATCTTCCTTACCTTTGAATACAACCGCGGAGGAAATGGCACTAAGAGCGGTTTCTCGAAAAAAAAACCTGGAAGATTGCATAGATCAATTGAAGAAACTCGGCGATATTGATATCAAAATCTGCGGGATGGGCAACAACTCACTTGTGCCGATTGATTTTGATTTTTCTTCCATTCAAAAAAATCCTATATTTTTGGTTTACGAGAGTTTGACAAAGATGGCGGACTCTTCGGATAACTACGATTATTTTATTAATATCGAAGACGATATTTTTCTACCGAAGGAAACATTTCAGAACATAGTGGAGTTTGATAAAAATTCACTCGTTAATGAAGTGATTCTCCCGAACCGTCTGGAAAAAGATACAGAAGGTAACAACCATTGTGTGGATTGGTCCGCCTTGCCCGGTTGGACACAGCAAAACAAATCTATCCAGGGTAAGTCGTTTCGGGTTGCGCTGAATCCTCATTCTGGTCTTTTGATTCTATCAAAGGAAAAATTTAAATACGCCATTTCTCAGATTGATAAAAGCTTTCGGGGAATCACCGTAGGTACCGGAATGGAATCCGCCTTTGCACATTTTCACTCTCCGTTTGCGTTATTCCGATGCGAAGATATAAGCTATCATCATATCTATCATTTGGATAAGTGGATGAATGTGATCCATAAAACTACTTTGCCCTTTAAAGAAAGGGTGATTCTGTTCGTAAAAATTCTAGTTAAGGATATGACGCCTCCTTTCCTTTTCCGATCAGCAAAGTTCGTAATCGGTAAAATCTTTCATTAATAAATCACAGATACATGAAATTATTGTTATATACTAAATCAATCTATAAGCTTTATACACAATTGGGATGGAAACGCTTTTTCTCTCTCGTTCGATCCAAACTCTTGAGATTTCTCTTCGAGAAAAAAAAGACCCGTGAGAGTTTGTTTCCTGCTACAACCGGAAATTTCGAATACTCACTTTGGTTACAGAAATATTTCCCGAGAGAGTCGGACTATGAAGGTATGAAAGAAGTATGCAAGATACTTGCATACAAACCTTTGGTATCGATCATTACTCCCGTTTACAATCCTCCTATTACATTTTTTAAAGAAGCGATCGATTCCGTTTTGGCGCAGGTTTATGAAAATTGGGAATTATGTTTGGCTGATGATGCCTCCACGGATACTGAAATCAAAAAAATAATCGAGGCATATAGAAAGGCGGATTCCAGAATCAAAGTGATCTATAGAAATAAAAACGGCCATATTTCGGATGCATCCAATTCGGCCCTCTCCATCGCCAAAGGTGAGTTTGTTGCTCTCCTTGATCAAGATGACCTTCTTACTAAAGATGCTTTGTTTCAGAATGTTCTTGCGTTGAATCAAAACCGTTCCATTGATATGATCTATTCCGATGAAGATAAAATCACGGAAGATGGAAAATTATTCAGCCCTTTTTTTAAACCCGATTGGTCGCAGGAATCTTATTTATCGCGTAACTATACCTGTCATTTTTCACTTTATCGCAAAAAGATAATCGATAGTATTAACGGATTTCGCAAAGGCCTCGAAGGAAGCCAAGACTATGATCTGATGCTTCGTTTTTCGGAAAAAACCGATCGTATCCATCATATTTCGAAAATACTTTACCATTGGAGAACTCATAATAATTCCACATCTCTCAATGCAGGTGCGAAATCTTATGCTGCTGTCGCCGGTGAAAAAGCCCTTGCCGATGCTTTGGAAAGACGAAAGGAAAAGGGGACTGTGGAACCTGTTTCCGGTTATGCGGGAAATTTTAATATTAGATATGCTTTGAAAAATGATCCTAAAATTTCGATTGTTATTCCCAGTAGAAATCAAAGCGGCTATTTGGAAAAATGTCTAAACTCGATATTTGAAAAATCTAATTATAAGAATATCGAAGTGGTTTTGGTGGATAATGGAACCGATGAAGAGAAAGCGATAGGTCTTATTCGGTATTGGAAAGAAAAGGAACCGGATCGTTTTGTGTGGTTAAAGTACGGTATCCCGTTTAATTTTTCCAAATTGATTAATTTCGGATGTGAGAAAGCAAGCGGAGACTACTTTATCATTTTGAATAATGATACGGAAATCATTTCACCCGACTGGATCGAATCCTTGTTAAGCCAGGCACAGAGGAATGAGATTGGAGCTGTCGGATGTATGCTTCTTTATCCCGATAATACGATCCAACATGCAGGAGTGGTCTTGGGAGTAGGAGGGATTGCCAATCACTTTATGTTAGGTGAATTTTCCGAATCAACCAAACATTATTGTTATTTGAAATTAACTAATAATGTTTCCGCCGTAACGGGTGCCTGCTTTATGATTGCCCGTAAAAAATTCAAGAGAGTCGGCGGTCTTGATGAGAATTTTGCCGTTTCCTACAATGATATAGATTTCTGTTTAAAATTGGGAAAAATGGGTTATAGGAATTTATATCTTCCTTATGTTCGGATTTTTCATTATGAATCGAAATCAAGAGGATCGGATATGAGCCCGGAAAAGAAAATCCGTTTGGATCGCGAGTCGGAAATGATGAAAGAAAAATGGAAGGATTTGATTGATAATGATCCTTATTACAATCCCAATCTTTCCAAATCCAGATTTGATTTTAGTTTGAATGTTTAAGCCATAGGCCGGTTTCGTTTTGCAAATAAAGATACATCAGATTTATTTCCATGAAGACCAAAGGTCTTCTCTTTTGGACGGGTTTATCCCGTATTTCAATCAAAGTAAAAATGACAGGCAACTCTATGAAACGGAAGTTTTTTTTAATCTGTTTCGTGAATCGGAGTTAGTTGACGCTGATTTTTACGGTGCAGTATCATGGAAGTTCGGAGAGAAAACAGGTCTAACTGGAAATGATTTTTTCCAATTTCTAAATTCGAATCCCAAACATGACGTATACTTGGCAAACCCTTATCCCGAACTGATTCATTTGTATGATAACCCTTGGATACAAGGGGAGAATGTTCACCCGGGACTTTTGAAGATTTCTCAAACCGTTTTCGATCTTTCGAAGTATAAGGTGGATTTGAATCAGATTCGATTGGAGAAGGAAAGACAGCTTTATTGCAATTACTTTGCAGGTTCGGGAGCGTTTTGGAAATCGTATCTTATCTTTTTAAGGGAAATCGTTTCCATCGTTGAGACGAATCCTCAGATTCGGAAGCACATAAAAAAGAAAACCTCATACATTTACGAAGCATCCTTTTTACCGTTTTTTTTAGAAAGATTATTGCCGACGTATTTGTATTTAAATCCTGAAATCAAAACGATTAGTTATAAATATAAGGACGAATTTCTACTCAATAGATATTTGAAAGTGATCAAGGAAAAGGAAGATGCTCTTTTTCGGCATCAAAGAATTTTCCGAAAGATTCCTTTTTTGAGCTTACTACGTAAATTGGTGAAATATTGAATCGTTTCTCTCTGCTTACTGTTCATTGGAATACCGCCGAACTCACATTAAAGTTTGTTGATCTCGTAATGCCTTATGTCATCGCAAATGATTGGCAATTGTTCTTATTGGAAAACGGTTCGAGTGATACGGAGAAAAAAATCCTCAAGGACGGACTTCGGAAAAATGGACTCAATCAAAACGATTTCTTTCATCTGATAGAAAGTGACGAGAATCTCGGTTTCGCCGGCGGAATCAATTTGATTGCAGATCATGCATTTAGGCGGTTTCCGAAAAATCATTTTTGGGTTTTGAATACGGACATCACAATCCCGGAATCGACGATGAATTACATACATACCAGGCTGGAATTAAATGATCGTTTGGTGGGCTCTTTGGTTTTTGACGAAACTGGAGACAAATTATTGTTTTCCGGCGCATCCTTCCCTTTGACTATTTTCGGAGTTCAGTATTCCAAAACAAAGAAAATTTCACCGAATGAAAAATGGGACACCTCTTATTGCGAAGGTTCTAGCTTAGTTATAAACAATTTCATATATAAAGATCTAATCTCGGAAAGAAAAACTCTTTTCGATGGAAAGCTTTTCTTGTATTGTGAAGATCTTGAACTGGGTTTAAAGGCGAAACAATTGGGATATCATTCCGAGTTAGATACAAATCTGATTATCTATCATAAACATTCCCAAAGCGGAGGAGGTTCGGGAAATTTTTTAGCTTTTTATTATATTACAAGAAATCGGATTTTACTTGCGATAGACTATCTGTCTTTGCCTGTTTATATATTCTATATTTTATTTTCAATTATCACTCGTTTAGCGATCAATATTGTTTTGATCCGAAAAAGAAGCGCTAAAGTTCGTTCCGCTATTTTTGCCGGAATTTTGGACGGTATGCTTGGGAAAACGGGAAGATGGAAAAATCATCCTGTAAAATGAAGATACTGATTGTTCATACTTCCGGAATCGGCGATTTTGTTTTTTTCTCTCCGGTGATTTCCTTTTTAAAGGAAAAATTTCCGCAATCCAGTTTTCATCTGATATTGGGTACTCCAGGCACCAAACAAATCACCGATATGTATGATTGTTGGGATGCGACTGAAGTTTTTAATGTTAGAACAAGGCCATTTGATTTTTTTAAAATAGCTTTCGGTTTAATTCATATTAAATTCGATCTCGTTATTTTTTCTTCAGGGATTAATTTTTACAAATCGTTATTTGCAAGTTTTCTAATTCGCTTTAAAAAATTATGCATTGTCAGCGATTCGAATACCTTCGGAATCAGAGGATATGTAGGAGTACGTTCAAATATTCATTCGGTTGAAAAAAATAAATCAATCATTGAATATTTGGGAGGGGATAAGGATAAATATCAACCTTTTCTACCCAAACAGAACTCTTTAATTGCTGAAACCGGATCCGTGGATAAAATCTGGATTCATCCGGGATGTGACCCGAAATTCAAATTCAAACGGTATCCTGCCGCGAAATACATAACCATTATAAAAGAACTGATTCGGAGTGGGCGTTCCGTTACGGTTGATATCGGTCCTGGCGAAGAAGACCTGTTAGCCGATTTTTCAGTCATAAGGAATACTCCTTTTTTTCAGTTAAAGGAAAATCTTTCCATTGTTAATTTAGTCAGTGAGTTGAGTCAATATTCACTTGTACTTACAAATGATTCCGGGATAGGTCATATTGCCGCAGCATTGGATCTACCTGTCTTAAGTATTCATGGTGCGACAGACCCTAAGATTTACGGTCCTTATTCTCCTAAATCCGAATTTATTATTTCTGCGAATCCCCCCGATTGTATGCCCTGTTTTCGAAAAGGTGGACGATACGGATGTGAAGAGATTCCTTGTTTGACATCGATATCGGAAGCGGAGATATTAAAAAGAATAGATATGATTTTGGTAAAAAATAAATGAAAACAGTTTTAGTTACCGGTGGCGCCGGATTTCTCGGATCACATTTGGCTTTGCGTTGGAAAGAAGAAAATCCGAATGATAAAATCATCTCCTTTGACAATCTCAAAAGAAGAGGTTCCGAATTAAATATTTCAAGATTACGCTCCAAATCCATTGAGTTCTTTCATGGAGATATCAGAATTAAGGAGGATCTGCTGGCACTTCCTAAGATTGATTTGATTTTGGAATGTTCTGCGGAGCCTTCGGTTATGGCGGGTATCAATAGTTCTCCCGATTATCTCATTCAAACCAATTTAATCGGAACTTTGAACTGTTTGGAATTGGCGAGAAGGGACAGATCAGATTTCGTATTTTTTTCAACTAGTAGAGTTTATCCGATTGAATCTTTGAATCAAGCTGAATGGAAAGAATCGGAAACTCGTTTCGAATGGACCGATAAACAGGAATTAAGCGGAGTTGGTCCGCTTGGAATTTCCGAATCGTTCCCATTGGATAAACCTAGATCTCTTTACGGAAGTACAAAACTCGCTTCCGAATTGATCATTCAGGAATACGGAGATACTTACGGTTTAAGGACTCTTATCAATCGATGCGGTGTTCTTACCGGTCCTTGGCAAATGGGAAAAATCGACCAAGGTGTCGTTGTCTTTTGGTTAGCTTCTCATATCTATAAAAGAAGTTTGAAATACTTCGGGTACGGTGGAAAGGGAAAACAAGTGAGGGATTTGCTTCATGTGGAAGATCTTTATTCGTTACTTAAATTACAACTTGGCAACTGGGATTTGAGTGACGGCCAAACTTTCAATGTAGGCGGGGGTAGGAAAGTAAGTGTAAGTCTTTTGGAACTCACTGAAATCTGCCAGAGAATCACAGGAAACAAAATTGAAATTGATTCCGTTCTTGAAGACAGGCAGGCGGATATTCGAATTTATCTTTCCGATTGCACTAAAGTAAAAAATACTTTCGGTTGGCAACCGAAGTATGACCCCGAAACGATTTTGAAGGAAATCCATGTATGGATTCAAGAAAACTCTTTGATTTTGGCTAATATATTATAAAGGTAAGTAAAATGGGTGTAGTAATCATAACAGGATCAGCAGGTTTAATCGGTGCGGAGTCCGTCCGATTTTTTGCAAACAAGGGATATCAGATCGTCGGAATCGACAATGATATGCGTAAGGATTTTTTCGGAGAAGAAGCATCAACTCATTGGCAAAGAAAACAATTGGAGGAATCCATTCCGAATTACAAACATTATTCGGTCGACATTCGAAATCAGGAATCAATTTTTCCCATTTTTAAAGAATATAATGATGATATCGAACTTGTGATTCATACCGCGGCGCAACCATCTCATGATTGGGCCGCTAAGGATCCGTTTAAGGATTTTACCGTCAATGCGAACGGGACTCTCGTTCTGCTTGAGGCGGTCAGGCTTTATTCTCCCAAATCGGTTTTCATCTTCACTTCCACCAACAAGGTTTACGGTGACACCCCCAACTACTTACCGTTAGTGGAAAAAGAAAAACGCTGGGAGATTGATGAAAAACATTCTTTCTTTCAATACGGGATCGACGAATCCATGAGCATCGATCAAACGAAACATTCCCTGTTCGGCAGTTCAAAAGTAGCAGCCGATGTAATGGTCCAGGAATATGGAAAATACTTCGGGATAAGAACAGGTATCTTCAGAGGCGGATGTTTGACAGGGCCGGGCCATTCCGGCACCGCATTACATGGGTTCCTTGCATATCTGATGAAGTGTGCAATCACCGGTCAGCATTATAACGTATTCGGATATAAAGGCAAACAAGTTCGGGATAATATTCATAGTTATGATTTGGTAAATATGTTTTATCATTTTTTTAAAAATCCCAAGGCAGGAGAAGTTTATAATGCTGGAGGAAGCAGACATTCCAATTGTTCCATGATGGAAGCGATAGAACAATGTGAAAAAATAACCGGCAAAAAAATGAACTATACTTACATGGAAGACAATCGAATTGGAGATCATATTTGGTACATCAGTGATGTCCGCAAATTTCAAAAACATTATCCCGATTGGAAATACAATTACGACTTAAACGATATCCTTGTTCAGATTTACGATGCCACTTCTTTGCGGATTTAATCATGATTAAGAAAGATAAACTCAGCATTATCATTCCCGCTTATAATGAAGAGGAAAATATCATTCCTACCGTTTCTCAGATCGTTCCTTTTTTAAAACAGGACAAGATCCCTTTTGAGATCGTGATCGTAAATGATAATAGTAAGGATAAAACTCCGGAGAAAGTAAAGGAATTACAAAAATCATATCCTGAAGTCAAACTGGTTTCGAGAACAGCACCCGGAGGATTCGGAAGAGCGATTCGGACCGGATTGGAAAATTTTACTGGCGATGTAGTTGTTATCGTAATGGCGGATTTATCTGATGACCCGGAAGATATAGTCAGATACTATAATAAAATACAGGAAGGGTATGATTGTGTATTCGGAAGTCGTTTCCGAAACGGATCCGTTGTAAAAGAATATCCCATAGTGAAATATTATGTAAATAGAATCGTGAATTCTTTTTTACAATTATTGTTTTTGACCCGGCATAATGATTTAACGAATGCATTCAAAGCATACAGGGCTTCCGTTATTAAAAACATACATCCCTTACATGCCTGTCATTTTAATATTACAATCGAGCTTTCTCTTTCCGCATTGATCCGCGATTATAAAATCGCATCCATTCCTATCAACTGGTACGGAAGAAAGTGGGGTCAGTCCAATCTAAAACTTCGCGCTATGGGCAGAAGATATCTTGCTACACTACTTAAGATTTGGTTTGAGAGATTGCTCATTCTTGATGATCTTTTGGCGGAGAAATCGGATATAAAATGACCTTCTTTCATTTGAAGAAAAAAATTCAGAAGTTTCAAACATTCTTAACAGTCTTCTTTCTGGTTTGGTCCGCTCGGTTGATCTGGATCGGCCTGTATGGCGTGGATGTTCCTTTCTGGGATCAGTGGGATGGTGAAGCGGATTCCATTTATTTGCCGATTTTACGTGGCAATTATAATCCATTGCATTTGATTTCCCAACATAATGAACATCGTATTTTTTTTACAAGAGTCCTGAGTATCGCTATTTTTTTGTTAAACGGTTATTGGAGCACTGTAATTGTGATGCAGATCCAGGCAATGATTCCTGCGGCGATCGCAGGTTTTTTTGCTCAGACTATTGTCAATCGTTCTTATCCGGCGTGTTTGGGTATTGCAATATATTTTGCCGCTCCTTTAGGAACGGAAAATATGTTGTGGGGATTTCAAAGTCAATTTTACTTTATGATTTTGTTTTCCGTTATCTCCCTCTATTATTTCTCTTTGGGAGAATCAAATTCCAAATCCATTTTATTAGCTTTCGTATTTTCCGTATTCGCTTTTTTTAACATAGCAAGCGGAGCATTGGTAGCCTTTGTCATATTTACCGTTTCCTGTTTGAAAATCATTTTCGGTCTTTCTGAAAATAAAAAGAAAACCGCCCTTATCTCAGCCTCATTTTTATTATTATTTATCTCTGAAATATTTTTTACAAAATTGCCATCGGGCCATGAAGGACTTCATGCTTCCGATTATCATTCCTATTTGAATTCATTATTGTTTTATTTGCGTTGGCCGGGTGTGAATAAAATGGGCTTGGGATATTTGATTCACGGATTCACATTCATTTTGTTTTTTATCCTCTTGGTTTTTAAAAGAGAAAAATTGAAAGAGTTGCGCATTCAATATCTGATCAGTTTGCAAATTTGGATCTATGCTCAAATTCTATTGCTTGTGTATGCAAGGGGTGGCGGTTCGGAAGTAAGCATCGCAAATCGTTATTTGGATATTTTATTTCTTGGTCCTTTGTTTTCGTTTTTTGTCTTTGTGAACCTGGTAAATCGAAGAAAGATCGTTTTGTTTGCCAATCTTAGTTTCCTGATACTAACCGCTGTTTTTGCCCATCGGATTATAAGGGATGGCTTTTTTGAAAGGGCGGGTTTGTTTTTGCAAAGGGAGAAGATGTTATCTGTATTGGTTACTGCAAAACGAATGGAAGTAAAAGAGAAAGGTTCTTCCTTGCCGTTTCTTCTTGCAAAGACTCCGGTAGTGGAATTGCCTTATCCTGATGCGGTTCGGCTGCACACGTTACTGACTGATCCGCTATTTGATAAGATGATGCCGATTTTGTTGTATAGAGAATGAACCTTTCGATTTCGCAAGCCTAGAGCCAGGTTTTGCCAATATCTTTCTTTAAACGATAAACTCAAAGAGTTTTGTAAAATATTTGGAATAGATTTTGAAATAGTTTGTTTTGATCCCTAGTTCGTCGCAGGCTTCTTTGATTTCCCTATTGATAAGCAGATTGCTTTTGATACTTTTCGTACTTTCCCCTCCGGTTTGCATAACCACCCAAGTTTCAGGAATGTATTTATAACGGATGTTTGCTTTAAAAAAGCGGGCAAGTAATTCAAAGTCGGCGGCAATTTTGAAATTTACGTCGAATAATCCCAAACGATCGTATATTTCTTTCTTTGCATAAAAACTGGGATGGGCCGGCATTTTTCCATAAGCAAAATCGTTAGGTTTGAAATTACCGGATTTGTATCTGCGAATTAATTTGCCGGTTGAATTTACAAAAATAATATCCGCAAAAACCGCATCGATATCCTCTTTTGAAAATGTTTCCGCAATCCTAGCGAGAACTAAATCGTCCGCAAATCTGTCATCCGAATGAAGTAGCCCGATCACATCTCCCGTCGCGGCACGGAACCCTTTATTCAACGCATCATAAATCCCTTTGTCCGGTTCTGAGATAAATTTTTGAATCTTGTTTCCGTAGGATTCTATAATTTCCTTTGTTCCGTCTTTCGATCCGCCGTCTACTATGATGTATTCGATCGTTATATTTTTTTGGGCAAGAACGGACTCAATGCATTGACGGATTGTGTCTTTTCTGTTATAAACAGCTGTTATAATGGAGATCTTCATTCAAGTTCTATTTGTAAGAAAAACGAAAATGGATTGTTTTAACAATGTTTTTATTTGAAAATGATTGAGAAAAGAAAACGATTATGAAACCCTTTAAGATTTTTGTATCTACATTCCCTTTCGGCAAAGTAGACCCCAGTCCTCGTAATTTGCTGAAAGAAGAAGAGGGATTGGAAGTTATATACAATCCCCATTCCCGTAAACTTTCCAAGTACGAAATAGCTGAATTCGCATCCGATTGCGACGGGTTGATTGCAGGGACGGAAGATCTGGGCGAATTGATTTCCGGGGCTTCCAGGCTGAAGTTGATCTCCAGAGTTGGGATAGGGCTTGACAGTGTGGATTTATGGAAGTGCAAAGAAAAAAACATTAAGGTCTGTTATACGCCTGATGCGGTTACTATGGCGGTAGCAGAACTTACAATCGGACTTATTTTGAGTTTAACCCGTAGAGTGGGGCTTGCCGATCGGGAGATTCGGAACGGGAAGTGGGTCCGTCATTTCGGAAAAAGAATCGGGGAGTCCGTCATTGGGCTTATAGGATTCGGCAGAGTGGGAAAAAACGTGGCACGGCTTCTTTTGCCTTTCGGTCCCAAAATACTTGTAAATGATAAGAAGGATATCGTTTCGGAAATGCAATCTCTCGCGGACTTGGGACTCGATATTCATTTTGCATCGAAAGAAGAAATTTATTCCAGATCGGACGTGATCAGTTTGCATGTCCCCGCTTATAAACTGACTAAAGAACTTATCAATAAAGAGAGTTTGAAATTTTTTAAACCGGAATCATTTCTTATCAATACGGCGCGCGGAGAACTTGTGAATGAAAAAGATTTGTACGAATCTCTGAAGCAGGGCAAAATCGCGGGTGCTGCATTGGACGTTTTTGAAAAAGAACCGTATAACGGAGATTTTATTTCTCTGGACAATGTGATTCTGACCCAACATATGGGATCTTGTTCTTATGATTGCAGATTGAATATGGAAAAACAAGCGGCGGAAGATATGATTCGTTTTAAAAAAGGCTTACCATTGTTACGCGAAGTTCCTATATCGGAATACGAATACCAATGAAGCAAATACTATCCTTAATGCGTTTTATTTCAAGATATCCTTTTATCGTATTTTTGATTATTTCTTTGCCGGTAGCTTTTTTGTTAGCTCCTGATTATGGAATCTCATATGATGAAACGTTTCATAAAAATTACGGTAACTTTATCATTGATTACTATTTGTCTTTCGGTAAAAATCCGGTTTCAGTATCTTATATAGATCTTTTCTATTACGGCGGATTCTATGATGTGATTTCGCAAATATTTACAAATTCGATTTTATATTTATTCAAATCGAATTCCATTTACGAAGTAAGACATTTTTTCAACGGATGGATCGGACTTCTCGGATTTTATTTCGTATACAAAGTATGTGAAATTTCTTTTTCCAGGCGAGTAGGGCTTTTCGCATGTCTTTTTCTTTTGGGAATTCCCGAATACACGGGTCATATATTTTTTAATCCTAAAGACATTCCCTTTTCCAGTTTTTATATAGGTGCTGTTTATTTTTTCATTCGTTATACTAAGCAGAAGTCTCCTAAGTTTATCGACTTTCTTTTATTTTCGGTCTTTACCGGCTTTGCCATTGGGGTTCGGATTTTAGGAATTTTACTCCTGCCTCTTTTCGGATTGTTCCTGATTGTATTTCTTTATCGCAAAGACTCCGATTTAAAGGAAAATTTGAAAGTATGGATCGGCAAGGGATTACAATTCTTTCTGATTTCCTATACGACCGCTCTTCTTTTCTGGCCCTATTTATTGAAATCGCCTGTCTTGAATGCGATTCAAACTTTCAAAACCATGTCTCAATTTCCCTGGGCAGGTGCTGTGATGTTTGCAGGAGAAAAAATAAAAGCCCCTGAAATCGGAAGAAAATATCTCCCTACCTTTTTTGCTTACACTCTGCCGGATTATCTATTTCTGATTTGTGTCATTAGCATCGGCATACTGGTTTATTTGATTCTGTTTAAAAAAGAATATTTTCGGAACCTGAAGATGGACACAGGTTTTCTGGTATTGGTAGGCGCCGGGCTAGGTGCTCTTCTTATCATTATAATCAAAAAGCCAGTTTTATACAACGGATATAGACAGGTATTTTTTGTGATCCCGCCGATCATTTGCATCTTAGCGAAAGTTTTTTCAGATCTCACGGACCAGCTTGGTAAAAGACTGCGAATTTTATCTTTAGTCCTTGTCGCCATTTCGATGTTAGATGTATTTTTCATTATGTATAGGATGCATCCTTACGAGTATGTTTATTTCAACCGTACGTTTAGTTCGGGAATGGAAGAGGGTTGGAAAAAATTCGACTCGGACTATTGGGCGACAAGTATCAAAGAGGGGAGTCTTTGGCTGAAAGATCATTTGAAGGATGATTCGAGACAGGTAAGAGTCGCCAATTCCGCTACGGCAAGCCAGTCGGATTATTATTTCAACAAACAAGAGTTTTATCAATCGGAATTGGAATACAGGCAGTTTGCAAGCTCCCGCACAAAAGCGAATTTATTTACAGAGGAGAGTATGGAGAAGATCGATCATTTCGATCGAATGAAACATTCCGGCAGACAAAAATTCCTTTTTGTAAAAAGAGATGAGTCTTCCGATTATTTATTAACAACCAGAGTGTTCGATCTGCATAAAGAATACCACGGTGAAATCATTCATACTGTGGAAAGAATGGGAATTCCCATTCTTTATGTAATGAAAAGGAAATAGATTTATTTTCTTTTTTTCGGCTTCGAATCCGTTTTGAAACCGATCGTTTCACTCACCAAATAGACCGGCCTTTGTTTCACTTCGTGAAACACTCTCGCTATGTACTCACCCAAAACACCGATTCCTATCAGCTGAATCCCGCCTAAAAAAAGTACGATTACGATCGTAGAATCGTATCCAGGAACATCTATCCCTCGAATCAAAACCCGAACGATCCGAAAGATCAGATAAAAAAAAGCGAATCCCGAAACCGCAAATCCGATATAACTCCATATCTTGAGGGGTATCGTGCTAAACATCAGAATTCCATCCAAAGCAAAATTCCACAACTTCCAATAATTCCACTTCGTATTTCCTTCAAACCTGGCGTCTCTGTCATATTCGATGAAAGTATGTTTGAATCCCACCCAAGCGAAGATCCCCTTCATAAATCTGTTTCTCTCTCCCAGGCTATTGATCGCATCAACCACCTTACGGTCGATTAGGCGAAAATCTCCCACATCTCTCGGTATATCCACGTCACTCATGTAGCTGATGCTTTTGTAAAAAAAATTCGCAGTCAATTTTTTGAACCAAGTTTCTCCGGCCCTTTCCTTTCGTTTTGCGTAAATAACTTCATAACCTTCTTTCCATTTTTGAATCATATCCGGGATGATTTCCGGAGGGTCTTGCAAATCGGAATCGATGGGAATGATCATATCTCCGCTGCTGTAAGCGAGTCCGGCCGAAAGTGCGGCTTCTTTTCCGAAGTTCCTGGAAAAATTCAGCAGCTTTATTTTAGGGTTTCTTTTTTGTTCCGAAAGTAAAATCGGGAAAGTGTTGTCACGACTTCCGTCATTGATTGCGATGATTTCGTACGAGTAAGGGAGTTTGGAAAGAACGGATTCCACTCTTAAAAAAAATTCTTTTGCTCCGGTTTCTTCGTTATAAAAAGGGGCAATGACACTGATTTGGGGAAGGGAGGATTTCATCGTTTACAAAGATTAGTATTTGAAACTTTCCCTCTTTGTCCAGAGATTCTTTGTTAAACCATTGACGATATATAGCAAACACTAAATTAGTAATAACCATGGCTTCATCTGAAATAAAAAAAACTACAAAATCACCCAAATCGAATTTAATTACTACTTCACTCATCATTCCCATCTATAACGAAGCGGGTCATTTGTTGGAATTTTTAGAGAAGGTCGATGCTTTAAAAATCCCCACCGCGAAAGAATTGGTGTTCATTGACGATTGTTCTAAAGACGAATCCAGAACTATCTTAAAACAGTTTTCTTTTCGTTCTCAACACCAATTGATTTTCCAAGAAAAAAATCAGGGCAAAGGTGCTGCCTTACAAAAAGGCATCCAAGCTGCCAAGGGAGAGATCATCATTGTTCAGGATGCCGATTTTGAATATGATATGGAAGAGATTCCTATGTTGATTGAACCTGTAGCTTTAGGAAAAGCGGACGTGGTGTTCGGTTCCCGTTTCAAAAAGGACGGCAGGCAAGTCCATCGCACATTTCATTATCTGATCAATCGTTTCCTGACCATTCTGTCGAATTTTTTAAGCGGGCTTTATCTTACCGATATGGAAACTTGTTATAAAGTTTTCAAAGCGGAGATCATCAAGAACATTCGTTTGGATTCGAAACGTTTTGGGTTCGAACCGGAAGTGACTGCAAAAGTCGGAAGATTGAAAGTCAGAGTTCAGGAATTTCCGATTTCTTATTATCCTAGAAACTATCTGGAAGGCAAAAAAATCACTTGGAAAGACGGAGTGGCTGCCCTTCGCCACATCATTTATTACAATTGGTTCGCACCAAAGAAAGATTTTTTTACAAAAGATATTCCCGGAAAATATATCCCCCGCGGAGCTAACTGGCTTTAGATCTATTTGGTAAGTACATAGACTTTGATTCCCCAAATGGGAATTGTTTGCGAACTACTTACCTGTTTTTCAATTCGAACTCTTTCCGCTTCCGGAAAAACGGACTGCATATTCGATTCCACCAGAAATATTTTTCCGCCTTTGGGAATCGTTTTTAATATCTCCAAATCCAATTGGTTTTCTTTTTTCGGAAACTCCAAAACACGCATATGATTGTGTTCCGGCATTTGTTGGAAATAATAATTAAAAAATCGATCCTCTTCATAAGAGTAAATACTTGCACCTTTCGCTTCCTGTAATAGAAAAGTTACCGTTTGTTTGTAATGTTCTTTGAAGGGTTTATAATAACTTCGGGTAAAAGAAAGAATGAAAAACAAGGAAAAGAAACAAACCAGAACTAGTTTCATATTTCTCTTCGGTTTAACGAATATTTCGATCGTGATCGAAACGAACAAAATCAGAGGATAAGACAATACGAGTAAGTTTCTGCCGGTTAGCACCGGTTTGTATATGGAAATGATATTTGTCGTGGCAAGAAACAACAGAATGATTCCTCCGAGAAGGTATAGATTTTCTTTGGTCCGGGAATTTGATTTGTCTTTTAGATAAGAACGAACCTCTTTGAAATTGATTCCTATGGAAACGGCATACAGTAGAAAACAAATCAGAATGACCTGGACTCCTTTATAAGGGAGAAGGAAAAAAGTGTAATTGAATATTTCGAAAAATACAAAGATACCTGTGGAAGGAATCCATGAAATCCGATCGGTTTGAGGCAAAAGAAAAATCAGTTTGTAGATCTCCGGGAAATACAACAACAACTGCAGGATGCCTGCCGTTATAAGAGTGGGAATTTGCCTGAATTCTTTCTTTAATAAAAGATAAACAAACAATGCAAAGTAGAGATGTGCGGAATACAAAAGCCCAAAATAATGCGTGTAAGATGCCAGAGTTCCGAACAAAATAAAAAGGCCGTAGGTTTTGTAGTTCGTCCGTTTTTCAGAAGATTCCTCTGCAATTCTTAAAAAGTAGATTGTAGTTAGGATGGAAAAAAATACCAAAAGGGAATAAGATCTGGCTTCTTGGGAATAATACACCGCGCCGAAACTCGCTGATAAGAATAAAAAGGAATAAAGATCCGAGTCTTTCTTTGAAAAATAAAATTTGATGATCAGCACGAGTAAGGACAAAATTCCGAAAAACGCACTTAATGACCTAACGGACGTAGGTGAATTGGAAAAATAATATATCCAGTAATGCAATAGGATCCCGTGCAGAGGAGGGTTCGTTTCCTGTTCGAATGTTTTTAAAGTATCCGAAAGATTCGGAAGGGATGAGTTCAATACGGAAAAAAGTTCGTCCGCCCATAAAGATTGAAGATCTATGTTGTGGAGCCTGAAATAGATACCGATCAGTAGAAAAACAGGAACAATGATATATAAGGAAAAATTTTCGTAGCTGAGTGCAAAACGAACACCGGTTTTATTATTCATAAATCTTACTTGGAAATATCTACAGGACCGTTTTGTTTGTCACGATAAAAACGGATGTTTGCGCTCAAAATTACAAGTTGACCATTCCGCCCCGAGATATTTTTTTACTGGTATCGCTATGCCTCAGTTTTCCCTTATTTTACCCACTTACAATGAAAAGGAAAATCTCATCCTTCTCCTTCCCAAATTAGTTACTTTATTCAAATCGAAAAAAATCGACTATGAAATCATTATCGTGGATGATGATTCTCCCGATTTAACTTGGAAATGGTTCCAAACAAAGGAAAAGGATTTTCCTTCCGTCAGACTGATTCGTAGAATCCATGAAAAAGGATTGAGTTCCGCCGTCCTGACCGGCATGGCATCCGCCCAAGGGGAATATCTGGGTGTTATGGATGCCGATCTTCAACATGATGAGAACATTTTGCCTGAGATGATTTTAAAATTATCCTCCTCCGATATAGTGATCGGGTCGCGTAGAGTGGATAACGGAAGTTATGGGGAGATGTCCTCGGTTCGAAAGTTTATCAGTTATTCGGCGACCTTGCTTGCAAAGATTTTTTTACCATTGCCTACAACGGATCCTATGAGCGGATTTTTTGCACTTCGCAGGGAAGTTTTTGAAACTGCAAAATCCAAAATCAATCCCCGTGGGTTTAAAATCCTGCTCGAGTTTTTAGGAAGAACCAAAAACCTGAAAGTCAGTGAAGTAGGTTACTCCTTTCGAAAAAGAAACCATGGAGAAACCAAATTGTCCGGCTCGGTGATGCAACAGTATCTGATTGCACTCTTCGAGATGCGGTTCGGTTCTTATATTTCTTTGGAGTTTATCAAATACGGACTGACCGGATTGTCCGGGGTTGTTGTCAATTTGGGAGGCCAGTTTGTATATAACAACGTTTTGGCGATCAATGTGGCAAATCAAATCAGATCCGCGATTTCCTTGCCCTCGGGAGCAATCGGATTCGGATTCGAATTGAGCGTCCTCACCAATTATCTGTTAAATAATTTTTGGACTTTTTCGGATCGGAAAAATATAGGATTTATTAACAATACGATCGGATTTTTCAAATTCAATCTGATCAGCCTTCTAGGATTTGTGATTCAATTTTCGACCTGGTTTTTCCTAGTTCAATACTTTCAGTTAAATTATCCTGAATTTTTAACGAGCTGGATCACTTATATCGGAAATGCAGTCGGAATTGTTTTAGCAACTGCTACCAATTATTTTCTAAACAGAAATTTCACTTGGAAATCGTAAGTCTGACCTAGAACCTAACGAAAATTGTACAAACTATTTCTCTGTCTTTCGTTTGTACAATTTGACATTATAAGCAAATTCTTTGTCCAGGTAGAAACTGTTTTTCAAAAGATAGTCTCTTAATCTCAGTTTATATTCATCAATGGATTTGAAGTCGCCTGAAAGTAAGTCCTTATCCGCCCATTGAATCCAGTGGACATTCGCACCGCCCAAATCCGAAAACATCCCGTCCAAATCCACGTTGAACTTGCTTCGAAAAGGAGCGCTCGTATAACAACTGGGTTGGATATAGCGGACGGGAGGTAACATATCCAAATACACATACGATGCATGCCAACCTTTACCCACAAATAAGGTGGCTTTTTCGTCTTTTTCCTTGATGTATGTGGCCACTTGTTTTGGGACGTCTTCGAATTTATGAAATTCTTTGTAGGAAGACTTGATCAATTGAAATGATAATACGAGTAAGGCGGCAAATCCGAGATAAGTTATGATTTTTTTCTCACGAGTACGCGCGGGCAAAGAAAAACGTAAAAAGCCGAAAGATAATAGAATGGAGAAAGGTAAAACTTGCAGATAATAATGATCGAAAAGGTAACCGGTCCAGGTAGATGCATACAATGATGTCAGGTTCAATCCGATTAAAATTAAAAAACGGTCGGATCGTAAAATGCGAAAGCACCTTTTGAAAGGGATGGTGGCAAAACCTAACAAAAAAATCAGAACGAGTGGATAAATGAATTTGATATAAGAAAAAATAAAATCCAATTTCGTTCTTTCCAAATCACCCGTTCCGTATTTGGAAATAGCGATCAGGATCGGTTCCAGGTAAGCATTCCAATTTCCGGTGATGAAATAAGCAAAAGCCACGAGCGAAAATGGAAATACAAACCCAAGTCCGTACAAAACAGGTTTCAAAAATTCTTTATAATTTTTTGTTCCGTAAACCAGTCGAATGGTCGCGAATGAAATGATACATCCTAGGAAGAATGCATCATAGACAATTATGTATTTTACGATAAATGCGATTCCGAAAGATAATCCCGATACGAAGTATCTTCTTCCCGTGAAAAAATAAAATCCCGCAATCTCAAAAGGTATAAAAAAGATCTCTGTGTTCCCCGATAACCCGGAATCTCCCGATTTTGTAATCAGGTATAAAAACAAAAAACCACCAATAATGGCTGTCAGTCGGTCTCTCTTTTTTAGGATTAAAAAAAGCAAATAAGCGGATAATCCGGAAAACAAAACGGTGGCGATCCGAATGGTGAAAATATCATATCCGAAAAAAAGAATGAATACGCTATAGATCAGATAAGTGCCGATCGGCTTTAAATCCCAATAATAAACATAAGGAAAATGACCGTCGACGACTGTTTTTCCCAAGATCAGGTATGTGGTTTCATCCCAGTCGACTGTGGAGAGATTTAAAACGGGAAGTCTGAAAAGGAATGCAGCTACGATAAATAGAACGGGATAGAGCCCGTTCACCCAGTTCGAATTTTGTTTCATTAACCTTTAAATGCCTTCTCCAGCAAATCTATCACCATTTTTCTATCCCCGTCGGCAAACTCAGGTACTGTAAGTTTCTCCAACTGACTCAGAATCTGAGCCTCATCAATCACCTTCCCATCCACCCATTTTCCGATCATCTCACTCACTACCGGAAACACTTGCGCGAATTCCAAATGTCCTCTTGCGTGCAAAATAACACTCATTCCCAAAGAACTTTCCGTTCCGAAAAATGCGTCTTCCTTTACGAACACCTGTTCCCAGATGTTTTCCGGAAGAGCTTCCTTCACGAGTTTTACCATCTCTTCGTGTTTCGGTCCTTTTTCCGTTTGGTTGATCAGTGAGAGTGTAACCGGATTTAGGCGGCCATGGATGCGAACGTTTTCTTCACCCAGTTTCCGAATCCTTCTGGCCGCATCCCTAGTGATCGCATCTCTTCCTAAAAAATTCAAATCATAGAGATAATCTTCCAATGCATCGCCTTCGATTTTTCCCAAACAAATCAATTGGTAGAGAGTGAAGATCATATAATCGGATTCGGTATTGTCACCCATCAAAATCTCTTTGGAGTTTGTCGGCTGGAAAACCCTGTCATAAAGTAATATGGAAAGTTTATAAGCCATCTGATCGAAAAGACTTTGGTAGGAAGCCCCTAGGAATTTTTTGGTTCTGGACCAAGCAGGTTTGAATCCGTTCTGCAAAAAATCAATCGGGTTGAAGATGGTATCGACTACTTTGTCGAATACTCCTTTGATCGTTCCTTCCAAATACTTTAAGTGCAAAGATTCGATTTCGATTTTATGAGTGGCAATGGTCGCAAGCATGGTTCTGCGGAAAAAATGAGGACTTGCCGAGATAAATGCGAGTGGGGCGTTGTTCAGTCCCTTTCGCAGTTGGTGGTAAAGTTCCGGCATTCCCGGTAGCGCCCGTTTTTGTTCGGGAGTTTCAAAAAGTGTGGAGAACTTTCCTTTTCCGGAATGAATGTCCGTTGCAAGATAAGTTTGGTCTATGTCGGAAGTAACGATATAACCGGAGTATTCTTCTGCCAGGATTCTGAGTTTTCCTTTTCCCACGATCGTGGTTTTGCCCAGGATGGAGTCTTCCGTGGAATTGAGATGTGCCAGGTCTTTTGAATATTGGCGGAAGCTATCCAAACCTTCCAGGATTACATGGAACGTGTGTTTGCCGACAGGAAGACGGTCTCTGATTTCGCAGGAAAAAAATCCGTCTTCATCCGCTTTTACTTTTCCAGAGCTGAATATCTTAGCTCCCGATTCATTGAAGATTTCGATCCGAAGGACCGGTTTTCGAACTGGAGCCAGGGAAAAATCCAAAAAGGGAGTGATTCTTTTTTCATCTCCCGAAAAAAGACCGGTCACTAAATCCCAGAGCCCTTCCGCACGCATCAAATCAGTGATTCCTATGTCCACCACCTGCCCTCGGATAAAGGACCTGCGCTCTCGGCCAAGAGAACCGCCACAAACAGCGATTCGTTTGATATCTGTGATGGAAGGACTTTGCGAAGATGGATTTGATTCAGACATATAATGAAAAACTTGTCCGCCTAGTCTAATGGAGGAAATTTAGTTTTCCAACCCTTTTTTATGCCAAACATTCGTTCCACACATGATTTTATCCAAGTTCTAAAAAGAGAAGGGGAAGTTTTCGTTTTCCCGAAGGAAGTCGATCCATACCTCGAGCTCGCGGAAATCCAGAGAAGGGTTGTGGAAAGAAAAGGTCCTGCACTTCTGTTTCCCCAGGTGAAAGGCACAAGGTTTCCCGTGGCGACCAATCTGTACGGATCGGAAAAAAGAATCCATCTTGCTTTCGGAGAGAAACCTGTAAAAACGATTGAGAGACTTGCTAAACTTGCCAAAGAAATTTTACCACCTAAGATCGGTAAAATTTGGAAGGAAAAATCTCTCGCACTCCTTCCCTTTATGGTGGGGATGAAGAGAGTTTCCAAGGCTCCTGTTTTGGCAAATAAGCTGGGACCCAAGGGACTACTCGAACTTCCTAATTTTGTATCTTGGCCCGAAGACGGAGGCCCTTTCGTCACACTTCCGTTAGTCTATACGCAACATCCCGAATCGGGAAACGGAAACTTGGGAATGTATAGGATTCAATTATTCAATGAAACCACCGCAGGGATGCACATTCAGATCCATAGAGGTGGGGGCTTTCATTACTACGAGGCGGAAAAAAAAGGAAATTCTTTACCGGCACATATTTACGTGGGAGGACCTCCTGCGCTTACCATTGCGGCAGTTGCGCCTCTTCCGGAAGAGATCCCCGAACTGGTGTTTGCTTCCTTTCTTATGGGAGAAAAACTAAGGATCACTAGAAACGAAAAAATTTCACCTTACCCTCTCGTTGCCGATGCTGATTTCGCCATCATCGGAAATATTCCTCCCTATAAAAGAAAGCCGGAAGGACCATTCGGAGACCATTACGGTTATTATTCCTTGCAACATGATTATCCCTATCTAGATGTAACAAATGTTTATCATAGAAAGGATGCCATCTGGGCCGCGACCGTTGTAGGAAGACCTCCCCAGGAAGATCATTATATCGCGGAGTTTTTGCAGGATTTGCTTTCTCCTATGTTTCCTTTGGTTATGCCACAGGTGTTAGGTGTATGGGCTTATGAAGAATCAGGTGTTCATTCTCTTGCTGCAGCCATTGTGAAAGAACGTTATTTCCGGGAAGCGTTTATGGGAGCACTTAGGATTTTGGGAGAAGGACAACTCTCTTTAACAAAATGTTTGCTTGTTACCAACGAAAGAGTGGAGTTGAAAAACTTTTCCGAAACATTCAAAACGATCGTGGAAAGATGTGATCCTGAAACGGACATTCATGTTTTCAATCATATCAGCCAGGATACCTTGGATTATACGAGCGGTAAGGTAAATAAAGGAAGCAAGATGTTGATTATGGGGCTCGGCGAACCAAAATTCAAAGATCTTCCTTCTTCGTTTAACACTGGTTTTAAAGACAAACGGTTTACAAACCCGAAAGTTTTCATGCCGGGAGTCCTAGTTGTGCAAGGGAGTTCGTTTTTAAAAGACGATCGGTTAGCGCTTTCCCTTCTGGAAGAAAATCTAGGGGGATTTCGGTTTGTATTTTTGGTGGATGATGCAAATGATTCCGTGAAATCGGATCATGATTTCATTTGGACTATGTTTACCAGAATGGAACCTGCATCCGATTTTTACTCCAAACAAATTGTAGAAAACAATCATATTCGTTTTATGGTTCCTCTTGTATTCGATTGCAGGATGAAACCTTGGATTCCGGGGGTGTTAGTTCCCGATCCAGAGACTGTAAAAAATGTAGATGAAAAATTCGGAAGTATTATCGATTCCATATTCCGATAGATTTGATAAGACTTTCCTAATATGATAGAATCCTACTACCAAGGCTTAAGCGAATCTCTTTTGCAAAAAACCGGAATCCGGATCGATGCAAAGGAAAAATGGGATCTCATTCGGAATCATTTTCAGGAATTCCAATTGGTTCCCCTTTTGGAAAATCCGAATCATCCTCTTTGGGACAAGTTATTCAACGTATTAAATATTTCCGAAACCTATTTTAACCGGGATCCCATTCAACTTAGGTCGATCTTCCGCCGGATTTTACCTGAATATATAAAAAAAACAAACAAGCGGACGTTATCCGTTTGGAGTGCAGGTTCTTCCACGGGGGAAGAAGCATACACTCTTGCATTGTTTTTGCAAGTGATGAAAGAAGAGGGAGAGATCGAAGATTATCGAGTGTTAGGGACCGACTTACAAAAAAAGTCGATCGAAATCGCGGTCAAGGGAGAGTATTATCCTTATTCGATTCGAAATGAATTGCCGAAAGGTTTCTCCGATTTTTTAATCATCTCCGAAAATTCGGTTCGTGTTCATTCCGACATCCAATCCAAAGTGGAGTTTCTTGAAGGAAATTTACTCAGCCCCATGCATGCGTCTTTCGATTTGATCGTATGCAGGAATGTATTTATCTACCTGGATGAAATTTCCAAACAAACGATACTTTCCCATTTTACTGATTCCATCCTTCCTTGGGGGAATATCATTTTGGGACATGCTGAATATTCCAATATTCCGCCTAATGATTTAAAGGTGATTTCGATTGCTTCCGAAACTTCCTATTTTCAAAAAATAGGAAAACCGGAAAATCCCCCGAAAGAATCCTCAGTGCGTCCGGAAGAAAATAATCCTGCGAAACATCCCCCCGCTCCGGACAAGCCGGTCTCTGTTCGAGAAAACCATTCTTCCCGTGATTTGGGAAGTTCGCCTCTTTCCGAAAGGGAAACCATTTCCGCCGGTTCTCAGGACAGAGGTAATGCCATCGGAACAGGAAATTCCCTCTCTCTCGCTTTCCAAGAAAAGGAGAGGGGAAATTGGGAACAGGCGCATTTTTTCTGGAAACAGGCGTTGTACGAAGATCCTTATGCGATTTCGGCCTATTATGAGCTGGCGAATTACTTTTGGGAAAAGGGAGATCGCAAAACCGCGAGGTCTTATCAGGCACAAGCGCAGACTGTCCTCAAGAATGACCCTACTCGGGTCGATTTTATAAAGAAGAGTGGGAATTGGGTCTCGGAATGGGATGAATTTTTGAACCACTCTCTTTAAAAATTATGACTGAAATCTCAGACTGGCTTTTATTCGAAATGCGAGACAGACAATTTGCGGTGGAAGCGCAAGTTGTAAAAGAGATTTTATGGTTACTCCCTCTGACTCCTACTACGATGGGAGGAACCGGATTTTTCGCCACATTCCCTTTGCGGGGAGAAATCGTTCCGGTCTTTGATCCGTTTTTTTATTGGGGAACGAAACCTTCACCTTACGAAAGTTCGTATCAATTATTATTATTGAATTCAGGCACAGCCATTCCTATTGCAAAAGTATCCGAAGTGATCTCTTGGGAAAATCCTAAAAGAAAATCGGATTCGGATTCCAGCGGAGTTTGGGAAGAAAGGGTTTGGAAAAATAAAGTGGTGACCTTGCTGGATGTGGATCATTTCCACCCAGGCGGCAGAAAGAATTTTGACCTGACCGAAGATGGATCGGAAGAGGAAGACGGAGATCCAGAGCCTGAAAAGTCTTGGGATGAGTTTTTTATCAAAGGTGAAGAAAGATCCAAGCTGGCTTGGTTTGAAGAAACCTACGGACAAATTGAGGATGATGAAGTCAGTGAATTGGAATTTCGGGCCATTTCCTATTCCGACTCAGTGACTCCGGTGGATCATGGCGGTTTGGAGCCGATCTCCATTGTAAAAGTGGCTGATGAGAGTTATGGAATTTCATTGGATTCGGTTTTGGAATTTTCCGATCCAAGTCATTTAACGCCTGTTCCTGGAATGTCTCCCGTATTGAAAGGATGCATGAACTTAAGAGGCGAAGTTTTGCCCGTTCTGGGTTTGGATGAAATTTTGGGAAACCAAATCAAAAGACCTTTCGGATTCGGGAAAGTGGTAATTATTAAATCGGAAACCAGTCAATTCGGACTACTTGTGGATGAATTGGTGGATGTTGTTTATAAGAAAGAAGATGAAAAGAGGACTCCTCCTCTTGGAACGAAAGATTATGGCGGGGTATTGGAATCTTCCTACCGACACGGGGACGGATTTATCAATCTGTTGAGTATCCCCACCATATTAAAAAAAATAAAACAAGAATTAAGTTAGGGCAGGGACGCGTATGGATGGAAATTTACTAAAGAGAAGATTGCAAGGTTTCAGCCTAAAGATACGGTTGCTTATTTTTTCCATAGGTTCCGTGGTTCTCGTTTCTGTTAGTTTGTCTTTCATGTATCTCTATATTGCAAAAAACGCAATCGTAGAAAACTTCGAACTCCAAATGAACAGTATCAGGGAAGCGAAAAAACTTCAGATTGAGACTTATTTTAAAAACAAAAGATCGGATCTGACTGCATTTGACGGCTCACTGGATATCATCATTGCTTATAACGAATTTAAAGCTGCGTATCAAATTCTTCGCGCACAATCTTCCCGCGCAGGTGCGGAAGCTTACTTACAGGAAAAATATATTTATCAAAACCCGAATCCTATCGGGAAAAAAGACCAATTGGAAGATGCTTTGGACGGATCGGAATACAGTAGGGTCCACAAAAAGTTCCAATCGTTCTTCAGAAGTTATATCAAACAAAAATACTTTTACGACCTCTTCATCGTGGATAATGACGGAACTTTATTATATACCGTTTTTAAAGAAAACGATTACGCTACCAATCTTTTGGAAGGAAAATACAAAGACACGAACATAGGAAGACTCTTCCGTAAAGCGCGCACATCGAATGATCCGGGTGAAGTACTGTATGTTGATTTTGAAAACTATGCTCCTTCCAATGGAGATCCCGCTTCTTTCATTGCCATGCCCATCGTGATTAACGGTAAAACGGAAGCGGTGCTGATGGCACAAATGCCGATCGATGAAATCAACGAGTCCATGAAAGATAGTTTTCTCGGACAGAACGGAGCGGTTTATCTGGTAGGCAAAGATAAATTATTCAGAACTTACGATTACAGATATCCGAATGAGGAATTCATCTTAAGAAAAAGGAATGATTCTCCCGTGGTCGATTTGGCATTCAGTGACCAAATCGGTGTTAAACAAACATTGAATTATCGTGGTGAAGAAGTATTCACTTCCTATATGCCGATCGAAATTATGGGAACAAAGTATGCTTTGATTTCCGAATACGAAGCAGATGCAGCCCTGGTATTATTGAAAGAGATCAAAGTGAAAATACTTTCCGCCTTTTTGATTTTGATCGGAGTCATCGTAGCAATTACATTTTTCGTATCGCGCGCCATTTCCAATCCTATCGTTCAGGCAGTAACCATCCTTTCTTCTTCTACACGGGAAATCGCCGCAACCATCGAACAACAGGAGAAAACGGCACAGATGCAATCCGCATCCGTCAACCAAACAAGTACTACGATGGCGGAACTCGGTTCCAGTGCAAAACACACCGCAGAACAGTCGCAAACGGTTTCGGAAAAATCAAGAGATGCGCAGGAATCCGCAAAAGACGGAACTCATAAAATCACAGAGATGGTTCATTCGATGGAAGATCTGAAAGACAAGGTTCTTGTCATTAGCGATCAGATCCTTCAATTATCTGAGAAAAACAATCAAATCGGAAATATCATCGGACTTGTTTCCGATATCGCCAACCAAACCAATATGCTCGCATTGAATGCCGCTGTCGAAGCTGCGAGGGCGGGAGAATATGGAAAAGGTTTTGCCGTTGTGGCGGGTGAAATTCGCAAACTCGCTGACGAATCGAAAAGATCGGCGGAAAAAATCCAAGATATACTTTCCGAAATCAAAAAGGCGACAGATTCCACCGTAATGGCGGCGGAAGAGGGCAATAAAAAAGTGGATCGATCGGCAACGCTCGGGCAGGAAGTTGTACGCGCGTTTGACGGAGTATACCAATCCATCAACGGGGTGTTTACAAGCACGGAACAGATCACTTTGAATGTAAAACAACAATCAATTGCGATCAACGAAGTTGTGCAGGCCATGACCAGTCTGAATCGCGGCTCGCAGGAAACTTCAACTGGAATTACCCAAACGAAACAGGGAATCCAACAAGTGAAAGAAGCAACTTTAAGTCTGAAACATACGGTCGATGGTAACAAAACAACAATTATATGATGATCGAAGATGCGGAGTTTCGCGAACTCTTTCAGATTGATAGTGATGAACATATTCAGAAAATAGAATCTGGTATTTTAGAACTCGAATCTGATCCCAAAAACGCAGATGTATTAAAAACCATCTTCAGGGAAGCCCATAGCATGAAAGGTGCTGCGGGGCTACTAGGCCTGAAAGAAATCGAAGGAATCACACATGTTATGGAAGACCAACTTGGTAAGCTTACCAAAGGTCTTACGGAATATCGTGCAAGTGATGCGGATCGGATTTATTATGCATTGGATATGTTGAAGCTTCTTGTGGAAGAAGCCGTAACTGGAAAAAAAGCCGATGTCGATTTGGCAAAGACGATTGCCATCCTGAATGGTACGGAACAACTTGCCGTTTCCTCCGTGCAATCTTCGGCACGTGCCGTGGCCGATACGGCTTCTCATAAAGAAGTTGCTCCCGTATTGAAGAACGAACCTCCCTCGGAAAAAAATTCCGATGCTAAGGAGTCCGAAAAAAAAGATACCAAACCACCTGTTAAAAAAGCGGAACCTAGCAAATTCAAAATCGATACAATGCGTGTGGATCCGGTCAAATTGGATTCTTTACTCGGTTATGCGGGGGAACTTACAGTTAGCAAGAACCGAATCCAAAAAAGAGCCACTGAGATATTCGATTTGCTTTTTCTTGCGGAAGATCAGACGAAACAATGGAACGATAAGAAGAAATTATTTTCGGAATGGGAAAGATATGCAAAACATTTCCAACTCCCTCCCAGTTTTTTAGAAGCCATCCGGTCTCTTCATGCGGATGAGAAAAGAAAATGGGACGGGTTTACCCAAAAACTTTCTTCCCTAAAAGTAAAATCGATCCAAGATTCCGCAAAACTCGATTTGATTGCACAAAAAATGGAAGAGGGGATACAGAATGTACGGCTTCTTCCTCTTTCCTCCGTGTTTGATATTTTTCCCAGAACCGTTCGGGATATGAGTCGTGAATTGGGTAAGGAAGTTTATCTGACTCTTGAAGGTGGAAATGTCACTGCGGACAAATTGGTCATTGAAGAATTGAAAGATCCTTTGATGCATCTACTCAGAAATTCTTTGGATCATGGAATTGAAACAAGAGAAGAAAGAGAAAAGGAAAACAAGCCTAACCCCGCCCGCATCAGAGTGGGAGGTAAGCAAATCAATAACGCGATTTGGATAGAAATTGAGGATGACGGTCGCGGTTTGGATCTGGCTAAGATCAAAGCTCGTGCAGTTCAAAAAGAAATTTATACGGAAGAGGAAGTGAATTCTTTTTCCGAATCCGAAATACAGGAAATTATCTTTCATCCCGGTTTTTCCACGAGAGAGCAAGTAACGAATGTTTCCGGGCGTGGAGTGGGAATGGATGTGGTTAAATCCTTTGTGGAAAAATTCAAAGGATCCATCACGATTGATTCCACACTTCATTTGGGAACCAAGTTTACATTAAAACTTCCGATCAATTTCAGCACAAATCATGTTTTAATCATCCATCTGAACGGATGGAAATACGGAATTCCAACCGAACACATTGACCAAAGTTTATTTATCAAACCGGAACAAATTTTATCCGTAGAAGGAAAACCTGCAATCTCGCTCGGAGAGGAACCGATCCGATTGGTTTATCTGAATGATTATCTTCCTTTGCGATATCCCAAAGAAACAAATTCCAAATCGGGCAAAAATCTATCCTGCATGGTTCTTCGTTATAACGGGGAAAAACTTGCGATTATCATAGACTCTATTTTGGATAAACAGGAAATTCTTTTGAAACCGTTTACAGGAATTCTGGAAAATGTTCCTAAGCTTGCTGGAACCACCATACTTGAGTCAGGTGAGATATGTTATATGATTCAGGTTCCCGAACTGATGATTGATGTAAAAGGCAAATCAACGGATCATTCCCGAGTTTTTGATGAAACGCAAGTAAAAACGGTAAAAACCATTTTGGTAGCCGAAGACAGTTTAATTACAAGAGCGCAAGTACAAAGGATTTTGGAAGAGAACGGATACCAGGTTGTCACTGCGGTGGATGGGCAGGATGCATTTGAAAAATTCCAAAAATCGGATTTTTCTCTGGTCATTACCGACGTGGAGATGCCCAGAAAAGACGGAATCACTCTTGTCAGAAATATAAGAGATACAAAAGATACTCCTATCATTGTTTTGACCAGCCTCGGTTCCGAGGAACAAATTCAAAAAGGGAAGGATGCCGGTGCCAATAGCTATTTAATTAAATCCCAGTTTGATCAAAACGTGCTTTTACATACAGTAGAAAGACTACTCGCAGAATAATTAAATGACTGAAACCATCAAAGTATTAATAGTCGAAGACAATCCCCTCATCCAAGCCGCTTATAAAAAAGCACTTTCTTCCGTGGGAGGGATTGAAGTCGTAGCAACAGCTTCCAATGGAAAAGAAGGGATTCAATTCGTTCATTCCGCCAATCCGGATGTAATCATATGTGATTTGAACATGCCAGTGATGGACGGATTTGAATTTACAAAGATCGTTATGGAAGAAAATCCGAAGCCGATCCTGATCATCTCCGACTTGGTTCAAAAAGAAGACGAAATGAATATATTCAAAGTGTTGCAGTTAGGTGCAGTGGAAGTATTACCTAAACCTAAAGTAGGCGGTGATATATCTTTGCTCGCCGAGGAATTGGGTCGCAGAGTCAAAATACTAAGCGGAGTGGTTGTCTTTAAAAAAAGAAAACCGGATGATCTAATCGCCGCTTCCCGTCCGGCCGCATTCGATCTTAACCAAAAATTCAAATTACTTGTGATCGGCGCATCCACCGGTGGTCCTCAAGCATATTTGGAAATCCTAAAGGATATACCTGCGGGATTTCCATTACCGATTGTGTGCATTCAACACATAAGCACCGGATTTTCCGAAAGTCTGGTGGATTGGTTGAAACAAATTTCAAAGTTGAAAGTCGAAATTGTAAAGGAAACGATCAGTTTGGAAAAGGGAAAGATATACTTTCCTTTGGATGATCACCATCTGGTAATTGATTCCGATCATTTATATGTCAATCAAGATCCTACCATCAAAGGGCATAGGCCTTCTGTTGATGTTTTATTCAAATCCGCTTCCAAATCATTCCAGAATCAGGTGTTAGGTGTTTTATTGACCGGGATGGGGGATGACGGAGCACAAGGATTGAAAGAGATAAAAGATCACGGCGGTTATACGATTGCCCAGGATGAATCCAGTTCCGTAGTATACGGAATGCCTAGAGTCGCTTCGGAAATAGGTGCTACGAAGGAAATTCTACCATTGAATCAGATCACACGTAGGATATTGGAGTTATGCCATGTCTAAAAAGATTTTATTTGCAGAAGACAACTCCATACAAGGCGTCGTATTAAAACGATTATTAACAGCACAAGGTTTCACTACGGTTTGGGGTAAAAACGGAAAAGAAGCGTTACATCTTTTGGAAACATTCAAACCTGATTTGATCATCACGGATGTGGAAATGCCCGAGATGGACGGATTCGAATTTTGCCAAGCGGTCAAATCCCATCCGGAAGATAAAAAAATCCCTTTGATCATTTGTTCCTCTCTTTCCGATCCGGAAGATATCATTCGGGGAATCGAAGTAGGTGCCAACGGATATGTCACCAAACCTTACGAAGAAACATTTTTGATGTACAGAATCAATGCCTTATTGAACAATCCGATCGGGGATTCGGAAGACGAAGCACCGGTTAACGTCAATTATGCCGGCAAGGAATATCAAATCACTGCGGATAAGATGCATATTTTGCAGATGCTTCTTTCCATTTATGAAAATACGATCAAACAAAATAAGGAACTTATGGCGGCCCAAATCGAGATCACTCAAAAAGCGCAAGCCTTGGAAAAAAGTTTGGATGAGTCGGAACGATTGTTGAAAAATATTCTACCGATTAAAATCGCAGATCGTTTGAAGCACCAAGGATACGACGAACCTGAATCTTTTTCCAGTGTCTCGGTATTATTCACCGATTTCAAAGGTTTTACCGATGTGGCTGAGTTTCTTTCTCCCAAAGAACTAGTGGAACAATTGGATTTATGTTTTGCGCAGTTTGATGCAATCACCGAAATGTACAATTTGGAAAAGTTAAAAACAATCGGTGATTCTTACATGGCGGCAGGCGGACTTCCTGAAACCAATTCCACACATCCGATTGATACGGTTCGCGCAGCTCTTGAGATTAAGGATTTTATGGATACTACCAAGTCCATTCGAATCAACCAAGGACTTCCTTATTGGGAACTTAGAATCGGAATTCATTCCGGACCTGTAGTCGCGGGTGTGATTGGAAATAAAAAATTCGCTTACGATATGTGGGGAGATACTGTTAACGTTGCAAGTCGAATGGAATCTTCCGGCGAAGTAGGGAAGGTCAATATTTCCCGCGCAACTTACGAATTGGTAAAAGATTTTTTCGACTGCGAGTATCGTGGAAAAGTTGAAGCAAAAAACAAAGGTACAATCGATATGTTCTTTGTGGAAAGAATCAAACCCGATTTGGCACGTGATCCGGAAGGAAAAGTTCCCAACCAAAAGTTCATGGAAATGTACAACAAAATCAAATCTCAAAATCTAATTCCTGATATATGAAAAGAAATAAAATATTAGTTACCGGCGGAGCAGGTCTCATCGGCTCCCAAGTCATCCAAGACTTAAACGAACAAGGTATATACGACATCATTGTTTGCGATCATTTGGGAACTTCCGAAAAATGGAAAAACCTGAGACGAAATCAATATCTTGACTATATTGAAAAAGATACTTTGCAGAAATATATAAACGATCCTAAGGATTTTTTCAAAAACATATCCCATATCATTCATTTGGGCGCTTGTTCCGCCACAACGGAAAAGGATTCAACGTATCTGATCCATAACAATTATACTTTTACGAAAGATCTGGCACATATTGCAGTTAAAAATAAAACCTCTTTTGTCTATGCATCCAGTGCGGCGACGTACGGCGATGGGGAATACGGCTATGATGAAGTCATTTCTTTGGAATTTTTAAAACCTTTGAATATGTACGGTTATTCCAAACACCTGTTCGATTTATATGCACAGAGAACGGGGCTTATCGACGAGATTACCGGGATAAAATACTTCAATGTATTCGGTTTCGGTGAAGAACATAAAGGCGATATGCGTAGCCTAGTATTGAAAGGTTACGAGCAAATTAAAAATACGGGAAAGTTGAATCTTTTCAAATCTTATAAGCCCGAATACAAAGACGGTGAACAAAAAAGAGATTTCCTATATGTAAAAGACGCAAGTAAGATCACTTTATACCTGTTATGGGAAAGGAAAACAGGGATTTATAATTTGGGAAGAGGGATCGCGGAAACCTGGAATGATTTGGCCGCAGCTCTTTTCGGAGCTATGGGAAAACCGATTCAAATCGAATATGTGGATATGCCCGAAACATTAAAGGCAAAATACCAATACTATACTTGCGCCAACACTAATAAATTGATGAGTACCGGTTATGATCAAGGTTTTACTAGTTTGAGGGATGCTGTTGCGGATTACATGGTCCTTCTCGGAAAAGAAGGACCGGAATGAGTTTTTTATTTTTTGTAAATCTTCACAATGGTGTTGATTAATTCTTTGAACTTAGGGTCTTTCAAAGAATAATAAACTTGGTTTGAAGACTTTCTTGAGTCCAAAATTCCATTGTTTTTCATTTTGCTTAGGTGTTGAGACGCAGCTGATTGGCTTGTCCCTAACAATTCTACAAGTTGACCCACTGACTTTTCTTCCTTTGCAAGTGTGTAAAGGATAAGAAGTCGTATGGGGTGAGCGATACCTTGGATCCCCTTGATAGCAAGATCCAATTGTTGTTTTGTTAATTCTGTTTTTATTTTCATCTTTGGCGAATTCCAATATTCTCTTATGACGAATATACCCGCAAAGGGACTACGCATTTTTTTTTAGTTTGGAAAAAAATTTACTAAATTAAGTATAAATCGTACAAATCCCAAACTAAAATGTTATCTTTGTGAGTAGAATCATAATTTCTAATATAGAATATGTTAAATCCTAACACCGCCGGAAATTTCCAAAACAACACCGGTGACTAAATCGTTTTCGATGATAAATTGAGCTGTTTGTGCAATTTCATCTGGTTCTCCCAGTCTTCCGATCGGGATCACTGATTTCCATTTTTCCAAAGCTTCCGGATTCATATCTTTTAAAACCATTTCCGTGCCGATAAAGCCGGGTGCAATTCCAGCTACTCTGATTCCGAAACGGGAAAGTTCTTTCGACCATGTTACAGTCATTGCTGCGACACCTGCTTTTGCTGCACTATAATTGGTCTGACCTGAGTTGCCATGCATTGCAATCGAAGCGATAGGAATGATCACTCCTTTCTTTTGTTCAGCCATATGAGCCGCCGCTTCTCTTGCTGTTAAAAAAACACCTGTTAAGTTGACATCAATGACGGATTGCCATTGGTCGATTCCCATCTTTGCTTTGACTTTGCCCGTTTCTTTGTCGACTCGAATGAGTAATCCGTCGCGTAAGATCCCTGCATTCAAAATAGCTACGTCCAATGTTCCGAATTTAGAAACAGACTCTGCAATCAAACGCACGCTATCTTCTTCTCTTGCCACATTGGCAACAATACCGATCGTTTCGATTCCTTCTTTTTGAAATTCAGAAACGGTTGCATCCAGTTTTTCTTTTTGAATGTCGGATAATATAATTTTGGCGCCTTGTTTTCCCAAACGATGCGCCATTGATTTTCCAAGTCCACCGGCAGAACCGGTTACTAAAACACTTAAACCTTTTAATTCCATGCCCTCCAAAATAGAAAGCCCGTCCGGAAACGTCGAGGGCAAAAAGGCGAACTTATTTGAATAAAATTTTTTTTAAATCCCTCTTCGATTTACAACGAAAAGGCGGTGTGGTAAGTAGGACGCATTGGGTGGCGGGTGTAGTTCCCCACCCAAACTAGGGCGGGGATACCAGAATAAAATCCAATACAGCGATAATCAATATTCAAAAAATCATCAGGGGATACCAGAATCCCATTAGTAAGGATGAACCGCTTTTCCCGCGGCGAAGTTCCCCTTAGTTCAGGTCGGCAAGTTCTCCGCTGCGAATGGAAACATAGTTTTCTGTAAACGGAATCTCCACCCGGGCGATTGTCTTGTCCGGATAGGTGATGATTCTAAATAGATTCGGATCGACTCCTTCGTTTTTCAAAAGAATCATAATCAGTGCAATTCCAAGACCTGCGCCTTCCGTATTGTCCATATTGTCCATATAGAACTCTGCGATATCATTGTATCCCATGGACTTTTTCATTTTTTCACGCATTCTGGTCTCTTCGGCTTTTATAACAGGGGTGTTGTTTGTGACTTCGACCATCAGTCCGTCTTTGCAATAATTGAATTTCAGATGAATGTAGACTCCTCGGGCAAGGCAACGTCTTCCGTATTGGTCCGCCATTTTTTCCGAGAACTTTTTGGAATAGTCTTTGATCCCTTTTTCGTAGTCTTCTGTGTTTGTGATGTCCAGACCCTCATCTTCAAAGAAAACACGCTTCTGGTTGGCTTTGATTCCATTGATGGTAAGTTCTTTGGTAATGGTGTAGAGCATCTCGATAAACCGCTCCTGGCCCATTTCTACCAGGATTTTGGTGAGTAGGGCGAGAACGTATTGCTCCAGTTGGCGGTTCATCCGCGAGGAACGGACAGAAATTTTGGAATTTGCCTTTACCAATTCCGGGATCTGTGCTTCTAATTCTAAAAAGGGTTTTGCCACTAGGAAATCCTGCTCAAATATCTATGGGATGCATTATGATTATCGAACTTGCAATCCTTAAAACTGAGTTTAAGGGAAATTCGCTCACGATTTCCTAAAATTTAGCATTCTATTGGAAATAAAAGCAATTTCCATTGACCAAACAGGCTCATTTAAAATAGTGTAAAAAACCTAGCCCTGCTTGGGAGCTCTGCGCTTTGGGCGGGAATTAGAAATTGCCCTCTTAGCTCAGTGGTAGAGCACTTCCATGGTAAGGAAGGGGTCACCAGTTCAAGCCTGGTAGAGGGCTTGTAATAGGGCTGTAGTTTAGTGGTAGAACTAGGATCTCCAAAGTCCTTGGTGGGAGTTCGATTCTCTCCAGCCCTGCCAAAGAACGACGGAATTTCAAAGAAAAAGAGAATTTTAGGATCACGATGAAAGCTACAAGTTTCATTCAAGAATGCAAAGCGGAACTAGAAAAAGTTCATTGGCCAACTCGCCAAGAAGTGGTTAGTTCTACAATTGTAGTCCTTGTAACAGTTATTATATTTTCAGTATTTTTATCTACATCAGATTATCTTTTTCTAAAACTTTTGAAATGGTTTTGGTCGGTAGCGGCGTAGGGAACGGGATTCAGTCACCAATGAGCGAGTCTGCGGAAAAAAAATGGTATGTCCTTCAGACCTATTCAGGTCATGAGAATAAGGTCAAAACCAATATTGAAAAAATGGTTCAACAACAGAAGTTGGAGGATCAGATTTTCTCAGTAAAGATTCCTTCTATGGATGTTGCTGAGATGAAGAACGGTAAAAAGAAAGTAACCAAGAAAAAGCTTATGCCTGGTTACGTGTTAGTTGAAATGAATATGACGGATGATTTGAGATTCAAAATTCAAAATCTTCCGTCCGTTTCAACGTTTGTTGGCGGAAAAGGAAAGGGTCCTGAACCTCTGTCTTTGGATGAGATCAAAAATCTATTCAGTGATGTAGGGGATGTGGAATCGGAAGAAGTCTCCCGTCCTCGTTTCCTTTTCAAAGTTGGTGAAACTTTAAAAATCATCGATGGTCCGTTTGCCAATTTCAGTGGGCTTGTGGATGAAATTTTTCCTGATAAGGGAAGATTACGTGTAAGAGTAGAGATCTTCGGGCGTTCAACTCCTGTAGAACTCGACTATTTGCAAGTGAAATCAGAACCGTAATAGATAGTTGTTAATTAAGGATTTTTAGCGAGATGGCTGCAAAAAAAGTAGTAAAACAAATTAAACTCCAAGTGGAAGCAGGAAAAGCAAACCCAGCTCCTCCAGTTGGTCCCGCACTTGGACAAGCTGGTTTGAATATCATGGAATTTTGCAAACAATTCAATGAAAGAACCAAAGCTCAAATCGGACTTAAGCTTCCCGTTGTTATCACGGTATATACAGATAGAAGTTTTACTTTTGTTACAAAATCACCTCCAGCGGCGTTATTAGTTCTCAAAACATTGGGAATTCCGTCCGGTTCCGCAACACCTCACTTAGTGAAGGTGGGAACCATCAAACGCGCACAATTAGAAGAAATTGCTAAAACAAAAATGGAAGATCTAAACGCAAACGACCTGAACGCAGCCGTGCAAATCATTGCAGGAACATGCCGTTCTATGGGCGTAAACGTAGAGCTCTAAGGATTCTGGTAATCATAAAATGAAACACGGTAAAAAATACATTCAACTGAAAGAAAAAGTCGATCGCGTAAAGGCTTATGCACTTCCTGAGGCAGTGAGTCTTGCGAAGAGTGTTTCTTATTCCAAGTTCGACGGAACATTGGAAATTTCGACTAAAATCAATTATAAATCCCTTCAAAACGTAAGAGGAACTATTTCTCTTCCGCATGGAACCGGTAAGACGATCAAAGTTTTGGTTTTCTGCAAAGGAGACAAACAAAACGAAGCTCGTGCCGCTGGTGCTGACTTTGTTGGCGACATGGATCTGATTGAAAAAGTTGCCGGTGGATGGACTGATTTTGACGCCTGCGTTGCTACTCCTGATATGATGAAGGAAGTAGGTAAGCTAGGACCTGTTCTCGGACGTAAAGGTCTTATGCCGAAACCGAAAGCAGGAACGGTAACTACGGATGTTACACGCGCTGTAAAAGAACTAAAAGCAGGACGTATTGAGTATCGCCCGGACAAAGGGGGAGTGGTTCACTTAGGTGTTGGAAAAGTTTCCTTCCCTGATGACAAACTTCAGGATAATATCAATGCAGTCGTTGCCACTCTTATGAAAGACAAACCATCCGATGCAAAGGGTGATTATCTTCGTTCCTTTTCCGTTTCCGCTACTATGGGAATCGGTGTAAAGGTTGATGTGAAAGAATTAGTAAACGCTAATATATAACGAGTATTAAAATGGCAAACGCAGCAAAAATAGAAGCAGTAGCGGATTTAAAAGAAAAACTGGAAAAAGGACCGAATTTTATTTTGGCTTCTTACAGTGGTTTGACGGTAGAAGACATGACGAATTTGAGAGCGAAACTTCGTAAAGAAGGTTCGACTATGAAGGTGATTAAAAACAATCTTTTCCTTCGTGCTCTGAAAGAGTCTTCCGCTCACAAAGACAAAACAATCGAATTTGGTGATATTTATAAAGGGCCGCTCGCGGCGATTTTTTCAACTGAGTCTCTTCCTGCTGTTGCGAAAGTTTGCAAAGACTTCGCAAAAGACAAAAAAGAATTAGAAGTGAAAACCGGCTTTATGGATGGCCAAGTTTTAGACAAAACTGGAGTGGAGGCAATTGCCGGTCTTCCTTCCAAGCAAGAGCTTCTTTCTCAAGTGGCTCGCGGTCTAAACGCACCTGCAACGCAGATTGCTTCCGGGGTAAACCAAATTATGGCAAGCCTCGCAAGAGCTATCAACGCAGTTGGTGAGAAAAACGGTTAATTTTACAACAATTGAATAGTGATTTAGTTTAAGGAGAATATAGGATGGCTGTTGACGCGCTATTAGAACAAATTGGAAGTCTTACACTGGTTCAGGCTGCTGAACTCGTGAAAAAGATGGAGGACAAATTCGGGATTTCTGCTGCTGCACCTGTTGCGGTTGCTGCTGTTGCGGGTGGTGGAGCTGCGGCTGCCGCTGAAGAACCTGCAACTTTCAATGTAATCTTGAAAGCACACGGAGATAAAAAAATCGACGTGATTAAACTCGTAAGAGAAATCACTGGTCTTGGTTTAGCTGACGCTAAAACTCTTGTTGAAGCTGGCGGAAAACCAGTGAAAGAGGGCGTTTCTAAAGATGAGGCTGCTGATCTTAAGAAAAAACTCGAAGGTGCTGGGGCTCAAGTAGAAGTTGCTGCTGCCGGTTAATCACCAGCTTGCAGGATATTCCATCCCCTTTCTTCAAATTGATAGAGGCAGGGAGGCCGTAGGCTTTCCCACCTCTATTTTGTTATTTATTTTTACACCTATACTTTTGTCGTTCCTAGGGAGAATGTTCCATGAATACCCGGATACAATCTAGAAAGCGGGTAAATTTCGGTAAAATTACCGACCTCAATTTACTTCCGAATCTAATTTATGTACAGAAAAAATCCTTTGATTGGTTTTTACAGGCAGAAGCCAAAGATCCAACCAAACGAGCCAACCAAGGCTTGGAAGCTGTATTTCGTGAATCCTTTCCTATTGAAAGCCCAAACAATGACATGGTCATGGAATACGGTCATTATATTTTGGGGGATGCAAAAAGAAACCCTCAAGAATCCAAAGATACAGATTCCTCTTATGCCGCTCCGTTAAAAGCAGTTATACGATTAATTATCAAAGAAACGGGTGAGATCAGAGAGCAAGTGGTTTATATGGGAGACCTTCCTATTATGACCGACCACGGGACTTTTATCATCAATGGCGCTGAGCGCGTTGTGGTAAGTCAATTGCACAGATCTCCCGGTATTTTCTTTTCTTACGACCAAGCAAGAGATACATTTTCAGCACGAGTGATTCCTTACCGAGGATCCTGGCTTGAATTTGAAATGGACAATAAGGGTATACTTGTTGCCAAAATCGATCGTAAGAAAAAATTCCCGGCTACACTTCTTGTGAAGTCCATGGGAATGGGAACAAACGAAGAAGTATTACGTTTGTTCTACGGTTCTTCCAAAATGAAGATCGCAGGTGCGGGTCCGAAAGAACTCAAAAGACTCATCGGAAGAAGAACGATTGCAGATATCATCAACATGGAAACAGGCGAGGTAATGCTCGATGCCGGTTCCAAAATCAACGAAGATAATATTTCCATCCTTCGTGAGATGAAAGTGAAAGAAGTGGATGTCATCGAATTTCCGAAAGGAAAAGACAATCCTGTTCTCATCAACTGTCTTGAAAAAGACGGAGTGAACGATTACGAAGACGCGATCAAAAAATTTCACACAATTATGCGTCCGGGCGAACCGTCTACGATTGAAAATGCGGAGTCCGAGTTAAAGAGACTTTTCTTTTCTCCTAAAACTTTTGATTTGGGAATCGTCGGTCGTTACAAAATCAATAGCAAATTCGAATTCAACAATCCGAAAGATTTCAATAAAGTGGAAGATAGAGTTCTTCGTAAAGAAGACATCATAGAAACGGTTCGTTATCTTGTGATGCTTATGTCTGATGCGGAAAACTTTTATCCGGATGATATTGACCACTTGGGAAACAGAAGGATTCGTTCTGTGGGAGAACTTATCTCCAACCAGTTGAAACTCGGTTTTTCCAGAGTGGAAAGAGTGATCAAAGAGAGAATGACGGTTCAAGAACCGGAACAACAAACTCCTCAACTTTTGATTTCTATCAAACCTATCACAGCTGTGATCAATGAATTTTTCGGATCATCGCAGCTTTCTCAGTTTATGGATCAAACAAACCCTCTGGCGGAATTGACCCACAAACGAAGATTAAACGCTCTTGGTCCTGGTGGTCTTTCTCGTGACCGCGCCGGATTTGAAGTGCGTGACGTTCATTATTCCCATTACGGCAGAATGTGCCCGATTGAAACACCGGAAGGCCCGAACATCGGACTCATTCTTTCCATGTCGAGTTTTGCCCGGGTGAACGATTACGGATTCTTGGAAACTCCTTATAGAGTGGTTAAAAACGGAAAAGTAATCAAACAAATCGAGTATTTAACGGCTGATAAAGAAGAATACCATTACATGGCGCAAGCTTCTTCTGCTGTGGATGAGAAAGGAGAATTCCAATCCAAACTCATTTCCACTCGTCATAGAGGCGATTTCCCTTTCAGAAGCCCAAGCGAAATCCAATATATGGATTTGGCTCCTCTGCAAGTAGTGTCCGTATCTACGGCACTCATTCCTTTCCTGGAACATGACGATGCGAACCGCGCGCTTATGGGTTCTAACATGCAACGTCAAGCTGTACCTCTTCTGATCGAAGAAGCACCTTTTGTGGGAACAGGAATCGAATCCAGAGCAGCTTATGACGCGGGAGTTTGTATCGTTGCGAAAAAGGACGGAGTCGTTTCCAAAGTCGACGCATCCGGAATTTGGATCAAAGAAGACGCTTCCAAAGAAATAGTAAATTATTCTTTGATTAAGTTCAAGAAAACCAACCAAGGAACTTGTTTTAATCAAAAACCGAACGTAAGCATGCTTCACAACCTGGAAGGTGGTAAAGTTTCAAAAGTTTCTAAGGAAAAAATTGAAATCACACTGAACAACGGTGAAAAAGTTCCTTACGATTTGATCATCTCCGATGAATTGCAATATGCTCCTGTTGTGAAAGAAGGACAAGAAGTTCCTTCCGGATTTGCAATTGCAGGTCAAATCATCAAAGGTGAGAAAGTAGGGGAATACGGCGCCATCCTTCAAAAAGGAACCGTACTTGCCAACGGTCCATCCACTGACGAAGGTTATTTGGCGCTGGGACGAAACGTTCTGGTTGCTTTCATGCCTTGGGAAGGATACAATTTTGAGGATGCGATTCTGATTTCGGAACGTATCATCAAAGAAGACGTATTTTCATCCATTCACATTGAAGAGTTCGAAATCCAAGCTCGTGAAACGAAACTGG